>NZ_JACRSY010000010.1 GCF_014384995.1 Zhenhengia yiwuensis | reverse complement strand
CTTACCTTCACTTAAACCTTCTCTTTTTCTTCGTCCCATAAAAACAGCCTCCTATGAATTTATTTTATCATAGAAAGCTGTACGAGAATTTAAATTTACAGAGTTTTCTTCACACTCTCTCATTCTATCTAAAAGGTGAAAAATATTTACAAAGCATATTTAGCAGAATAGAGGATATTGATACCATGCAACAAATATTAAGCTGCTATATTCCAAAGCCTAACTTAGAACCCATTAACTATGAAATTATTAATCAGATTATATCCTTCTTAATTGCTGAAAAAAAACCATTTGGTTATATTCCCTCTAAATTAATAGCACCTAATTTTAAGAAAAAAATTACTTTTAACAAGCTTGATCAAAATATTGATTATATGTTATGTACAGCTAATTTATCATCTTATTTATTAGAAGAATACTTCAATAGTACAAATGATGATTCAAGTGAGTTACTCAGAAAACACTTAACCACTTTATATAATGAATCAAAAAAATTAAGTGATGATCCTAATACTCAATTTTTTCATATTTATAAAAATATATATCCTGTTGATGATGGATTAGACAATTTTTCACAAAGTACATATTATAATAACATATTGATTATTATGTCTCTCTATTTTGAGTCATGTGATATTTTTGAAGAACCAAAAGAGGAAGGCTTAAGCTAATGCTTGCACCTTCCTCTTTTATATATCTTCTCCTAATAACTTATCATCGACACTATCATCTTTTAATCTTAATATAACTCGTTTCTCAAGATGTTCAGCAAAATAGCTATTCTCTTCTTGTGCAATTTCTATAATTTGATTAAACATATCATAATTCAAATTTACAATATATTGTAAATTATTTTCGCTACATATATCATATGCTAATTTAATCATCCTATATATTTGTCTTACATCTGTTTCAGCAAATATCGAATTATCGTGATAAATAAAACCTATATGATTATTTTTCTGTAATTTTAAATATAATAAATCCATACAGAATATCTTTACATTATTTACACCTGCAGACTCATCATCTTTAATTTCAGGATTAATATTAAATTGAATTTTATTATCCTTGTCATTATTTTCAATACTAATTCCAGCTGTTCTAGTTTCTTCATAAATATAATCTACAAATTCTTTAAATTGACTTGATAAATTATCTACATAATCTTCAATCTCATTTAAATACTGGCTTGCTTTTGCGTTCTGCTGAGCCATTTCAGATTTATAATCAAGAATCTTACTATTAATATCTTTTAAAAGAGTACTATGCTTTTCTATACCACTTAAACGAATTTTTTTATCCAATAACTCATTCTGTAGTACTTCTAATTCACTAATACTACCACCTGTTTTTAATAATAACAAATTACTATTAATTCTATTATTAACTTGTTCAATTTCTTTATCAAGTTTTTTGATTACTGATGTTAATGTTTTTTTATCTTCTTTAAGCCTATTTTTTCTGTTACTTAATAGCTGTATATGAAAATTATTAACTTCTTGTAGCTGTTTTTGAACCATATCTGAAAGTACTACATTAGCTTCCTCATATAAATCCTTTACTTTATCATAGGTCACATCAATTTCAACTTTTAAGCTCTCATTGATTGTGCTAAGCATATTCTTTTTTAATTGTCTCTCATTAATAAGATTTTGTGCTTTATATTTATCAATTTCAATATTCTTTTTAATCTCTTCATGTCCTTCAGCAATTTTAAACTTAGATATTTTTTCTTCTAATTTTTCAATATCCTTTTTAAGTGTAGTTAAGTTTATTCCAACATCGATTCCTTGAAGACTTTCTTTAATACTAGAGTCATTTTTAATAATAGAACGTGTTTTGTTTATATCATTTAACTGCTCTTTAATTCTTATTTTATTTTCAATCACATCAGTATTTAATCCTAATACAAAACTGTTACTTAATAATGAAACATCATCCTGTTCCTTCTTTTTACATTTTTCCCATGTTATGTATCCATCTTTAGGAAGTCTTAAAAATCTTGAAATTACATTTCTAAAAGATACCATACTTTCAGTATTCAGATTATCCAATAATTCATTCTCTAACCAAGTATTAAACTCTTTTAGCTTTTTATCTTCATTATCAATATATACAGTATTTGCATCACTGATACTTCTCTTAAATGATCTATTTTTATCTTCTATGCATACATCAAGGATAAACTCCCAATCTTCCAACTTTGAAAGTTTGTCTCTAGTATTTAACTTAGCACCTAAACAAAAATCAATAAGTTTTAAAGATAACGTTTTTCCAACGCCATTTACAGTCTTCCCTTTTTTATCTTTATGCCCTACTGTTCCTAATATAATATTAATTTCTGCATTATCAAACTCAATTGTTTTAAATTTTTCTGCTCTAACTGAGTTCTTATTTGCCTCAAGCTTTTTTAGATACATTGTAGAGTTCACCTCTTTCATTTAAATCAACTGAATTTATCATAAATAACAAATCAACGGTAAGAATAAAATTATCAAAAGAATGCTTTTTCTTAATAACACCTTTATTAATATATTCTTTATTTAATCTCAACCAACACTCATCAATTGTTAATGGCTCTTCTAATAATTTAAGTATAAATGCTCCTAACCCCATAAAGGAGGCAGACAAATGAGTATGTTTTGTTGGCATTATCATATACTAACCCCCTTGTCAATAGTTTATTATTATTATTATTATATTACACTTTTTATTGTCTTTCAATTACTTTCAGTTTTTAGGCTATATTCGATTCTACATAGATAAGCTCTATCCTTTATCAAGATGAAGCTTTATTTTTAATAATGCAGATAAACCTCAAGTCAAAAGCTTTTAAAGTATGCTATTACTACTCTTGTATTAAATACATTTATAGTACTATAACGAATAAGTAAATTTAACCGTGCAGGTGGGCGCGGGGTATGGTTATCCTCCTATGAGGCTATGAAATAGATTAAACTATGTTATACTCGAAAGGGGTGTGATGCATGATCATGTATCACTGTATAGCTTTATACCCTAAAAGAGGAACTTATATCAGTTGTATTAAGTTCAAATGTGAACTTAAAGGTAGTGAGTTCGAAATGCATCCAAACAAAAAGAGCGCCCCACCCTGCCAAAGTAGTCGCCCTAATCTCAAAAAATAATTTTATTATTTAATCTGTTTATAAGCCCTAAAAACTAAAACCTTTAGGGATCATCAGTTTTGGTAGCACTGATGCTTTCTTTATTCATATCATAACATAATCTACTTAAAATTAAACAAGTATTTTTAAATCTTTTTATCTCCATATTGAATAAACTTTTATCATCAAGTATCATAATGAGTATATAACTTATTACATAATATTCTTAACTTGTCAGCTCCTTGTAGTATACTACTTGGAGCTTCTAATTTATATCTTAATGACAGAGGTGTTTTCTATGAAGATAGCAATCTATTCTCGTAAATCAAAAGCCACCGATAAAGGTGAATCTATAGAAAATCAAATTAATGCTTGTAAAGACTACATATTAAAATGGTCTAACCTTAATACTTCTGATGCACAATTTATCATCTACCAAGATGAAGGTTTCACTGGTAGTAATACAGAAAGGCCACAGTTCCAAAAGCTCTTAAATGATGCTAAGAAAGATAAATTTAACATGCTTATCTGCTACCGCTTAGATCGTGTCAGTAGAAATATTGCAGACTTCTCCAATACCTATGAGCTATTGCAAGAACATGGTATTGAATTCATATCTGTGAAAGAGCAATTCGATACTTCTACGCCTATTGGCCGTGCCATGCTTAATATTGCCATGGTCTTTGCTCAGCTAGAACGTGAAACCATTGCTGAGCGTATTAAGGATAATATGCTTGGACTAGCCCGTACTGGTAGATGGTTAGGTGGCACTACACCTACTGGTTTTAATTCTGAACCTATCGAGTATCTAGACCATAATATGAATACTAAGAAAATGTATAAACTAAGTATAGATAAAAATGAAATTGAAAAAGTTAAACTCATCTTTACTAAGTTCATGGAACTTAAGAGTTTACGTTCAACAGAATCTTATCTACTTATCCATGATATCTATAGTAAAAACAATTGTAAGTATACAGCAGCTACTATTAAAGATATCTTAACGAATCCTGTCTATGCTGCTGCTGATTCCAATATGTATGATTACCTCTCTTCTCTTGGATGTCAAATTTGTAATGAAGAAAAAGATTTTGATGGGACATATGGTATTATGTCCTACAACAAAACAGATCAAGTGGGTAAATCCATTTCTACTAAAGATTATTCTGAATGGATTATCAGTATAGGTAAACATACACCTATAGTTGAAGGTACGGATTGGGTATCTATTCAAGGTATATTAAACTCTAATACCCAAAATAGCTTCTACACGAAAGAAACCATGCAATACGGACTTCTCACTAATATGATTAAATGCGCTCATTGTGGATCGAATATGAAAATAAAAAAAGGGAAGATAAATGCTAAAGGCGAGCTTGCCTACTCTTACGTTTGTACAACTAAAGAAATGTCGAGACGTACAAAGTGCAATGTCAAAAATGTAATTGGCCAAGAAGTGGATGCAGATGTTTTTAATTATCTAGTAGACCTAGCCGAAAATAATGAATTCATGTCCTCTATCTTTAAATCTAACAAGGCTTTTGTCACACAATCCATAGAAGAAATCAATCATAAAGTTCAAGACTTGACAGCACAGATAGAAGATAACGACCTATCCATGAAAAATCTCATGAGTCAGCTTGCTAAATTACCCGCTGAGCATCCCCTTGTTGACTTATATATGAAACAACTTAGTGAGCTTAATACCTCTACTAAAGCTTTAAGATCTCAAATTCAACAACTTCATGAAAATGGAGAGCAACAACAGGTTGTTAGTCTTAATTTGGATTCCCTTCGAAAAGCATTCACCCATCTTAAGGATTTAAAAGATAGTACAGATATTTATATGCAACGCTCTATTATCCGTTCTATAGTAGATTATATTACTTGGGATGGTGAAAACCTTCAAATCAATCTATTTGGGCAAGATATACTAAAAAAAAACAGCGTGAGCTAATCCATTCAGCGGCTGTATCCCCTACGCCTTTGTGCAAGGATAGCAAATGCTATACCAACCGCAGAAGGCGCCATCCAATATGCCATGCAAAATAGTGAAATTACACTTAATGATAGTAAATGCCTTATCCTTGGCTTTGGTAGATGTGGAAAAATTCTTGCCCATAAACTAAAAGGTATTGGGGCTAGAGTCTATGTAGAAGCACGCTCAACACAAGACCTTGCCTATATTTCTACTTATGACTATATACCTATTCCACTTTATGACCTGAAAAAACATCTTTGGAAATTTGATTTTATCTTTAACACTATTCCTGTTCCTATTTTAACTGCTGAATATATCGATCTCTTTCCAAAAAATGTTGTTTATATTGAATTAGCATCTGTATCTGGTATTGATAAATCTTATAGCCAGGCTTTAGGAATTCACTATGTTCCGGCCCCTAGTCTTCCCGGAAAAGTTGCTCCTATGACGGCTGCTTCGATCCTCTACCAAGGCCTAACTCTTATTATGCTCAAACAGGGGGAAAAATTATGACTGAATTAAAAAACTTAAAATTAGGCGTTGCATTCTGCGGATCTTTCTGTACTTTTAAAAAAGCCGTTGTTATGCTTAGAAATCTTGTAGACTTAGGCATTGATGTCTACCCTATTATGTCCTTTAATGCTTATACTATCTCTACACGCTTTGGCAGAGCCGAAGATTTTATTGACGAAATTGAAACAATCACTGGAAAACCTATTATTCATACCATTCATGATGCTGAACCATTAGGTCCTAAAAATATGATAGATGCACTGCTTATTGCACCCTGCACAGGAAACTCACTTTCTAAAATTTCTCACGCTATTGTAGATACACCTGTCGTCCTTGCAGCCAAATCTCTTATGCGTAACGGTAAACCTATTATTCTTGCCATTTCCACAAACGATGGCTTAGGCCTTAACCTTGAAAATATTGGACACGTAATGCCAAATCAAAATATTTACTTTGTACCTTTTGGTCAAGACAACGCTGTAGCAAAACCTTACTCCTTAGTAGCTGACTTAACCCTTGTACCTGATACCTTAAAATTTGCATTAGATGGCAAACAAATCCAACCTGTACTCATTAAATACTAAAATTTTATCTATAACCTAAACAATAAAAAGTGGGCATATCTCCTCAGAAATATGCCCACTTTTACGTATATTAACTATAAAATTTCATTTTTCGCTCTACCTTCTATCTCACTCGCTTTATTTTATAAGGACCCTACAACATACGTTCTTTCTTTTATCCTTTTTAGATGCCTGCAAGATATAAGCTATACACTCTTCCATCTTATGGTTCTCATATTCTTCCTTTAAAACCTGTAGATCATATCCTTCATCAAAATAAAGCTTCAATTCTTCCTTACCATTTTTTATCACTACACTTGTTCCTTCTATGTTTATAGGTGAACGGCTTATAAAGCGTTCTTGTATCACATCAGGCTTATTAAACTTAAATAAATCTTCTAATTCTATATAGTTTTCTTCTATATTATGTTTAATCCTGCGAACAAAAGATTCTAAGTTATAAGAAGGATAACAACTCTGTAACTCAGCCTGGAATGTTTCTATCGTCCCAAGGTTTACTAAAACATTCTGCGTACCATATTCTTTCCCTGCTCTTTGCTCTGTTCCTGCTATAATTGGGACATTATGGCTTCTGGATGCGTTCACAAAAATATCATATCTCTTATTGGAAAAGTAATCTGCATTATATAAACCTGCCCCTAAGTCCTCTAACATTGGAACCCCATTTTTATAGAGGATAAATGAGCCGCAATCATTATGATTATGACTTTCCCCATTGTGACCACCTTTGGCTACAAGAATAAAAGTATTTCCATGAGATAGAAACCATTGTGCCTGAGATAACCAAACAGACTGTTTCTTATCCCCCTGCCACCCTATATTGGGGTCATACCACAGAATATCCCTTAATGCTAAACAAAAACGGTAGCAGGTATCCTCCAATATAGATTGGGCATACTGTAATGGTGGGAGCTGTACTGCCGGATAACACTTTTTCAAATACATAGAAAGCCCTATTCTGTATCTTCCTTCATCCCTACCGTCTGCAAAACTTATGGTATGATTGCCTACTAAATAGTAAGCTTGTTGATTGAGAGCAATTTGCTCTACTTTCTTATCCCTAAAAAAATTTAGCTGTCCATTGGTTCTTTGTTTTAAATAATCTGCAAAGCATACAAAGAAGCCAAAGCCATAACTCCAATAATCTACGCCTTCTACACATACTCCATCTTCTCCAAAAGATTGTAAATAAACTTCTATACAAGAAATAGCTCTGTGTAAAAAGTTAGTCAGTTTTTCTTCATCTTTAAGAAGTAGAATTCCTACACATCCTAGGGCACCACCACATACTGCTGCCCAGTTATTAGCCCTAATTTCAAATGGATAAAATTGATTACCATCTAAAAAAGGTTCAATGATACGTTTATTAAGCTGAATTCTGGCAAATTCTATACATCTCTTAGATAAAAAAGGCTCACACATTCTTAGTGTCTCTGCAATAGCAAAACCTGTTTCTGCCGCAAATAAATCAATCTGTCCTTCGTATTTTTCAAAAGGTAAATCTCTTCCTTCCTTATCTGTAAAATGTGCTGGTAAGGCCCACACAGGTTCACTACAAATATCCCATAAAACATTTTCAAGCTCATGTTTATAGTGTAGATTTTCATGTCTTCTCCAGAGTAGCATAGCATACAGAAGTAATCTCTTCCTTTTAGCGTAATAGGCATCTTGATAGATACTTCTATCTCCCGTTTCCCAAAAAAGCTTAAATTTATCATAACTTAAAGATTTTATTTCTTCTTGCTCTTTTTCCGTCTCTTCTAATAACTGAAATTGCTGCCTTATGTAGGGTATTTGATTGTAGGTTTCATGATAGGCTATTTTAAAAGGCAACGCTTTCCCATTCTGTATACCTTTTAAAATCTCTCTTTTATTCATAGCTTCTCTTTACCTTCCTTTTACTCTATTTTGATCTTGCTAAGGTGTCTTACCAATGTAATGTTACTCCTTCAATTGCCTCATCATTTTTTCTATCATCTGTTCTATTTAACTGTTCCCAAAATATTATTCCCACTGCATATTTTTATTTGTATCCGCTTATTAATTTATGCTTTTTTATTTATGAGAATCTTGTTTAAAGATAACTAGATCATCTATGCATTTCTTACTTCCTACTATTGTACTCAGTAAAAGCGTACTTATATACTTTGAATTCCCCCCCCTATTTAGATTTTTAGTACTTTTATTTTAAAATCATTTTCTTTCTAGTTCTATAATCAGATTTTTACTTTTATCATTAATTTTTTACTTTTATTTTAAATAGTGCCTACTTTAACATATTTTATTGAAGCTAAACCTCTCTAAGTAAGCTATGCTTATAACATCGTGTATCAGCGTGATGAAATATGCTTGAGACTCTATAAAAGCATTTAAAACTTTATACTAGCTAAATACCTTGCCTTCTAGTACATGAGTTCTAATGAGCACCTCTATATCAGCTTGTTTCTTTTCAGTTTTATGCTCTATATAATAAGATTAGAATTAAAATGCTCTTTCTTAAAACTAAAACTTTTTGTACTATAATTGACTTAATGTTCGACTTATGCTACGCTAATCCAAGATAAACTAGATTTTTATAATGACTGGAGGCCTTTATGAGCATTACAATACGTGAAATTGCAAAACTTGCGAATGTTTCTATTGGTACTGTTTCTCGCGTCTTAAATAATAAAGAAACAGGTTACACAGAAGAAACAAAAGCTAAAGTATTAGATGTAGTTAAGAGATACGATTATATTCCCAATAGTGCAGCTCGTGCATTAAGTACACAATCTACAAAGACATTAGGCTGTATTATTCCTGATATTTGTAACCCCTTCTTTCCGGAGCTTGCACGTGGCATAGAAGATATGGCAGGTAGCCATGGATATCATATTTTTCTCTGTAATACTGACCTGGATGCCCAAAAAGAAGAAAGCTATGTCTATACCCTTTTAGAAAGGCAAGTTGATGGACTCTTATTTGCTTCTTCTACTGCTACTACACCAAAAAATATTACACGTATTCAAAAAGTTAATAAGCCTATTATCTTATTAGATGCTTGCATGCATGATGAAGCAATCCCTCATGTCTATATTGATAACTGTTTTGGAGTTTATACAGCTACCAAACATCTTATTGAAAAGGGACATACTTCTATTGCCTTTATAACTGGTTCTATGAACCTCTCTACCTCTAAAGAACGTCTTAGAGGCTATAAAATGGCCTTAGAAGAAGCTGGTTTACCTATACAGGAGCAACTTATCACAGAAGGAGATTATACTGTTGAAGGTGGTTTTAGAGCAATGGAACTTCTCCACCTACAGTCCTATACAGGTTTAATTGCTTCTAATGATTTAATGGCCTATGGCGTTTATAAATATGCACGTACTCAAGGTATTCGTATTCCTGAAGATCTTTCTGTCATAGGTTTTGACAATCTATCCTTTTCTCAAATTATTGATCCACCTCTTACAACAGTTAGTCAGCCTGCTTACGAGCTTGGCCAATATGCAGCTGAAATGCTTATTAAATGCCTTCAGGGCATGGATACACCTTCTTATCATCTTTATAAACCTACTCTTATTGTCCGAGAAAGTGTTAAATAGCTTCAATATACATAAAAAAAGTACCCTTTATTAAGGGTACTTTTTTACTTATGCAACATACAATATTGCACCATATGTTCATAAGAAATCTCTTCTACTGTTTCGAAATTAAAGTGTTTATAAATCTCAGTATTATCTAAATTCTGTGTTTCAAGTGTAAGTGGTAAATTTTTAACTTTTGCTTCATTAATTACATATTCAATAAGCTGTTTAGCTTTGCCTAACCCTCTATAGTCTCTTTGAACTGCTAATAAATCAAGGTGTATATAATTACCTTGTACCACCTCATCAATCCAATTTGAAGACATCTTTTTGACTGTTTTAATCATACGTCTAATATCCTTCAAACTTATAAACCTTAAGAAATCAATCAGCCTAAAGGTCGCAAAAAATAAATCTTTATAATAAAGTAATTTATTCTCAAATCGCTCTTCATAATAAATGTAGGCTATTGCAGTTAAATCTTCAGAAGTTGTAACAATGTCACCGTATTTTCCATATATATCTAAATAAGTTCTAAAGAAAAGCTCCAATACTTCTATTCTAGTTGTATTATCTGGAAACATATACAGATAAAGTGGATCATCATAAAATGCTTCTGCAAATAAATGTGCCATACGTTTTTTTGTAAAGTCGTTCTGTTTAATCCTGATTAAAATAATTTCACCCTCTAAAATAGATTCATAATATAAATGCTAATGACTGCAACAAGCGATACTTGAAGCAAACTTCCACCTAAGTAAGCAAGTACTATGCTTATCCCTGCACCTACTATACCACTTAATAACCTTCCTGTCGAATGAAAAATAGCTGGAAAGGTGATGGAAGCCAATACTGTATAGGGCACATAATATAAAAAAGACTGTAGAAATTTAGACTCTATTTTCTTTTTCATAAGAATTAAGGGGCCAACCCTTGGTAAATAAGTTACAAGGGCAATCACTAAAATTGCTAAAACTATGTACATCTTGTATAATCCTCCTCTTTAATAGGAAATAGCCCTGCAGAGGTAAAATTGGTAAGTGAAATGATAGTTGCCGTTATAGGATCTATGCCTCCACCAGAAGCCATAATACCAAAAGTAAATGATACCGGAAAATAGCCTAATGCAATAGGCATTGCTTTCTTTAGCCCTGCTTTAAAACGATTATGTTGATTCATGCTCTTCTACTTCCCTAATAACAATCATTACAAATAGCAATATGCATGTAGAAGGGTATCTACCAAAGTAGATACCCTTCTAATTATTGTTCAGTTTTTGCTTCTTCTTTTTTAGGCTTTTCAAGGAGTACTTTTCTTGATAGGTTAACACGTCCTTGTTTATCTATTTCAATAACTTTAACCTCGATAGTATCCCCTACATTCACTACATCTTCTACTTTTTCTACACGTTCATGTGCAAGTTGAGAAATGTGCACAAGACCTTCTTTACCTGGTAAAAGCTCAACAAATGCTCCAAAGTTCATAAGTCTTACAACTTTACCTGTATAAACTTGACCTGCTTCAATATCTTTGGCAATACCTTCGATAATTTCGATGGCACGTTTTGTTTTTTCAGCATCAATACCGCAAATGAATACGCGTCCATCATCTTCAATATCAATTTTAACGCCTGTTTCATCAATAATCTTATTAATTGTTTTACCTTTTGGTCCAATAACTTCACTAATTTTTTCAGGATTGATTGTAATTTGAGTAATACGTGGTGCATATGGAGAAAGTTCTTCTCTTGGCATATCAATTGCTTTAGCCATAATATCATCTAAGATATAGGTACGTGCTTTTCTTGTTTGTTCAAAAGCTTGTTTAATAATTTCCGGTGTTAAACCTTGAATTTTCATATCCATTTGGATTGCTGTAATTCCTTTATGTGTACCACCTACTTTAAAGTCCATATCTCCAAAGAAGTCTTCTAGCCCTTGAATATCTGTAAGCATAACAAAATCATCATCTGTTTCTCCTGTTACAAGACCAACAGAAATACCTGCAACAGCGGACTTAATGGGTACACCTGCTGCCATTAATGAAAGTGAAGAACCACAGATACTTGCTTGTGAAGTTGAACCATTAGAGCTTAATACTTCAGATACTGTACGAATAGCATATGGGAATTCATTTTCTGATGGTAATACTGGAATAAGTGCACGTTCTGCTAAAGCACCATGTCCAATTTCACGACGTCCTGGTGCACGTGGTGCACGTGCTTCACCTACTGAATAAGGAGGGAAGTTATAGTGATGCATATAACGTTTAGATACTTCTAATTCATCTAAACCATCTAAAGTTTGTGTATCTGCTAAAGGTCCAAGAGTTGTTACAGTAAGTACTTGTGTTTGACCACGTGTAAACATACCTGAGCCATGTACGCGAGGCAATAAGTCAACTTCTGCTGAAAGTGGACGAATTTCATCCAATGCACGACCATCTGGACGTTTATGTTGTCTTAAAATCATACGTCTTACTGTTTTCTTTTCGAAGTTATAGAAAGCTTCGCCTAAATAAGCTAAGTGTTCTTCTTTACCTTCTTCAGTAAGTTTTTGAGTTACTTCTTCTTTTAATGTTTTAAGTTGTTGTTCACGCACTTGTTTATCATCTGTAAATACAGCTTGTTCCATACGTTCATCGCCAATGATAGCTGTAATTTCTGCTACAATTTCTTCTGGAACTGTAAATCTTACATAATCTTCTTTCTTAGCTTTACCACAGTCTGCTTTGATTTCATTAATAAAGTTAACAATTTCTTGGTTTACTGCATGTGCTTTCATAATTGCTTCAAACATAAGATCATCATCAATTTCATTAGCACCAGCTTCAATCATCATAACTTTAGAGCTACTTGAAGATACTGTTAAAGCAAGTTCACTTACTTCTCTTTGTGCTGAAGTCGGATTGATGATAAGCTCACCATCTACATAACCTACTTGTACGGAACCAACTGGACCTGCAAAAGGAATATCCGAAATATCTACAACAAGTGAAGCTGCAATCATAGCTGTTACTTCTGAGCTACAGTCTTGATCTACTGCCATAACTGTTGTTGTAATCACGACATCATTACGGTAATCTTTTGGGAAAAGAGGACGCATTGGACGGTCAATAACACGTGATGTTAAAATTGCTCTTTCTGAAGGACGCCCTTCACGTTTAATATAACCACCAGGAATTCTACCTACTGCATAGAATTTTTCTTCATAATTTACACTAAGAGGGAAGAAGTCAATCCCTTCTTTTGGTTCCTCACTTGCAACAACTGTTGCTAAAATAACTGTTTCACCATAACTTACAAGTGCACTACCATTTGCAAGCCCTGCCATTTTACCAATTTCAACTTTAAGTGGTCTACCGGCTAAAGTAGTTGAATAATTTTTTATCATAATCAATTTCCCCTTTCGATTTTATTTGAGGAAGAGAGACATAACTTGCGCAATCTTAGAAAGATTTAGATATTAAATCCTTTTAACATTGCACAATAAGTATGCTCATTCCTCTATAATATTACAAAAAAGGGTGGAATGCCTCCACCCTGTCCTGTTTAAAATTATTATTTTCTGATACCTAAATCTTTAATGATAGCACGGTATCTTTCGATATCTGTTTTGATTAAGTAGTCTAAAAGACCTCTTCTTTTACCGATCATAAGAAATAATCCACGACGTGAGTGGTGGTCTTTTTTGTGTGTACGTAAGTGCTCTGTTAAGTGGTTGATTCTTTCTGTAAGAAGTGCGATTTGTACTTCTGGAGAACCAGTATCATTAGCAGTTCTTGCGTATTTTTGCATAATTTCTTGTTTGAATTCTTTAGTCATTGTTATTTCCTCCTATAATTTCAATCTATCCGATAACTAAGATAAGGTCGGAGTGTCCACTATCTGAGTAACGGCTTAAATACTTAATTAGTATAGCACACGCCTTTAAGCTTGTAAACTATTTCATATGTGTGCTTAAAAATTTTTTGCCTGTCTGTGTATCTCTTGCAATTTGTTTAGAAAGTTCTTCTACATTATCGAATTTCTGTTCAGGTCTAATAAACTTATGGAAAGCTACTTCTACTTCTTCACCATAAATTTCACCTGTAAAATCAATAATATGTGTTTCTATCATTTTGTAGCTACTGCCAACCGTTGGATTATAGCCTACATTAGTTATACCCATATATTCATGATTATATACCTTTACTGTTGTAGCATAGACACCGTTAGGTGGATGGATACGAGCTGGATCTGCAATCATATTAATTGTTGGAAAGCCAATGGTTCTCCCTAATTTTTTACCATGTACAACTGTTCCAATAACTGTATAAGGATGACCAAGAAAGCTTTCGGCTTCTTCCATCTTACCTTCGCTAATCAATTGACGAATATGTGTACTTGATATAACCTGTCCATCTTTTTTAACCGTATCTACTACTAGAATTTCTACATCATACTTTTCTCCAAGTACTTTCATATAATCTACATTCCCTACTTTATTTTTGCCAAAGAAATAGTTGCTACCAACAACGACTACTCTTGCATGAAGTTTATCTACAAGAACATCTTTAAAGAATATATCAGGACTAATATGTGCAAAATCTACGGTAAAAGGATATTCAATAAAAAGATCCATGCCTTCTGCTTTAATTTGATGCTTACGGTCTTGCCTAGACATAACAAGAGGCTTAGGATTATTGCCTAGCACCCACGTAGGGTGAGGATAAAAAGATAGTGCAATAGCCATTAGGTTATTTTCTTTTGCATTTGCTTTTGCCTCATGTAAAAGCATTTGATGGCCTTTATGTACACCATCAAAATTCCCTAATACAACTACACTTTCTCCTGTTATTTGTATGTCTGTTGACCCACAAATATATTGCACTACCCCACCTCCTTCTAAAAATCAAATAAATAATTTCTCTACTATAAATTGCTGTAACTTATTATTAACTTTATAAATACCCCTAAAAGTACCTTCTTCATCATAGATACGTACGAATTGACCTAATTGTTCTGGTAATAGCTGAGC
The DNA here is from genome assembly GCF_014384995.1 of Zhenhengia yiwuensis. Classification (GTDB taxonomy): domain Bacteria; phylum Bacillota; class Clostridia; order Lachnospirales; family Cellulosilyticaceae; genus Zhenhengia; species Zhenhengia yiwuensis. Next base: position 109,939 of record NZ_JACRSY010000010.1, on the reverse strand, counting down.
TGACTTAAAAGGAAGTGCATTGCCATTATAAAGATATTTATTATAAGTGTGTAAAATAGTAATCTTAGGATAATTCCCAAACATTTCTTCTACCGGCTCAATATACTTATCTATCTCATGCTTATGACTTTCTAATGCTCCTAATGTCAGACTATCCTCTAGGCAATAATGGCCTACTCGTACTCTTAAAAGATATTCCATGTAAGCTCCACAACCTAAAGCTCTACCTATATCTGTACAAAGTGTACGAATATAAGTACCCTTTGTACAGTCTACACGGATTTTAAAGGTTGTATCATCAATCCACTCTATTAAATTACAACTTGTAAGGTAAACATCTCGACTTGGTCTATCGACTACAATACCTTTTCTAGCTAATTCATAGAGTCTTACACCATTCACCTTAATAGCTGAATACATAGGAGGTGTTTGTGTATAGGGACCTTCAAAGCTTTTAACAACTTCCTCTACCTGACTCCTTGTAACATTTACATCAAAAGTTTCAAGGATTTCACCAGATGCATCTTCTGTTGTAGTATATGCGCCTAATTTAACAGTCGCTTCATAGCATTTATCCGCATCTGTTAAATAAGGAACTACCTTAGTTGCTTTGCCTATACATAAAGGTAACACCCCTTCTGCATCAGGATCAAGCGTTCCAGTATGACCAATTTTTCTTTCACGCAAAATACCTCTAGCTTTGGCTACCACATCATGGGAAGTAAAACCTTTTTCTTTATAGATGTTTAATATACCGTTTAACATAATAACCTCTTTCTAACTTTCCATAAAGGCACAAGTGGCATCTTGAACATGTTTAAGTACTTCTTCAAGTGTACCCTCTAAAGTTGCACCAGCAGCTCTTTCATGTCCACCACCATTAAATTGCTCACAAAAGGCAGCTACATTGAAAGGTGGATTACTTCTCATACTTAATTTATAAGTCTGTGAATCTGTTCCTTTTGGATAAATAAAAGCAATAAGCTCTGTTCCTTTGATTGTCTTTAAATAACTTACTACGCCGTCTATATCTTCTTTAGAAGCCTCACTTCGTGCAATATCTTCAGAAGTAATATAACTTAAATACATACCTGGTTTATTCATTTGCTTCATATGTTCTACAGCTTTAGCTTGCAGTTTAGCTGTTGCTAAAGATTTTTCACATAAAATCTTTTCGTAAAGTTCACTAAAATTAAAAGGGAATTGAATAAGCTCTGCTACTGCTAAAAGTGTGCTGGGACACGTACAAGAATGCCTAAAGCCACCTGTGTCTGTTAAAAGACCTGTATAAAGCGCCTTAGCTATTTCTACATTTACAGGTATATTTCCCTCTTTAATAAGCCTATAGATGAGTTCACTTGTAGAAGAAGCTTCTGCATCTACATAATTATACTGAGCAAACTTTGTATTACTTATATGATGATCAATATTAATAGTATGTTGAGCCTTATCAAAATAAGCATCATAACCTACTAAGCGTTCTAAATTTCCACAATCTAAAGCAATAAAAGTATCTACCGTGTCTTTTAAATCAAATGCATAATGACACCCTTTTAAAAGATAACTAAAAGCCTTGGAAGATTGCTCTAATAAAACGGTATAACTTTTTTTATAGTAAGCACAAAGATGGCCCATAGCCACCATAGCCCCGATAGCATCGCCATCGGGGTTAGTGTGTGCACTTATTACTATAGAGTTAGCATTTTTTATCACTTCAAGAATAGCTTTAAAGTTCATTACTCTCACTATCCTTTAAGACATCATCAATCATCTTAGACATTTTCATACCATAAGCAATAGTTTCATCTAATTTAAAGATCAGCTGTGGGGTATTACGTAAGTTAATGCGTCTTGCAATCTCTTTACGTAAAAAACCTCCTGCCGCATTAAGTCCTACAAGGACATCTTCTTTTTTGCTTTCTTCTAGTACGCTAATAAATACTTTAGCAAACTTTAAATCATTTGTTGTATCCACATCAACAACAGAAATCATAGCACCAGATACACGAGGATCTTTGATTTCTGAGCGTACAAGTTCTGATAATTCTTTGCGAATTGCTTCGTTAATTTTAATAATACGTTGACTGGCCATTATGTCACCTCCTATCTTGGAACTTCTTCCATAATAAAGGCTTCTGCTATATCGCCTTCTTTAATATCATTGAAGCGTTCAAACATAACACCACATTCATAGCCTGTGTTAACTTCTTTAACGTCATCTTTGAAACGTTTAAGAGATGCAAGTTTACCTTCGTAAACAACAATACCATCACGTACAATACGGATACCACTATGACGAGCAACTTTACCATCTAATACATATCCACCACCAACTGTTCCTACACCAGATACTTTGAATGTTTGACGGATTTCAATATGTCCTGTTACTTTTTCAACGAATTCTGGATCAAGCATACCTTTCATAGCTGCTTTAATATCCTCAATTGCATTGTAGATAACACGGTAAAGTCTAATATCGATTTCTTCTCTATCTGCAATAGCCTTTGTTGCAGCATCTGGTCTAACATTGAAACCAATGATGATTGCTCCTGATGCAGATGCAAGCATAAGGTCAGACTCTGTAATAGCACCTACTGCACCATGAATAATGCGGATACGTACTTCTTCATTTGAAAGACGTTCTAAACTTTGTTTAACAGCTTCAACTGAACCTTGAACGTCCGCTTTAACAATAATATTAAGATCTTTTACTTGCCCTTCTTGAATTTGATTGAATAAATCATCTAAAGATACTTTTTGTTGAGATTGTCCAAGAATTTGTAAACGTCCTTGTGCTTTTACTTTCTCAGCAGCTTGACGTGCTTGTTTATCGCTATTTGCAACATAGAACATATCGCCTGCTACTGGAACTTCTGATAAACCTAAAATTTCAACTGGTGTAGATGGACCAGCTTTCTTCACTTGGCGACCTTTGTCATCTACCATAGCACGGATTCTACCATATGCTGTACCTGCAACAACTGGGTCACCTACTTTTAAAGTACCACGTTGAACAAGTACAGTTGCTACTGGACCACGTCCTTTATCAAGTTGTGCTTCTACAATAGTACCACGTGCTTTACAGTTTGGATTTGATTTGTAATCATTCATTTCAGCTACTAATAAAATCATTTCAAGAAGGGTATCAAGACCTTCCCCTTTAAGTGCTGATACTGGTACACAGATTGTATCACCGCCCCAGTCTTCAACAAGTAAGCCTTGATCTGCTAATTCTTGTTTAACACGATCAGGGTTTGCACCTGGTTTATCCATTTTATTGACTGCAACGATAATTTCAACACCTGCTGCTCGAGCATGGTTAATCGCTTCGATTGTTTGAGGCATTACCCCATCATCTGCTGCTACTACTAAGATAGCAATATCTGTTACCTGAGCACCTCTCATACGCATTGCTGTGAATGCCTCATGCCCAGGTGTATCAAGGAAAGTAATTTTCTTACCATTTAAAGTTACTGTTGAAGCACCGATATGTTGTGTAATACCACCTGCTTCTCTTGATGTAACATGTGTTGAACGAATTGCATCTAATAAAGATGTTTTACCATGGTCAACGTGACCCATTACAACTACAACTGGTGGTCTTGCTTCTAAATCTTCCTCTTTATCTTCTACTTCTTTAAAGATTTCTTCAAGTAAATCTTTCTCTTCTTCAAGTTCTACAATTACTTCGAATTCTTCTGCTACCTGACTTGCAAGTTCAAAATCAATTTCTTGATTAATTGTAGCCATCTTGCCTTTTTTCATTAAACATTTAATAATTTCAATTGCAGCAATACCCATTTTATCAGCTAAATCTCTTACGCTAATAGATGCTGGTATTTCAATTACTTTAATATCGTCTTCTGTAATCATCGTATCATTCCCTAAGTTAGTTTGTTGTCCCATATTTCCTGCCTTTTCTGCTTTTTCCGCTTTTTTATTTTTCTTTTTATTTTTACTTTTTGTTGATTTCTTATGATGTGTTAAATCTGGCATACGTCGCTCTACTTCAGGAGCTTTTGAAAAGTTAGCCTCTTTTTGTTGTATAATCAGTTCAGTTGGTGGCTCAGTTTTTTCGGTAGTATTAACCTCATGGATTATTTGATTTTTAGGTTTATCTTGATTATAGTAGTCAATAATGAGTTTCACTTCTTCATCTTGTAAGGAACTCATATGGCTATGTACGTCAAAACCATATTCCTTTAATTGATCAAGGATTTCTTTTGTACTAATATTAAGCTTCTTTGCTATTTCATAAACTCTAACTTTTGACATGAATCCACCTCCGTATTACTTTACTTTTTATCCATCACTTTTTATCATAGTTGCTATCTTCTCCGCTAGTTTATCATCTACTATTCCTATTACAACGCGAGTTTCTTTTCCAAGCATTTTGCCCAGCTCGAAACGATCTCCCCACTTAATGCAAGGAATATTTCTATAATTACATTTATCATTAAAGAGTTTTGTTGTATTCGCAGAAGCATCTTCTGTTACAATAACAAGCTTAACAGTTTCACTTAATACAGCCTGCTTAACTGCAAATTCACCTGATATTAATTTACGTGCCTTTTGGCATAATCCGATTAATTGATAAACTCTTTGATCATTCATTTGCTTTAAACTCATTTCTTAAATCATTATAGATTTCTTTGCCTACGTTTGTCTTAAATGAACGTTCTAGTCCTTTATTTTTCTCTGCTTGATTTAGGCATTCTATTTGCTTACAGATATATGCACCTCTACCTGGTTTTTTCCCTGTAAAATCTAATGAATAGTTCCCCTCACTATCTCTTACAATACGAACCATCTCGCGTTTATCTTTCATTTCACCACAACCTGTGCATTTACGTAAAGGAATCTTTCTTGTTTTCATTGGCATTACTCCTCTGTATTTTCTACAGGTGTACTTTTAATGTCAATTTTCCATCCAGTAAGTTTTGCTGCTAAGCGTACATTTTGACCACCTTTACCAATTGCTAAAGTTAAGATGTTTTCTGGTACGATAACCTTTGCACTTCTTTCAATACCTCTTTCAGTTTCTACTTCTTCAAGTGATACTTCAAGAACTTTAGCTGGACTAAGCGCCGCTTCAATAAATTCTTTTGGATCTTCACTCCAACGTACAACGTCAATCTTTTCACCATTAAGTTCATCTACTACAAGACTGATACGTTTACCTTTTTCACCTACACAAGCCCCTACTGGATCAACTACAGGATCATTTGAGTGAACAGCAATCTTTGTACGAGAACCTGCTTCTCTTGCAATACTCTTAATAACGACAACGCCTTCTTTAATTTCAACAACTTCTTGTTCAAAGAGACGTTTTACTAAATCTGGATGTGTACGAGAAACAATAACTTGTGCGCCACCCTTTGATTTACCATCCATTTTTTGCTCATTTTTGTTAAAGTCTTTTACATTTAATAAGTAGAAAGCTCTTTGTGTCGTATGATCTTCACCACCCATTTCAGTCTCAAAAGTTTCACCTGGGATAGCTTCTGTAAGAGGAAGAGAAGCTTCTGTATGGTCAAGTTGAACAATAAAACCATTTTTTTCTTTTCTCATTACAGTTCCTTTAATGATATCATTAAGCTTAACACTGTATTCATCATAAACCATTTCACGTTCTGCTTCTTTAATTTTTTGAATAACAACTTGCTTAGCATTTTGAGCTGCAATACGTCCAAAGTTTCTAGGTGTAATTTCAACATCAATAACGTCTTCAACATCAATAACTGGATTGATTTTTTTAGCTTCTGATACACCAATTTCAGCAATATCTACATCTACTTCGTCATCTTCAACAACTTTTTTCACTGCATAGACTTTTACATCACCAGTTTCTTCATTGATGTCTACACGAATAATTGGTTTAACTACCCCTACACTTCCAAAGTGTTTTTTACAAGCTGCCTCTATAGATTGTCGAATGGCATCAAATAGCTTATCTCTATTAATTCCTTTAGATTTCGCAATTTGATCAATTGCCATAATAAATTCCTGATTCATTATAATCCTCCTCTAGTGCATTTTACATTTAAAATAGTATAGCAAGTCTTACGACTACAACATTTTTCATTGGGATTTCGATTGTTTCTCCATCCTCATCACAAAGTGTAAGAGTTTCTTCTGTTTTTGAAACAAGCTCTCCTTGAATCATTTTTTGTTTATTAATTGGTGTGTAAAGTTTTACATCTACAACATGACCATTAAAGCGTTCAAAATCTTTATCTTTTTTTAGTACACGATCAAGACCTGGTGAACTTACCTCTAACATATAAGCTGGCTCAATAATATCTTTTTCATCTAATACTTCTTCAATGGCACGACTTGTTATACGGCAGTCTTCAATAGTAACGCCGCCCTCTTTATCAATATAGATTCTTAAAAAATAAGAAGGACCTTCTTTTACAAACTCTACATCAACTAATTCAAAGTTGAACTTTGCAAGAATAGGTTCAAGGTAATTAGTTACTTCATCGACTATTTGTTTTTTGTTCATTTGCGCTCATCCTCTCATACAAATAGTTTTGCTTATTCTAGATGAACTATTCATTTAAGTTATAAACAATTCATCCATGCATATAGAAAGAGTGGGCAAATTACCCACTCTTTCTAGTCGCATCAATATATACTACAAAAAGTATAATACGTTTTATACTAAAAATCAAGACTCTATTCAAAGAATCTGATTAAGTTCCTGCATAAACACTTCTAGTAGTTCATTTTCTTTCACTTTACGTACAATCTCACCTTTTTTAAAGATAAGTCCTTCGCCTCTTCCTCCCGCAACACCAATATCTGCTTCCTTAGCTTCTCCTGGCCCATTTACTGCACAACCCATTACTGCAATCTTAAGAGGCTTTGTAATATGTTTAGTACGTTCTTCTACTTGTTTAGCAAGTCCAATTAAATCGACATTTGTTCTACCACAAGTTGGACAAGAGATAATCTCTACACCAAATTGTCTAAGTTCCAAAGATTGTAATACTGCCCTTGCACATTCAATTTCTTGAACTGGATCATCTGAGAGTGAAACACGTATCGTATCACCGATATCTCTTGATAAAATAGCACCAAGTCCAGCTGATGATTTCACTGTCCCTCTATAAAGTGTCCCAGCTTCCGTAATCCCTACATGTAAAGGATAAGCATATTTCTTAGCAAATAATGTATAAGCTTCTATTGCAAGAGGAATCGTCGAAGCTTTAAGAGATACTACAATATCGGTAAAATCCATACCCTCTAATAAATCAATATGTTTCTTAGCACTCTCTACCATAGCAGCTGCACAGACCCCACCATATTGCTCAAGTAATACTTTTTCTACAGAGCCTGAATTCACACCAATACGTATTGGAATATGATACGCCTTAGCCTTTTCTACAACCTTTTGTACACGCTCACTATTTCCAATGTTACCTGGATTAATTCTAAGCTTTTGTACACCATTTTCAATAGCCATCAAAGCTAGTCTATAATCAAAATGTATATCCGCAACAAGTGGAATATGAATGCGTTTTGTAATATCTGAAATAGCTCGAGCAGCCTGCTCATCTGGCACTGCTACTCTAACAATTTCACATCCTGCTTCCTCAAGTTTAAGGATTTGATTAACTGTTGCTTCTACGTCATGTGTTTTGGTATTCGTCATAGATTGGATAGCTATAGGATTGCCTCCTCCTATTTGAACACCACCAATATTAATTATTTTTGTTTCATTTCTTGTATACATCATCCAAAAATCCTCATTATATCATTATAAAGTACAAATACCATAAGCCCCATTAAAAGAACGAATCCAATAAAGTGTACCATCCCCTCTTTTTCTGGGTCAACTGGTTTACGTCTAATCATTTCAATTAAAGTAAAGACGATACGTCCACCATCTAAGGCTGGAAGAGGTAGTAAATTAAAGACACATAAGTTTGCTGAAAGTATACCGGCTACATATAACAAATTCATAAATGCCGCTGTAAAACTTTCTTTCATTCCTTCATTCCATACGTCAGAAGTAATCTGTACAACACCTACAATCCCTGCTAGCTGGTCTGCGCCTAGCTTTCCTGTAATAAGATCAATAAAACTTTGGAAAACTTGTTTCACCATCACAAAGTTAGTCTTAAATCCATCTACAATCATACGTCCTATGTTTGTATGTGCACTGGTAGTTGAAAATCCAAATTTAGCTGTATTATCTTCCATAATTTGAGGCGTCAGATTGATATCCTGCTTCGCACCATTACTTTTCTCAATAGTAAAGGCATAGCTTTTATGTGGATCACTTACTTGATTTAGTATATCCTCTAAATCCTCTGTCTTATTCCCATCTACAGCAATAATACGGTCTCCTGCTTCTAAACCTGCTTCATAAGCCGGCAAACCTTCTTGAACAACTCTAATTTCATTGGTACTATACCCTAAATAGCCAATAATAACAGTAAAAATCAGCCATGCAAGTAAAAAGTTCATTACTGCTCCAGCTATGAAAATAATGAATTTTTGCCATGGTTGTTTAGTCATCATAGAATTTTCTTCATAAGAGTCTCCGGACTCTCCTTCTATACTACAAAATCCACCTAAAGGGAGTGCACGTATAGAATATAAAGTTTCACCCTTTTGCTTGCTAAAGAGCTTAGGCCCCATTCCTATAGCAAATTCATTAACTCGTACTTTAAAAAAGCGTGCTGCTAAAAAATGTCCAAGTTCATGAATCAAAATAATAAGTGCAAACATTAATACAATCATTATGATTTTACTCACAGTTTTGCAACCTCCTGTCTACTGTATACCCTTGCCCATTTATCTATCTCTAGAATTTCTTCAAGGCTTGGCTTACTTATACATATGTGGCGATTCATAACTTCATGAATCATTTCAGGAATTTGCAAGAAGCTTATTTCTCTCTGAAGAAATGCCTCTACAGCAACTTCATTAGCTGCATTTAAAACAGCTGGCATAGTGCCACCTATCTCTAAAGCATCATAAGCAAGCTGCAAGCAAGGGAATAAGTCTTTTTTAGGTGCTTCAAAAGAAAGATTACTCATTTTAGTAAAATCTAATTTAGGTATATAAGATGTCATAGTACGTTCTGGATAATATAGGGCATAGGCAATAGGATGTCTCATATCTGGCATACCAAGCTGAGCGATTGTTGAGCCATCTATGTACTCTACCATGGAATGAATAATACTTTCCTTGTGTACAACGACATCAATCTGACTTAAAGAAACATCAAATAAATGTTTAGCTTCAATAACTTCAAGTCCTTTATTCATTAAACTAGCTGAATCAATAGTAATTTTACTTCCCATACTCCAGTTAGGATGTTTTAAAGCTGCTTCAACCGTTACATTTTGAAGCATGTCTTTTGTATAATCTCTAAAAGGCCCACCCGAAGCTGTTAGAATAAGACGTGAAACGGTCTGATGACTATTACCTCTTAAACATTGAAAAATGGCACTATGCTCACTATCCACAGGTAAAATGGGTACATTATAAGCTTTAGCTGTCTCCATTACAAGGTCCCCTGCTGTTACTAAAGTTTCTTTGTTAGCAAGAGCAATAATTTTACCTTTTTTAATAGCTTCCAGTGTAGGGAGCAGACCAATCATGCCTACTACAGCAGTTACAACAACTTCTGCTTCCTCTAAAGTTGCTACTGCAATAAGCCCCTCCATGCCGCAGGTTACTTCAACAGCAAGATTTTGACTAGCCATTCTTCTACTTAATTCTTGTGCTTTTGTTTCATCCATTACACAAACTACTTTAGGATGATATTTTTTAATTTGTTCTTCTAACAAATCTATATTACGATGTGCACTCAGCCCCACTACTTCTATGTGTTCATCATGACTGACTACATCGAGTGTCTGTGTTCCTATAGAACCTGTTGAGCCTAATAAGGCAATTTTTCTTGTTCTCACGATTTAAACTCCTATCTATGCAATCATCTTAAATTCTGAAATAAATTGCAATGCAATCACAATAAAAGGTGCTACAAATAAAATACTATCAAAACGATCTAATACACCACCATGACCTGGAAAAATATATCCAAAATCTTTAACGCCTAATGTACGCTTTATAGCTGAAGCTGCTAAGTCACCAAATTGAGAAAGTATAGCACTTACTACCACTATTCCTACTATGAGCAACATATTTTCACGCATATATGGAATTGCAAACAATGTATAAATATAGGTATAAACTACTGCTAAAAGTCCTGCTCCTACTGCCCCACCAATAGCACCTTCAACTGTTTTCTTAGGACTCAATACAGGCGCTAATTTATGCTTTCCAATTAGGCTACCTGTAAAGTAAGCACACGTGTCGCTTCCCCATGCACTAATAAAAATAAGCCACACGAAAAATTGTCCATACTCCGCTTCGCGTAAGAGGATTACAAAACTTATTAAAAGTCCTACATATAAAGGCGCAAAGAGGGTAAGTGCTAAATCCACAATATTATATTTAGGATAAGTATATACCATAAAAATCAGTAATCCCATAATGACTAAACTTATAAATAGAGCGAAATGCTCCATAATCCCCCTATGATTTAAGAAAAAGATTATAGTTACACCATATCCTATCCAATCAATAGGATGATACTGTTTTTTTATCACATCATAAAACTCATAGACACCAATCAGTGCTACGATACACCCCATAATTTGTAAAAGTGGATTTCCTAGAATCATTATTAAAATAACAAGTGGTATACCTATAACACCTGTTAAAACTCTTTTAAGCACGTGAGTTCCTCCTATTCACTTTTACCAAAGCGTCTTTTTCGGTTACTGTATTCTTCTAATGCTTTATCAAATTCTTTGGTTGTAAAATCTGGCCATAAACAAGGTGTAAAGTAAAATTCACTATAAGCAAGCTGCCATGGTAAATAATTACTTGTTCTCATTTCTCCACTTGTTCGAATCATTAAATCTGGATCTGGTATCCCTTTCGTATCTAGAAAACTTTCAAATAATTCCTCATTTAAAGCATTTGGTTCTACACGAGCTTCTATCATGTGTCTACATGCTCTAATGATTTCATCTCTTCCCCCATAATTAATGGCAATATTAATACAAATACCTGATTTATCTTTTGTTAGCCCCTCCAGCTCTTCAATCTGGTTTTGAATATCTTGCGGTAACCCTATACGATCTCCAATTACTCTAAACTTGGCATTATTCTTTTTGGTATCTTTTATATGATTTTTTAAATATCGGCGTAAGAGATTCATTAAGCCATCTACTTCATCTTGTGGTCTCTTCCAATTTTCAGTTGAAAAGGCATATACTGTTAAATATTCTATACCTAATTTTTCAGCATAGTTCGTAATCTTTTTTACAACTTCACTTCCTTTTTTATGACCTTCATTACGGGAGAATCCACGTTCTTTAGCCCATCTCCCATTTCCATCCATAATAATTGCAACATGTCTAGGTAATTTGTTTTTCTCTATCATAATGCCTCCTAAAAAACAATAAAACCCCTCATATTGAGGAGTTTTAAATGATTAAACAGATAAAATTTCTTTATTTTTATTCTCAATATGACGATCAATTTCTTCAACAAATTTATCCGTTAATTTTTGCACGCCATTTTCTATTGTATTATATTCATCTTCTGTCATTTCATTAGCTTTTTGCATTTTTTTGAATGCATCTAACGCTTCACGACGAATATTACGAATAGCAACTTTAGCATTTTCGCCTTTTTTCTTAGTTTCTTTAGTAAGTTCTTTTCTGCGTTCCTCTGTAAGCTCAGGGAATACAAGACGAATAACTTTACCATCATTAGATGGGTTAATACCTAAGTCAGATTCATTAATTGCTTTTTCAATTGCTTTAAGTAATGTAGCATCCCATGGTTGAATCATAAGGATACGTGGTTCTGGAACACTTACGTTACCTACTTGCACAACTGGTGTTGGTGCGCCATAGTAATCTACAGAGATACGATCTAAAACGTGTGGATTCGCTCTCCCTGCTCTAATTGTGTTAAACTCATCTAAAAGGCTATTGATAGTTTTTTGCATTTTGTCTTGATATTTGTTTAATTGTTGATTCATAAAATATCCTCCTATAAGTTATTCCACATAAATGGTGGTGCCTATTGGTTCACCTGCTGCAGCTTTTAAAATACCCCCTGGTGTATCTAAATCAAATACGATAACTGGAAGCTTTTGATCAATACATAAAGTTGCCGCGGCAGCGTCAATTGCTTTTAAGTTTTTAGCTAACATTTCTTGACATGAAAGACGCTCATATTTTTTAGCTTCTGGATTAAGCTTTGGATCGCTATCATATACACCGTCAATATTTTTAGCAAAAAGAAGTGCTCCTACTTCTACTTCACAGCCTTTAAGTGCTGCACCTGTATCTGTAGAGAAATAAGGATGTCCTGTTCCGCCTGCAAAGAAAACGATTCTTCCTTGTTTCATATGTAGAAGAGCGCTATCTTTTGAGAAAAGTTCAGTCATGTTTCCTACTGCAAATGGTGTTTGAACTACGGATTCAATACCTTCACTACGACATACATCTGCAACATAAATGGCATTCATAATTGTTGCCAACATCCCAATTTGGTCAGCTTTTGTACGATCCATATCTCCACTTGTACGGCCTCTCCAGAAGTTTCCGCCACCAATTACAACACATACTTCTATTCCATTTTGAACAAGTTGTTTAAGTTCGCCAACTACACGTGTAATAACCTCATGATCAAAACCTCTTTGCTTGTCTCCTGCTAACGCTTCACCACTTAACTTAACAAGTACACGGTTATATTTTTGCATTACATTCACCTTCCTGCTATGAATACTCTACCACAAAATTCTTCTTATTTCTAGACGTAAATAAAAATAATTAAGTATTTTCATGGCGTCTACGCTGTAAAAAAGGGGACACCATGTGCCCCCTATATGTTACTCTTATTAGTTTCCAGCCATTTGTTTAGCAACTTCTTCAGCAAAGTTTTCTTCTACTTTTTCGATACCTTCGCCAGTTTCGAAACGTACGAAAGCTTTAACTACATCAGCATTGCCAAGTTCAGCTGCAACATATTTACCAACTGTGAAATCTGGATCTTTAACATATTCTTGTTCAAGTAAGCAGATTTCTTTAAGTTGTTTATTTAATCTACCAATTACCATTTTCTCAATGATGTTTTCAGGTTTACCTGGGTTTTCATTAAGTGCTTGGTGCATTAAGATTTCTTTTTCTTTTTCTTGTTTTTCAGCAGACACATCTTCTGTTCTGATGTATTCTGGGTTAACAGCTGCAATTTGCATTGCAACGTTACGTCCTACTTCAAGAGCTTTTTCGCCTTCAGCGCCCATTTCAACTACAGCGATAATTTTACCACCACCATGTGTATAAGCAGCAAATACACCATCTGTTGTCATACGAGCAATACGACGAAGTGTTAAGTTTTCACCAATTGTAGCGATTTTTTCTGTTAAAACATCACCAACTGTTTTAGATGCATCTTCACACCATGGAAGAGCCTTTAATGCTTCTACATCATTTACTTCGTTGTTAAGTACCATTTCTGCTACTTGATTTACGAAAGTAACGAATTGTTCGTTTTTAGCAACGAAGTCTGTTTCTGAGTTGATTTCAACTAAAGCAGCTGTTTTATGATCAGCAGAAATCATTTCTTTAACAAGACCTTCAGCAGCAACGCGACCAGCTTTTTTAGCAGCTTTTGCTAAACCTTTTTCGCGTAATACTTCGATAGCTCTTTCCATATCGCCATCAACTTCATTTAATACGTTTTTGCAGTCCATCATACCTGCGCCAGTTCTTTCACGTAACTCTTTTACCATAGCAGCTGTAATAGCCATTGTACATTACCTCCAGATTAATTATTCAGCGATAACTTCTTCGCTGTTTGCTTCTGTTTCTTCTTCTGCGTTTGCTTCAAAGATTTCACCTTGATTTGTCTCTATAATTGCATCAGCCATTTTAGCTACGATTAATTTAACCGCACGAATAGCATCATCGTTACCTGGGATTACATAATCAACTTCTTCTGGATCACAGTTAGTATCAACGATAGCTACTACTGGAATTCCTAAGATGTGAGCTTCTTGAATAGCGATTTTTTCTTTTCTTGGATCAACTACGAACATAAGGTCTGGTAATTGTTTCATTTCTTTGATACCACCTAAGTTCTTTTCAAGTTTGTCCATTTCTTTACGAAGTTCAATTACTTCTTTTTTAGGAAGTACTTCGAATGTACCGTCTTGTTCCATTTCTTCTAATTGTTTAAGTCTAGCAACACGGCTTTTAATTGTTGAGAAGTTTGTAAGCATACCACCTAACCATCTTTGGTTAACATAGTACATACCACTGCGTTCTGCTTCTGATTTGATTGATTCTTGAGCTTGTTTTTTAGTACCTACGAATAATACTTTTCCGCCTTCTTCAGCTACTTGACGAATTGCAGCATAAGCTTCATCGATTTTTTTAGCTGTTTTTTGAAGGTCGATGATGTAGATGCCATTTCTTTCTGTGAAGATGTATTCTTTCATTTTTGGGTTCCATCTTCTTGTTTGATGTCCGAAATGAACACCTGCTTCTAAAAGTTGTTTCATTGAAATTACGCTCATGTTATTTCCTCCTGGTTATACCTCCACATAGTCTTTATGCAAAAGACTTATTCAGCACCTTTTTGCACCATACTATGTGTGTGTTTTATTTTCGCATTGAATTATACCATACTCTATGTTGTAAGACAATACATTAAATTAGATTTTATGATTTTCCTGTTAAAATAGCTAGAATAATGTCATATAAGTTTACGACAAGTGTAATTCAGAAAGCTGTGAAATCTTTCTAATTCCATTATAGAATCTTTCATTTGAATGTATTCATTGTATACTAAGCTTATCTATCTTTTATAGGATTTACCCTATAAACTATAACTATCAACAAGAATAATATTATATTATTTAAAAATAGCTTATAGCATTATGTCAAAATACATTTAAAGCATAACGCTATAAGCTATTTAAATTTTATCTCTTATAAAATTCTATAAATAAGTGTTTGTAGCATAGGCTGAATATAAGTATCTACCAAACTCACTATCCCTATACTGATACAGGCAAAACCTAGTACATTTAAATAGGGTTTTAAATAATGCTCTTTTCCCTTTTGCTGATACCTTAAACTATGCTCTCCAATATACATTCCCATAAAAACAATAATAAGTCCCTGGAGCCCGAAAAGAAGTAAGTTCACCCAAATCCCCTTCATTCCATATAACAAAAAGAAACTTGTTACAGAAAAACCATAACTAAATGAAATGCCCAGGAATATCAACAGGCTAATGATAAACGTAAGCTTTGATAATCCCCCTAGCCACATACCTATGAGCTGTATAAGATGTATCCCTATTGATTCCTTTAATAGAGCCCACTCATTTCCTTTATGAGATAAAGGCGTCATAGTTATTTGATTTAGTACAAAAAACAGTTCTGTCTGATTCTTTAATGAAATGCTATATAAACTTCCCGCTACAAGGCCAATTAAAAACAGTACAAGCCAGAAAAGGGTTTCCCCTATAACACCTCGTAAAAATAGATGATAATACTTTTTCAAACACTCCCCCTCTTTCTATAGGTTTGTCCTATTATTAAGGTATGAAGTATTCAAATAGATTAGAACGTCTTTCTTAAAAATTCTTTAACAGCCAATAATCCTACTATGGTTTTACTATCTTTAATTTCTCCTGTAAAAATCATCTTAATCGCTTCTTCAAGCGGATAGGTTACAAGTTCAATATATTCATCTTCATCTAAGCTTTGTTTGCTTTTCACAAGCTCGGTTGCTATATAAAGATGGAGCTTTTCATTACTAAATCCTACTGCTGTATACATAGCACATATTTTTTCGATAGCTCCTGCTCTATATCCAATTTCTTCCTCTAGTTCTCTTTTCGCACATGTTAAAGGTTCTTCTCCCTTTTCAAGCTTACCTGCTGGTATTTCTAAGACATCTCCATTTTCTGCATTTCTATATTGCTTAACTAAAATGACTTCTAAGTCTTTTGTAAGTGGTACAATAGCACAAGCCCCATTATGCATGACCAAATCCCATTTTGCCCTATTTCCATCTTCAAATTCAATTTCATCTTGTACTACTGTAAATATTTTACCTTTATAAATTTCTTCTCTCCCTATACGCTTTGCGCTCATCTAATCCTCTCCTCTTTATTTTTTCTGACTCATCTTTTCTGCTTTTTCATAACATGCAGTCATACTACTAATGACACTGTGTCTAAAACCTGTCTCCTCTAATTTAGCTACAGCTTCTATAGTAGTTCCTCCTGGAGAAGTAACAGCATCTTTTAGTGTACCTGGATGCTCTTTAGTTTCTATAACCATTTCACAAGCCCCTTTAATAGAACGTGCCGCCATTTCATATGCCATTGGTCTTGGAATGCCAAATTTAACTGCTGCATCTGCCATCGCTTCAATAAAAAGATAACCGTAGGCTGGAGATGAGCCTGATAAGGCTACGATAGCATTCATCTGATGTTCTTCTACCTTAAAAGATTTACCAAAAGCTCCAAATCGCTCCTCAATAACTTTTGCTTCATTTCCTTCTATCATTTGTCCATCATAGCATAAAGCTGTAACACCTTCTCCTACTAAAGCTGGTGTATTTGGCATAGTACGTACAACTTTCTTATGTCCATTTAAAAGATTTTTCACTTCTTCAATACTAAATCCTGGTGCCACGGTAATAATAACATGCTCTGGTGTTAATAAATCTTTAATTTGCTCACATACACCTTTATAGTATTGAGGCTTAATCGTTAAAACAATATATGTAGACTTTTCTACTAAAGTTTCAATATCTTCACACTTGCAAATATTATTTTCTGTAAACTTTTCATATTGTCTACTATCTACATCATAAACACAGATAGCCTCTTCAAATTTTCTAGCAATAGCATTAATCATTGCACTCCCCATATTGCCTGCGCCAATAAATCCAAAATTGTTCATCTTTATTCCTCATTTCTCAAGTTTTATTTAAAATATTCAAATTACTATGATATAATCATAATGTAATATTTTGTAAGCTCATACTCTCTTTATTATAACATTGTATGGCTTAAAAGAAAGGAGTGATTTTATGTGGTTGCTATGGTTAGTTATAGGCATTGCTTTTGCTATTGCTGAAATAGCCTACAGTGGATTCTTTCTTATGTGGTTCTGCGTAGGTGCTTTTGCAAGTCTTATTACTTCTTTATTTACTTCTAGTATTCCTATTCAATTAGGCGTCTTCCTTATTGTGTCCTTTATTCTACTTATTACTTTAACCAAGCGTTTTACGACCCAATTTTCACATAAAAATTCTATTCCCACCAATATTGATGCACTCATAGGTAAAAAAGGAATTGTTCTAGAAGCTATCACCTCTTCTACATGTGGAGTAGGCCAAGTAAAACTAGATGGTGAAATTTGGAGTGCTATTACCTTAGATAACACTTCTATTGAAAAAGGTGCTACTGTTATTATTGAAGAAATTAGAGGCGTGAGACTTGTTGTTACCCCCAAAAAAGATGAAGCTTATCTATCTAAGGAGTCCTAATCATGTTGCTTATTATTGGTATGATTCTTTTAATCATTTTCATTCTATTAATCGCCTTAAGTTCTATTAAGATTATTAAACATAAAAGGTGTAGAGCTCAAAGAGCTTCTACACCTTTTTAAATAGATTTTATTTGATAAAACTTATACCCTTACTTCACCAGCTCTACCTAACACTTCAGCATTGGCATCTAAAATAGGTTGAATCACTTCACCGATAAAGTCATCTACCTGCATACTTGCACATCCAATAAAGAGTTCTGGTTTTAGAATACTACGTAATTCTTCTTCTGTCATTTTAAATGTACCATCTGCAAGAATACGTTCAATAAGGTCATTTGGTTTACCATTTTGTTTCACTTCATAAGCTGCTTCCATAGAAAGCACGCGGATTTTCTCATGAAGTTCTTGTCTATCACCACCGCGTTTAACACCTTCCATTAAAATGACTTCTGTAGCCATGAATGGTAGTTCATTTTGAATATGCGTAGCAATAACTTTCGGATAAACAACAAGCCCATCTGTAATATTTAAATAAGTTTCAAGGATAGCATCTGTTGCTAAAAATGCTTCTGAAACAGATAAACGTTTATTGGCACTATCATCAAGTGTTCTTTCAAACCATTGTGTTGAGGAAGTCATAGCTGGATTAAGTGCATCACAAATTACAAAACGTGATAAAGCACTTATACGCTCACTACGCATTGGGTTACGTTTATAGGCCATAGCAGATGATCCAATTTGATTTTTTTCAAATGGTTCTTCAATTTCTTTTAAGTGTTGTAATAAACGAATATCATTACTAAATTTATAAGCAGATTGTGCCACTTGACTTAAAGCGTTTAAAATTTGAGCATCTACTTTTCTTGAATAAGTTTGTCCTGTTACAGGGAATACATCTTCATAACCTAATTTTTCAGCAATACGTTTATCTAAAGCTTTAACTTTTTCAAAGTCTCCATCAAATAAAGTTAAGAAAGTTGCTTGTGTACCTGTTGTACCTTTTGCCCCTCTTAATCTCTTGTGTGCAAGTAAATGATCAATTTCTTGTAAATCAAGCCACAACTCTTGTAGCCATAGTGTTGCTCTTTTTCCTACTGTTGTAAGCTGAGCTGCTTGGAAATGTGTAAAACCAAGTGTTGGCATTCCTTTATATTTTAATGCAAATTCAGTAAGCTTTTGCATAACATTAAGCACTTTAACACGAATAACTTCTAATGCTTCGTACATAATAATAAGATCTGTATTGTCTCCTACATAGCAACTTGTAGCCCCTAAATGAATAATTGGCATAGCTTTTTCTGCTTGTTCACCATACGCATGTACATGTGCCATAACATCATGTCTTACTTTTTTCTCCCATGCATCTGCTACATCATAATTAATGTCTTGTTCATATTTTTTCATTTCTTCTATTTGTTCATCTGTAATAGCAAGACCTAATTCTTGTTCTGTTTCTGCTAATGTAATCCATAGCTTACGCCATGTTCTAAACTTTTTATCATCTGAAAATAAATAAAGCATCTCACGACTTGCGTATCTGCCTGCTAATGGACTTGAGTAAGTATCTTTCATGCACTTCTTCCTTTCTTCTGCTACCCGTCAATTTATAGTTCTCTTTTATTATAAGAAATTTTTTTATTAAACTCAACCATAATCGAACATTTTTATAATTTTTTATTATTTTGTTCATAATCTTATCTAAAAAAATAAAGACATAGAGAGAAAACTCTATGCCTGTAATTTACTTACGAAATCTTTTATTCTTAAAAGCCCTTTCTGAATAAGTTCTTCACTCATTGCATAGGAAAGTCTTATACAATCAGGTGCTCCAAAATCCTGACAAGGTATAATGGCTACTTTTTCTTTTTCTAAAAGATATTTTGCAAAATCTGCAGCATTCGTAATGGTTTGATCATCATACTTCATACCATATAAAGCAGAGACATTAATAAAACAATAGAAAGCACCTTGTGGTTTAATCACATCAAATCCTTCAATCTCACATAACCCCTTATACATAACTTCTCTTCTCTCTCTGAATACTTCCACCATATCTTTAGCAAAAGTTTTACTAAGATCTAGAGCAGCCTCTGCAGCTTTTTGAGCAATAGAGTTTGGATTAGAAGTAGCATGAGACTGAATATTCCCAGCTGCTTTTGCAACTTCTAAAGGAGCAGCAATATAGCCTATGCGCCATCCTGTCATAGCATGACTTTTAGAAAGTCCATTAATAGTAATTGTATGATTATAAATCTCTTCAGACAAAGAAGCAATACATGTATGTTCAGCCTCCTCATATACAAGGTATTCATAAATCTCATCAGATACAATCCATAAATCATATTTAACAGCTACTTCAGCTAAAGCCTTAAGCTCTTCTCGTGTATAGACAACGCCTGTAGGATTAGAAGGCGAATTGATTACAATAGCTTTTGTATAAGTGCTAATAGCTTCCTCTAGATCTGAAGGTTGTAATTTATATGCATTCTCCTTAGATGTATAAAGAATTTTAGGAATACCATAAGCCATTTTAATCATTTCAGGATAGCTTAACCAAAAAGGTGCAGGTACAATAACCTCATCTCCTGGATTTAACAAAGCCATAAAGGTATTTACTAAAGAGTGCTTAGCACCATTATTCACTACAATTTGTTCAGGTGTATAAACGACATTATTCTCTTTTTGCAGCTTGTTTGCAATAGCCTTTCTTAAACTTAAAATACCCGATGCAGCAGTATACTTTGTAAAGCCTCCCTCTATAGCTTTAATAGCTGCCTGTTTAATATAATCGGGGGTATCAAAATCTGGCTCTCCCGCCCCAAATCCTACAACATCTATACCTTCTGCTTTCATAGCATTTGCTTTAGCTGTAATAGCTAAAGTCGAAGACGGTGCTATACTACTTGCTAATCTAGATATCATATCTTCACCACCTAAGTTTATTTTGAATTTTTATGATTATTATAATTTATTTATCAGACTTTTGCAAGAAATATAATCTTAAAATTCATAATGTTTTTTAATATTATTTTATGCAGTTCTCTTTATTTTTGTTCTATTTTACAAGTTTAATACTTTTTTCTGCTTAATTTTATTTATATTTCTCTATTTTACTTCATTTCTTAAATTGTATTAGATTTAATTTATGAATTTTCATTTAATAAAACTCTCAAATTTGCACAAAAAAGAAGTAGTATAAAAATTATACTACTTCTTTAATCTATTTAGCATATTCAGTTGCTCTAGTTTCTCTGATAATACTTACTTTAATCTGACCAGGATATTCTAAATCCTTCTCAATTTGTTTAGTCACTTCACGCGCTAATAAAATAAGTCCTTCATCATCTACTTCCTCTGGTACAACCATAATACGTACTTCACGTCCAGCTTGGATTGCAAAAGATTTTTCTACACCTTTGAAAGATGTGGCAATCTCTTCTAATTTTTGTAAACGTTTAATATAAGTTTCAAGTGTTTCACGTCTTGCACCTGGGCGAGCTGCTGAAATGGTATCTGCAGCTTGAACAATAACAGCAATAGCTGTTTCTTGATCTACATCACCATGATGAGATTCTACTGCATTTACTACAACTGCATTTTCACCATATTTACGGCAAAGATTTGCACCAATGCTTACGTGGGAACCTTCCACTTCATAATCTACAGATTTGCCGATATCATGTAATAATCCGGCACGTTTTGCAAGGCGAATATCAAGCCCAAGCTCACCTGCAATAAGACCTGCTAAGTTTGAAACCTCAATAGAATGTCTTAATACATTTTGACCATAGCTTGTTCTAAATTTCATCTTACCAAGAAGTCTAATAAGTTCTGGATGAATACCATGTACACCTGTTTCAAAAGTTGCAGCCTCTCCTTCTTCACGAATAAGAACTTCAACTTCCTTACGTGCTTTTTCAACCATTTCCTCAATACGTGCAGGGTGTATACGGCCATCTACGATTAGTTTCTCAAGTGCAATTCTTGCAATTTCACGACGGATAGGATCAAATCCTGATAAGATAACAGCTTCTGGTGTATCATCAATAATTAAGTCAATACCAGTAAGTGTTTCAAGAGTACGGATATTGCGTCCTTCACGCCCGATAATGCGCCCTTTCATCTCATCGTTTGGTAATGGTACAACAGATACTGTTGTATCTACTACATGGTCTGCGGCACATTTTTGAATAGCATTTGTAAGTACTTCTTTTGCTTTTTTATCTGCTTCAAGTTTAGCTTTGGCTTCAATTTCTTTAATAAGTAGCGCTGATTCATGTTTAACTTCATCTTCAATAGTCTTTAATAGATATTGTTTAGCAGCTTCTGAAGTTAAACCTGAAATGCGTTCTAATTCTTCGAGTTGTTTTCTCTCTACCTCTTCAATTTGGAATTTTGTTTTTTCAATTTTATCAAGTCTTATCTGAAGTTGCTCTTCTTTTTGCTCGAATTGATTAGATTTCTTATCAAGTACCTCTTCTTTTTGTAGTAAGCGTCTTTCAAGCTGATGAAGTTCACCTCTACGTTCTTTAACTTCTTTGTCTAATTCGTTTTTAACTTTAATATTTTCTTCTTTTGCTTCTAAAAGCATTTCTCTCTTTTTAGCTTCCCCAGTCTTTATAGCATCATCTATTACTTTTCGCGCTTTTTCTTCTGCTGAACCAATTTGAGCCTCTGCTATACGCTTTCTATAAAGAATGCCTGCTGCAAAGCATAATATTCCAACTACAATTATTATTACTACTGCCACAACTATACCAATTATGGCACTACTACTCATGCTGATATTACCACCTCCCTATTTTTGTGCTAAAAACGTGCAAATAACAACATAATTGTATAACTTTTTAAAAACACTGTCAAGCATACGCCTTAGGCGTCAAAGCCTTCATTTCTCTTTCTTAGGCATTTTTCCACTTGACTATATTGAAAGCCTCTTGTTAAAAGACGATTAATGATCTTTTGCTTTTGTTTAATATCCCATGTAGGGTCATATCTAAATTTATCTAAAAAATACTCTATATTAGCTTCTTCTCGTTCTTCAGTATCTTCACAGTAGTCTTTTACTTGATCCACTACAATACCTTTTCTATAGAGTTCTGCTTTAATTTGTCTTAAACTTTTATGGCTATATTGACTTCTAGATTCTATATATCTTTTAGCAAGTGCATCATCGTCAATATACTGATATTTCTTTAAGAACTGCATAACTTCCTCTACAATATATTCACTATACTCTGCCTGAATAAGTTTTTCACGCATTTGTTTCTCACTCTTGCTTCCTCTGCTAATCATATCTAATGCCTTAAATTTAGCCTTATCTAACTGGAGCGCTGCCATAAGCTTCTCATAGGCTGGCTGGTCTAATACCATGCCTACACAGAGCTGATAACGCTCTACAGCCTTTTTAGAAAGTCCAAATCCAAATGCTCCATTAATGAATACTGAACATCTGTTAGGATCTTTTTTCTGTTCTTCAATTGCTGTAATTTCATAATTCATAGTTCCCTTAAATCCTTCCCAATTTTTTCAATTTCTAAACGTTTTTCTCCTTAGCTGCTTAGGTATTTATGGTAGCATTATTTAGTTTTTATATAATAAAAAAAGGATATAACATGAAAACGACTTGTTATATCCTTTACTATTAATCTTCTAAATCTAACATCATTTCTTCAGCATCTACATCTTGCTCATCATAGTTTCCTTCTTGCAGTTTGTTGATACCATAATGTTCACGTACAGCCATTTCAATCTCTCTAAGAAGATCCTCATTTTCTTTAAGGAATACTTTAGCATTTTCTCTACCTTGCCCAAGTCTTATATCTCCATAAGAATACCATGCACCACTTTTATTAACAATATCAATATTACTTGCTAAGTCAAGTACATCACCTTCTTTAGAAATACCTTCACCATACATAATATCAAATTCTGCTTGTTGGAAAGGTGGAGCTACTTTATTTTTAACAACTTTTACACGTGTACGGCTACCAATAAATTCATTGCTTTGTTTAAGTGTTTCAATTTTACGTACATCTAAACGCACAGATGCATAGAATTTAAGAGCACGACCACCTGTAGTTGTTTCATTACTTCCGAAAGTAATTCCTACTTTTTCACGTAATTGGTTAATAAAGACTACTGTACATTTTGATTTATTCACTACACCTGTAAGCTTTCTAAGGGCTTGTGACATAAGTCTTGCTTGAAGACCCATATGAGAATCACCCATATCTCCCTCAATCTCTGCGCGTGGTACAAGGGCTGCAACAGAGTCTACAATAACAAGATCAATTGCACCTGAACGTACCATTGTTTCTGCAATTTCAAGAGCTTGTTCTCCATTATCTGGTTGTGAAATATAAAGTTCATCAATATTTACACCTAATTTTTTAGCATAAGCTGGGTCTAATGCATGCTCAGCATCAATAAAGGCTGCAATGCCTCCCATTTTTTGAACTTCTGCAATCATATGAAGTGTAACGGTTGTTTTACCGGAAGACTCAGGTCCATATACCTCAATAATTCTTCCACGTGGCATTCCCCCAACCCCAAGGGCTATATCTAAACTTAATGAACCTGTTGGAAAAGTAGATACACTTGTTTCTGTTGCTTCTCCTAGCTTCATAATAGAGCCTTTACCAAATTGTTTTTGAATTTGAGCTATAGCTGCATCTAAAGCTTTTTTTGATTCGTTATTCATCATCTCACCTCTTCATCTAATCGAACATTTGTTCTGTGTTTATTATAACTAATTTTTTTCCTAATAGCAAGTCCTAATTATTTAAGTTTTTTATAGAGCTGATAAAGTGTATGTTTGACTGCCTGCAACCGTATAGATTGCCTATCACCCTGTAAATGTAATTCATAAACAAAAGTCTCACCTGGCAATGCTATACCTATATAGACAAGCCCTACAGGTTTTTCCTCTGTGCCGCCATCAGGGCCTGCAATGCCTGTTGTAGCAAGCCCAATATGAGCCCCTGCAGTTTGTCTTACACCCTCTGCCATTTCTTTAGCTATTTCATAACTTACTGCGCCAAATTGATTTAAAGTCTCTTCCTTAACATGAAGATACTTCATCTTGGCTTCATTACTATAAGTAACTATACCTTCCTTAAAATAATTCGAAATGCCACCACAATTAACTAATGTTCCAGCCAATAATCCTCCTGTACAAGATTCAGCCGTTGTTACACTATATTGCTTAGTTTGTAGAAGTTTCAAAATATTCTCTTCTATCGTTTCTTCATTATAACCAATTATATAAGGTCTTAATCGCTCTTCTATCTTATTTTTATAACGCTCAGCCTCTTGCCTAGCGGCTTCTATACTTGTTTTCCAAGTACAAATACGAATGATAACTTCTAAATTACTTACATAAGGTGCTATTAGTGTATCTTCAAATTCACCCAATAGGTCTCCTGCTAATTGTGCAAGATGACTTTCTCCTATACCAAAACATTTTATATCTAAAGTATAATAAACCTCTTTTAGATCCTTCTCTAAATAGGGACAGACTTCATTGTTAAATATGGGAATAAGTTCATTCGGAGGTCCTGGTAATAAGAAAATTTTTTTGTTTTCTACTGGAATCATACATCCTGGAGCTGTTCCATTATGATTGTCTAAAATAGATGCATCCTCTGGAAAATATGCCTGCTTACGATTATTTTCTGGTGTTATACGATTTGTTTTTGCAAAATAGGCTACAATTCCTTCATAAATAGAAGGATAAAACACAAGAGGCTTCTTAAGATACTGACATACTGTTTCTTTAGTTAGATCATCTTGAGTTGGACCTAGTCCACCTATTATAAAAATATACTCTGCATGACTTAATGCATGGGCTAAAGCTTCTTCAATATCCTCTTTACAATCCCCTACTGCAATATGGTATTTAACCCCTATGCCGTATTCTTTAAGACGTTTTGCAATATAACTTGCATTTGTATTAACTGTATGTCCCATAATGACCTCATTACCTACAGCAAGTATTTCAGCTTTCACTTTCTCATCCCTCTCAAAAAAATAATAGGGAGATATTTATCTCCCTATTAGTATAACACTATTTTTACTTAAGTATAGCAATTATTATAGATCTTGTGGTAAGAACTTGTTAAGAATTACACCAAATAAAGCTGCGATGGCAAGTCCTGAAATGGTAATATTTCCCCACATAGGCACATCAGATACACCAATACCTACTACAAAAATAACAGCTGCAATAAGTAAGTTACGGCTATGTTTAAAATCAAGTTGTTCTTCAACTAGTGTACGTACACCTACTGCTGCAATCATTCCAAAGAGTACAATACTAATACCACCCATAACAGCACCTGGAATGGTATTAACAAGTGCTGTAAACTTACCACATAAACTTAAACCAACAGCAAAAAGCGCTGCAATACGAATAATTTTTGGATCATATACTTTTGTAACAGCAAGTACACCTGTATTTTCACCATAAGTTGTATTAGCTGGGCCACCTAAAAGACCTGCTGCTACAGTAGCTAAACCATCACCTAGAAGTGTTCTATGAATTCCTGGATTTTTAAAGAAATCTTTTCCTACAACCGCACCATTTGTTGTAATGTCTCCAATATGCTCAATAAATACAACGAGTGCAATAGGTGCTATTGCTAATATTCCTACTAATGCATCTTGATTAAAGGCTGGCAATGTCATTATTTGGCTAAAAGCTTCTTCCGAGAAACCTATCCAGCTTGCCTCCATAATAGGTGTTACATCAATCATTCCCATTACTAAACAAACTACATATCCCATTACAACCGCAATTAAAATAGGAATCATTTTGAAGAAACCTTTTGCCCAAATAGAGATGGCAATAACAATACATACAACTAATAGAGCAACAAATACTTTTTGCATATCTAAAGGTAATACAATACCCATATTTTGAATAACTTCAATTGGTAAATCTTCTGGAATACCAGCTGGAAGATTTGCAAGTAGATTCTCTGGTGTACTATCAATACGCAGCATATTAATAGCTGTTGGACTTAATCTAAGGCCAATAACCATAATCATAGGTCCTACTACAATCGGTGGGAAGAATGATTTAACCTTTTCTACCCCTACAAGTTTAATAATACCTGCCATCATTATATAGACAAATCCTGTTGCAATAATACCTGTTTTCACAACACCAATACCATATTGTGATAAAACAAGGCTAATAGCACTAATAAACGCAAAGCTTGAACCTAAAAATACTGGTACAATTCCTTTTGTAACAGAATGAAATACAAGTGTACCTATACCTGCTGCTAAAATAGCAATACCTGGATTAAGTCCTGTCAGCATAGGTACAAGTACTGTTGCTCCAAACATTGCAAGCACATGCTGCATGCCTAAAATAACTTTTTTACCTGTTGAAATTTGTTCCACTTCAATCCCTCTCTCTTATTAAATTTTCTTATTTAGTTTCTAGTAAAACACAGCTTTCTCCATCTATTGATTGGATTTTAACATGTACAATTTCCTTCTTAGAAGTAGGAATATTTTTTCCTATAAAATCTGCACGAATAGGAAGCTCTCTATGTCCTCTATCAATAAGCGTTGCTAATTTAATATAACTTGGTCTGCCCAAATCCATCAGTGCATCCATTGCAGCACGCACTGTACGACCTGTATAAATAACATCATCTACTAAAATAACTGTTTTGTCATTAATATCATGAATACTGCTTTCCCCAGCTAAAGGTTGTGTATACTTTTTCTCTAAATCATCACGGTAAAAAGCAATATTAATTTTCTCAACGGGTACTTCTACATTTTCAATCATTTTAATTTTGTCTGCGAGTATTTGCGCAAGAGGTACTCCCCTTGTCTCAATTCCCACAAGTATAATATTTTTAGCCCCTTTGTTTGCTTCAAGAATTTCATGTGCTATACGTGTAAGTGCACGATTCATAGCAAGTTCATCTAATAATACTTTAAATGCCATGAAAATTTCCTCCTTCTCTTGTCCATAATCCTCAAAATAAAAAAGCTTCCTACACCTGTAAGAAGCTTTTTAGATATACATATTTCAATACTGCTTTTAAGCAATATGAATTGGCCTATTAACCGATCTGTACATCCTTATTAGCCTCGCGGACTACTTTAAAGGATTTTATCAGTTTGACCTTATCACATCTTTCTTAATCTGTCAAGTATTGTCTGAAAATAGCCTGGTAAATCACTATTAAATTCTACATATTGTGAGGTGGTTGGGTGTTCAAATCCTAATACTTTAGCATGTAAAGTCTGTTTTGTAAGTCCCCACATAGATTTTTGAGGTCCATAAATAGGATCTCCTAAAATAGGATGTCCTATACTTGCTAAATGTACTCTAATTTGATGTGTTCTTCCTGTAAACAGTGTAAGTTCTACGTAAGAAAACTTGTCAAATTCCTCTAAAACTCTATAGTGTGTTTTCGCATAGCGTCCATCACTTACAATAGCCATTTTCTTACGGTCCTTTGGTGATCTGCCAATAGGCTTTTCAACAATACCTTCTTTTTCTTTAAAAGTTCCATATACAATAGCATGATATTTACGTGTAATATGATGATCTTTTAAAAGTGACGATAAAGCTAAATGGGCTTTATCATTTTTAGCAATCATTAAAATACCTGATGTATCCTTGTCAATACGATGT
This sequence comes from Zhenhengia yiwuensis, assembly GCF_014384995.1. Classification (GTDB taxonomy): domain Bacteria; phylum Bacillota; class Clostridia; order Lachnospirales; family Cellulosilyticaceae; genus Zhenhengia; species Zhenhengia yiwuensis. Next base: position 81,650 of record NZ_JACRSY010000010.1, on the reverse strand, counting down.
ACAATACCAGGGCGTACTTCTCCATTAATACCAGAAAGTCCATCTTTACAATGATAAAGAAGTGCATTGACTAATGTCCCTGTATAATTACCCGGTGCAGGATGCACCACCATATCCTGCGTCTTATTGACAATAATAAGATCATCATCTTCATAAAGAATTTCTATTGGAATATTTTCAGCAATAATATCTACCTCTTTAGGCTCTGGAATATTTACTGTAATAGAATCACCTTGTTTTACTTTGTAACGTGCTGGCTGTACTATACCATTAATTAAAATATTACCTTCTTCTATTTGTTTTTGCAAAAAAGAACGTGTATAGTCCGTTAAAACTTGGCCTAAATATTTATCTAGCCTTTGTCCACTCTCTTTAACATATAATTCTAATGTTTCATTCATTGTCTATTCCTCGTTGTCAATTAATTCTTGTTCCTCTTGTTCAATATTACCAAACAATAAAATAGGGAAGAGTAGAACCACTCCTACTACTACACACATGTCTGCCACATTAAATACTGGGAAATCAATAAGAGAAAAATAAATCATATCACGTACATAATTTAAACAAACTCTGTCAATGAAATTTCCTATAGCACCACTCATAACTAGCACAAGTGCAACTTTCATCCAATGACCTGTCCTACCTTGTGGAATATGTCTCCAGTACCATACAATCATAACAAGAACCGCTGCTGTAATGATAACAAAAAGCCATACCTTACCTTGCATCATCCCAAAAGCTGCTCCTCTATTTTCTACATAAGTCAACTCTAAAACACCTGGCCATAAAATAATATTCTCTTTGCTAGGATCAGAAAAATATTCTACAATACCTATTTTAGTAAGCTGATCCAAAATCACCAAAAGTGCTACACTAATAGGTGCTAAAAAACGCATCTCTTTTTCTCCTTTCAAGCCTTACTCATAAGAAAAACGTGCTTACTGGCACGTTTTTCTTACATAGAGTATAGCTTCTTCAATTTCTTCTTGTGTTACATCATTCTTAATACATGCCTGCCCAATTGCTTGAAGCAAGATGAAAGAAACCTTGCCATAAGCTTTCTTCTTATCATATAAAATATGCTGTAAAAGTGAATGAATATCATACTCACCAAAAGGCGCTAGCAATTTATAAGCCCTACAAAGTGACTCCACATCTTTTAAATGTGATGCTTCTATATAGCCTCTTCCATAACTTATATAAGCTGACATAACCATACCATATGCTACACATTCGCCATGTAATAAATTAAAATGAGATTCTGTCTCTAAAGCATGACCAATAGTATGTCCAAAATTTAAAATTTTTCGTAGTCCTAACTCTTTAGCATCTTCCTCTACAACTTCACACTTTGCCTTACAAGAGGTATATGTCATTTCGATAAGACTTCTATCGTCTTGTTGTAATATTTTATCCTTTTCTTTTAAAAGATAATCATAAAAAGCTTTATTTTTAATAAGTGCATGCTTTAAAACCTCTGCAAGTCCCGAAATAAATTCTCTTTCAGGCAAAGTTCCTAATGTTCTAATATTGGTATAAACAAGCTTAGGATTATAAAAAGCCCCAACCATATTTTTATGATCTAAATAATCTACGCCTACCTTACCTCCCATACTACTATCATTTTGAGCTACAATAGTTGTTGGAATCTGAATAAAAGGAATACCTCTCATGTAGCTTGAGGCTACAAAACCTGCTATATCACCTACAACACCGCCCCCTAATGCAATAATAAGGCCACTTCGGTCCATATGAACCGCTAAAAGAGCATTATAAATTTCAGTGATAGTACCTAAATGTTTAGAAGTTTCACCTGCCTTAAAGGCATAATCATATACTGGAATGCCTTCACCTAATTCTTCCTTAACAGTTGCTAAATAAAGATGGCCTACATGGGTATCTGTAATAATCATGATAGCACTTGGACAGGCTACTTCATTAATAGCTGCTTTTAAGCGGCTAAAATCACTGGTTAAAATAATAGGATAAGGTCTAGCCTCCATCGCTTCTAATCTTCTCATCTCTATGCCTCTTCACCATGAAGAAAAGTGAATTCCTTTGTGAAAAATTCATCATCTTCTTCTGTAATTGCTACCTCTTCTTCTGCTTTAACTTCTTCAAATTTAATAGGTGCACTAATTTCATCTGTTAACACTGTAATATTTTGCTGTTCTAGAATTTCAAGTTGCGCTTGTAACATTTGTTTAATTTGAACTTTCATAGCAAGGTATTGCTTTTTGAGCTCTTCGATTTTATTGCTTAAAGTATAGATATCTTTTTTCGCCTGATCCAATATACCCTCTGCTTTTTGCTCAGCATCTTTTTTAATTTGATCTGCCTTTTCATAAGCTAAAGTTTTTGTATCTTGAGCTGTTTTCTCAGCCAATACGAGCGCATTTTGTATAGTTGCTTCCATTGTACGATAATATTGAATATTATCATTAAGCATGTTAATTTTATCTTTAAGTTCATAGTTTTCTTTTGTAATATGCTGATAAGCTTCAAGTACCTCATCTAGAAACTCATTAACTTCTGCTACATGGTAACCGCCTACTTTGGCTTTTCTAAACTCCTTATTTTGTATATCTACTGGTGATAACATTCTGAGTAACCCCCTATATATATTTTTCTATTGTAATATGCAGTCTATCTTTTTTGGTTGTACCATTTACTGCCCCTAGGCGCATTTTACCATATCCTCTTAGTGTCCCTACATCCCCGACTTTCATAGGATGACTAGCTGTTACAAACATACCATTCACTTTACCTTTATCACCTTGTAAGTATCTTACTACTTCTGATCTGCTCAAACCAAAAGCAGCTGCAAAAATAGCGTCTACACGTAAAGATGGAACTGTTGTCAGACATTCTTTAAATCTCGGTGGATCTACTTCCATATCTAAAAATGAAATTTCCTCAACCGTAATCTTTTGATAACGTCCTATTCCAGTTAAATGACAACAAATAAACTCCGCCATCTCCTTCATAACAATGACATAAGCTCCAAAAGGTTTGAGTAAAATATCCCCTATAGTCTCGCGCTTAAGACCTAAGCCAAGTAAGGCACCTAAAAAATCCCTGTGTGTAAGTGTTTTACCTATTCCTGTCTTAACAGTTACTTTAAGTGCACAAATGGGCATCTCCATATAAGACTGATCATAACCAAAGACAAGCACTTGCCTTTCGGCATACTCATAGCCCCCCATGAAACAATACTGATTGAAAGCACTTTGCATATTGTATTTATGTAGTACCTCGTCCATCCATTCTTTATTATAAAAAAAAGTGGATAACATGCGGTATTGTTTTTCTGATTTTTCATTATAAGCTATTATAGTTTTCAAAAATTGTTTTTCTTCTTCATTGGTTATGCTTGTCCATTTTATCATGTCATATACTACCTCGTATTTATTCTAGACTGTTGGCCAAATATTTTTTTGTTTAATAACCTCTGGTGTAATATTGACACTTTCTGGTGCAAATATGTAAATTTGATCTGTAATACATTCAACTGATCCATTAAGGGCATAGCATGCACCTGTTAAATAATCTACAGCACGTTGTACTTCACCTGGTGTCAGATTTTTCATATTTACAATAATAGGTTTCTTATTTTTAATATAGGCTGCTACTTCCCCTGTCATCTCATAATTTGACATTGTGAAATTTAGAATTTCCATTTTATCTTGCACCGCATTAGTAATTGGTGTTAATTTTGGCTGAGCTTGTGGCATAGGGAGTGGTTGTCTTGGTCTTGGTATACTCTCTACTTTATGCTCTACCTCTTCAAACTCTTCATCTTCATCTTCAAAATCTACATTAGACATAATCATGTCCTTCATTCTAGTCATTATTCCTTTCATTATATACGCCTCCTCAAAATTGATGATTTCTTTGTCTCTTATCTATTGTAATCGCGCGCACCAAAGAGTGCTGTCCCAATACGAATGAGTGTTGCCCCCTCTTCGATTGCGATTTTATAATCATTACTCATCCCCATAGATAATATACTTGTACTTATATTATCAATGTTTTGTTTTTGAATGTCAACTGATAAGTCATAAAGGGCTTTAAAGATTGGCCTATTTTCTTCAGGGTCTTCTGTAAAAGGTGCCACTGTCATAAAACCTTCTATTTTTACATGTGGCAACTGTGCAATTGCCTTTACAAGCTCTAAAACATCCTCCACATAGATGCCATGTTTAGAATCTTCCTTTGCCACATTAACCTCTATTAAAATAGAAGTTACAACGCCTTTTTTAGCAGACTGTTTTTCGATTTCCTGAGCAAGTTTTAAACTATCTACGGAGTGAATAAGTTCTACATGACCTATAACATATTTTACTTTATTCGTTTGCAGATGTCCTATTAAATGCCACTTTGGATTTCCTTTTACTACATCTACTTTATTCATCAGCTCTTGAACCTTATTCTCCCCAAAATGCTCACACCCTAATGATATAGCCTCTTCAATAGCCTCTGCTGGATAAGTTTTTGAAACCGCAATAAGTGTAATATCCTCACTTTTTCTACCACTTATCTTAGCATGTTTTATAATATCTTCTTTAATTTGCTCTAATGCTTCTTTCATTTTATCACCTATCTATTCATTTTGAACATTCATATACTTGAGAAGTTGATCCTCTTTAATGTTTTTAGGATTAGAAATAATCTGATCAAACTCTTTAAGCTTTGTTCCCCTATCTTGTGTTAAAATAGCATATTCTTTATTAGTCATTGCTACTTCAATACGTTTAAACTGTGCAAACTGACCGTTCACTACATACACGCCTTGAACAGTCTGCATATCCGAAATGGTATACGGCTTTTCCTCTGTAGGATGCTCAATAACGCTATTAAGACCTATACCATCTAATTGATCTATCTGCTGCATAATATAAGAAAAGTCATCATCTGAATACTGAATATTAAGAGGCATAAATACATTCATCTGGTTTTGCTTTTTAAACACACCTTTTTCTCTACCCTGCTCTACAATATATTCATTTGGTATACCTAGCATGTTTTTCTCAACAATAGCTTTAAGTGGAATCTTAAGTCCTTCTGCTTTATTCTGCCCAATACTAAATTCGACGAGTCTATAAGCTAAGAAATCTGACAAATAATCACTTGAACTAAAGACGAGTTTTGTTAAACCTGTTTCTACTTCTTCCTGCTTACTTTCTAATTTAAAACGTATTTTATCTTGTTTAGTGTCTTCAAAATAAAGATTATAATACGTACCTACATCATATGTATTTGCTTGTTCAGTTTCTATATAAGTTACGATTTCCCATCTATCACTAGTAATAATCTTATACAGTGGTTCATTGGCCTCTGCCACAACCGAAGGTAGTCTCATCTCTGACTTTTTAGTTTCTGCAAGCAATTCTTTATATTGATCATATTGAAGTGTTTTCATTGTTTCATCGTTTAATTTAGTTTCATAGCCATCTAATGCATAGGAAACAATACCTGATGTAGCTGCTTTTTGTGAAGACTGATTGTTTTTTAAGCTATTGATAATAGCTTCACGATTAGATTGAAAACCTTCTGTTGTTTTAGATTCATCTTGTATATAAAGGCTTGTACGATCTTCTATAGTCTTATCAAGAGATTGGCGTAGTTCATAGACACTTTTAGGATTTTCCCAATACTTACTGTCTATAAAGTTATCCATCTCTTTTTTCAGTACTTCATTAATTTGATAAAGGTCTGCTTGATAATAAGATAAGTCACTACGCTTTTCTTGTTTATTATATAAACTATCATCTAATGTATAAAGCTGATCTTTAAGTGACTGAATTTCTGTACTTTGCGCTACAAGGCATACACTCCCTTGTTTAGAAACTTTCTCTCCTTCACTTAAAATATAATGAATATCTCCAGACCGTGTGCTATTAAATACTTGCTCATCTCTAAAAATAATTCCTTTTAATTGATTTGAATTATCCATAACACCCATCTGAACAGTCTGATAAGAGATAGAAGGATATCTAAATAAATCAATAACTTTAAGCCCTGCATAAGTAATAAACATAGTAATAATGACACCAACTGTCATCTTTTGCATCATCCGTCTTTTTCTACGTTTAGCTTGTGCCTGAAGCTGCTTACGTGTCATCTTATTCTTACTGCGTATTTCTGCTTTTCTTTGCTCTGGTGTAGGATGAACCTCTTGCTGATCATATATTGGAGGTGGTGGTGTATAAGAACTCTGACTTATATAAGAACTTCGTGTATAGTTATCCTCATAAGGAGAACCATAACGAGGTGTATTAGATTTGTTATATTGGTTGCGATAGGGATTGCTATTCGTTTTTTCCCTACTCCTATCTACATTGCCAGTGCCCATATCTGCATAAGGGTTATAATAATTTCTCTTTTTATTACGATACTCGTCTAAATTATAGGTCCCTCTAGAAGGATTATTGGAATTTAGATTGGGCGAATGTTTTTTTGTATTTTTATTTGATTGACTTGTTTTATTCTTCTTCATTTGCTCACTTCCAACATTTTCTTTAATAGTACCATCATATAATGGATTGATTAATCTTGCAATAGCTTACATATAAGTAAAAAAATAAAGGCACAATGTGCCTTTATAAAAGAATGCAAATTAATCCGCCGTTACCTTCATTGATAATTTTTTGAAGTGTTTCTTGTAATTTGATTTGGGCATCTTCAGGCATACGATACAGTTTATTCTGTAAACCTTCATTAACAAGTTCATGAAGTGTTTTGCCAAAAATATTAGAATCCCAAATTTTAGCTGGGTCTGTCTCAAATTCACTCATCATATAATTAATGAGATCTTCACTTTGTTTTTCTGTTCCAACAGTCGGAGATACTTCTGTCTGGATATTTGCTCTAATAATATGATAACTTGGTGCACTTGCCTTAAGCTTAACCCCAAAGCTATTACCCTGTTTTACAATTTCTGGCGCTTCCAAAGTTAATTCATCAAAAATTGGTGCAACAACACCATAACCTTTTTGTTTCACCTCATTAAGTGCATAAGCAACTTTATCATACTCACGTTTAGTAGCTGCTAAATCTTTAATGAGTGTCATTAACTCATGATCACCATTGATTTCCATCCCTGTTGTTTCAGAAAGAACACGATAGAATAAGTCATCTGTTGTGTTAATATCAATTTTAACAACACCTTCGCCTAAGCGAATTTTTTCTAAATAAACATTTTTAATAAACTCTAAGTCTTTAAAACGTTCTAGACTTTGTTTAATCTGGCGGATATTTTCTAATGGATAGATAACCTCTTTAATATAATCTATCCATTGTTTTTTGAGCCAGTGCTCGCTTTCAAGTGTTTCCACCCATTTAGGAAGCATAAATTGAATTTCATTAAGTGGAAATTCATAAAGTACTTTTTCAAGTAAATTATTAATATCTTCTACTTTCATCTGTGCTACATCTAATGGCACAACAGGTACATCATACTCTCTTGAAAGTGTTGATGTTTCCTCAAGGACTTCAGGATCATAAGGTCTCTTTGTATTGTAGACTACAATAAAAGGTTTCCCTATTTTTTTAAGTTCATTAATGGCACGTTCCTCTGCCTCTATGTAATTATTGCGTGCAATATTGGTAAAGCTACCATCTGTTGTTACAACAACGCCTATAGTAGAGTGATTGTTAATAACTTTCTTAGTCCCAATCTCTGCTGCTTGAGCAAAAGGAATCTCCTCTTCAAACCAAGGTGTCTTAACCATACGTGGTACATTGTTGTACATATGACCTTCTGCTTCAGGAATCATGTAACCAACACAATCAATAAGTCGCACACTTACATCAAAGTCTCCACCAATGGTAATATCTACTGCTTCATTTGGAATAAATTTAGGCTCTGTTGTCGTAATAACTTTACCATCTCCACTTTGAGGTAGTTCATCTTGAGCACGTCCTTTACTATACTCATTCGCAATATTAGGAATAACAAGTGCTTCCATAAAACGTTTAATAAAAGTAGATTTACCTGTACGTACAGGGCCTACAATTCCTAAGTATATATCACCGTTTGTCCTTTCTGAAATATCTCTATAGATGTCACAATATTCCATTTAGGTCCCTCCTTCTATATTTAAAATGTATGGGTACATTTTAAATATATGTCTAAAGGGATGATATATGCCTAACTTTAATCAAAACTCTCCATTTTTTTATCACGATTCATAAGCTTTTGCACACATTCTTGTACAGAATAATTTTCAAAAAGTACTTCATAAATACCCTCTATAATAGGCATCTCTATTTCATAGGCTTTCATTAAGGCATAAGCCCCTTTAGCTGTTGGAACTCCTTCTACAACCATGTTAATTTTTTGAGTTGCTTCTTCTAAAGAATAACCTTGTCCAATGAGTTCTCCACATCTACGGTTACGGCTATGTCCACTCATACATGTTACCATAAGGTCACCAATACCGGTAAGCCCACCAAATGTAGCAGGCATCCCCCCCATAGCTACACCTAATCTTGAAATTTCTGCAATCCCTCTTGTCATAAGTGCCGCTTTTGAGTTGTCACCATAACCTAAGCCATCTACGACACCTGCTGCTAATGCAATAACATTTTTAAGCGCTCCACCTAATTCAACACCTATAATATCCGGATTAGTATAGACTCTAAAGTACTCTGTCATAAAGAGGTCTTGAATTTTTTCGGCACTTGCCATACAGTTGCTACTTGCTACCACTGTTGTTGGCATATGCCTTGCTACTTCTTCTGCATGACTTGGTCCTGATAAAACAACAACTGGGTTTGACACAACAGATTGTATCACTTGTGAAAGGGTATAAAGTGTCTCAAACTCGATTCCTTTTGATACATTAACAATAAGAGCCTCTTCAGCCACAAATGCTTTCATACTTTCTGTAGTCTTTCTAATAGCTTTAGATGGTACAGCCATAATGACTACATCTTTTTCTTTTACTGCTTCTTCCACAGAAGTTGTAAACTGAATTTCTAAAGGAATTTTAATACCTGGTAGACATCTTTTATTTTCTCTAAAAGTTAAAATATCTTCTTTTTCTTTTGAATCATAGCACCATATGGTGATTGCATTTCCTTTTTCATTGAGTAAAAGTGCTAGTGCTAACCCCCAGCTTCCTGCACCTAAAACTGCTATCTTTTGCATAGAATCCCTCCTTATCTTTTACTTCCAAGCTTTGATTCTGTTCCTTCCATTAATCGCTTAATATTTGCTTTATGTCTATAAGCCGTTATGCCTGCAATGACTACTCCTAATGTAACAATCTCCACAATATGCTCATTTCCTTTATAAAATACAAATAAGAGAATAGGAATAAAACTTGTTAAAAGTAAAGAACTTATAGAAACAATACGTGTAATCCATGCACTTATAATAAAAATAAGACTGACAATAAGAGCAGTAGGTAGATCAATCATATAAATTGCACCAACTGTTACAGCAATTCCTTTACCTCCTTTAAATTTAAAGAATAAAGGATAGCTATGACCCAGAATAGCACCAATACCTGCATAAAGCCCAGCTAAAAGTACCATTTCTGGAAATAGTAATTTTGCTAGGATAACTGCTAATACAGCCTTTAATACATCACACAAGAAAACAATAAGGGCTGCTTTTTTACCTAGTACACGTAGGGTATTTGTAGCCCCTGCATTGCCACTCCCATGATTTCTTATCTCAATCCCTTTAAAACGTCCATATAAAATGGCACTTTGAATCCCCCCAAGCAAATAGCCCAGACCAAGTGCGACAAGTCTGTACATTTTTATTCATCCTTTCTGCCTTTTTCTCTTACGATGAAATGAACTGGTGTTCCCTTAAAGCCAAAAGCTTCACGCATTTGGTTTTCAATATACCTTAAATAAGAGAAATGCATAAGTTCTTTATCATTTACAAATAGAACAAATGTTGGTGGTTTAACGCTTACTTGTGTCATATAAAAGATTTTAAGTGCTTTACCTTTATCTGATGGTGGTTGATTCATAGCTGTTGCTTCATAAAGTACATCATTTAATAGACCTGTACTAATACGAAGTGTTTGATTTTGTGCAATGGTATGAATCATGTCAAACAGCTTACCTACACGTTGTCCTGTTGCAGCAGAAATAAACATGCATGGTGCATACTGCATATATGCAAGTGTATTTGTAATATCTTTAAGGTATACATTCATTGTTTTATCGTTTTTCTCAATAGAATCCCATTTGTTCACAACGATAATACAGCCTTTGCCTGCCTCATGAGCAATCCCTGCAATTTTTGTATCTTGCTCTGTAATCCCCTCATTCGCATCAATCATAATAAGTACAATATCTGCACGCTCTACAGCTGCTACTGTACGGATAATACTATATTTCTCAATGCTTTCTGTAACTTTCTTTTTCTTACGAAGACCTGCTGTATCAATAAGTACATATTTTTGTCCATCAATTGTTACTTCTGTATCAACAGAATCTCTTGTTGTACCAGCAATATCACTTACGATAACACGCTCTTCACCTACAATTTTATTAACAAGTGAAGATTTACCTACGTTTGGTTTACCAATGATAGCAACTTTAATCGCTTCATCTTCTTCCTCTTCCTGCGTGTCACCTGGGAAGTGCTCAACAATAGCATCTAACATATCTCCAAGGTTAAGAGGTTGTCCAGCTGAAATTGGAATTGGATCACCAAGACCTAAATTATAGAACTCATATACACCCATAGTTTGTGTTTGCATATCATCTACTTTGTTTACAACAAGTACAACTGGTTTATGTGCTTTTCTTAACATATTAGCAACGTGCATATCTGAATCTGTAAGACCTGTTTTAACGTCAACTAAGAATACAATCACATCTGCAGATGCAATAGCTGCTTCAGCTTGTCTACGCATTTGAGATAAAATAATATCGTTACTTTCTGGTTCAATACCACCCGTATCGATCATGGTAAATTTGTGATTAAGCCATTCTACGTCAGCATAAATACGGTCACGTGTAACACCTGGTGTATCATCTACAATAGAAATTCTAGCTTTTGCTAGTCTATTAAATAATGTAGATTTACCTACATTTGGTCTTCCTATAATTGCTACAATTGGTTTACTCATTTTGTTTCTCCTTTTGCATGTAAAATCTTCTCTAGCCACTCTTGTCCTTCATTAGGCATAACAAGGACAGGCATATCTAGTTCGTTCTTTAATTGGTCTAATGTGTAATCATCTAAAAAGACTTCTTCACCACATTTTAACATATTCTCAGCAATTAGCAAAATTTTCCCTAGCTTCTTTTGTTGTTTTAAGGTACTTACAATGTCTTGTCCTGTCAAAAGACCGGTTACAGTGACTTCTTCTCCAAAGAAATGATTCACAACCGGATAGACATGTATCGTTACATTAGGAAATTTTTCTTTTACTTTAGTTGCACACATTTTCATAAATTCACCTGTAATACAACCTGTTACAAGACAGCATTCAAAATCTATAGATTCATCTATTTGATGCATTGCAAGTGCCTTTTCTAATTCATATTTAAATTTAGTTAACATCCCTACACCATTATCTAAAACTGGGAATCCTTCATAACTTTCATAACTTGGCAGCTCTACTCCACCTGTTACGAAAAATTCATCTGCGGCATAGACAAAACGTGTACCCATTTTCTCTAAATAATATTTTTGCCATTTTTCAACAACTCTAATAACCTCTCTAGAAGATGGTCCGTCAAAAGAAGTTAATGTAGTAAGACTTTCTCTAAATTTAGATAAACCAACAGGTACAATAGTAAGCGATAAGATATCCGGAATAAATTCACTTAAGTCTTGGATCGTTTGATCAAGGACTGCACCATCATTTAAGCCTTTACATAATACAATCTGTCCATTAACCTGTATACCATTGTCTATTAAATGTCTAATCTGTTCTTTAATAGCACCTGCAAAACGATTGTGTAACATATTAATTCTTACTTCAGGATCTGTCGCATGAATAGAGATATTAAGAGGTGATAAACGGTATTTAATCATACGACTTAAGTCACGCTCTGAAATATTGGTTAAAGTAATATAGTTACCATTTAAAAATGACATGCGCCAGTCATCATCTTTAAAATAGACTGTCTTACGCATATTAGGTGGCAACTGGTCAATGAAGCAGAACTGACACTTGTTACGACATCTAATAAGTTCATCCATCAGTTCTGTCTCAAAGACAAGTCCTAAATCTTCACTGTAGTCCTTCTCAATTTCTAAATTCCAAAGTTCACCATTTGCTTTCTCAATATAAAGATCAATTTCTTCATCTGCTAATAAGAATCGATAATCAAATACATCTTGTATATATTCATCATTAATGGCTAAAAGCTTATCGCCTTTTTCTATTTCTAATTCCTCTGCAATACTACCGGGTAGTACATCTGTAATAAGATGTGCTTTATATTCTGTTCTGTTTTTCACTGTTGTCAACTCCTATTTCAAGTACATAAAAGCACCTAATGTTCCTCTTTTTCCTTGTGTTTTTCGATGTGAATAAAAAATATCACTTTGGCAACAGGTACACATCTCAGCTTTTGCAATCTGCTCCTGTTTTATGCCTGCATCCACTAGAATCTTTTCATTGCATGCCCATAAATCAATATAATATTTTTCATTGCGTATATTTTTTGTAATAAAGTTTACATGCCCAAACTTCTCTATAAAGACCCTAGCCACTTCTTCCCCTACTTCAAAACAGCAAGGTCCTATAGAAGGACCTATCCCGACTTGTATCTCTTCAAGTGGAATATGATGCTTATTATGCCATATTTCAATCATTTTTTTACCAATACCCCCTACAGTACCTCTCCAGCCTGCATGGGCCATTCCAATCATACCATATTTTGATGCATAAAAAAACAGAGGAACACAATCTGCATAATGTGTTACAAGTGTTAATCCCCTTTCCCCTGTATAAATACCATCTACACTCTCCCATTTATTAGGAGAATGAATACCATTTCCTACATCCTTTAATGTCACTTCTTCTATATGTGTTTCATGAATTTGTCTAGATAAGATAAGACTTTCAAAAGGTACTTCTAACATGTGACAAACCCTTTTATAATTTTCAAGGACATTACCTTCCCCATCTCCTCTATTGAAGCCTAAATTTAAGCTTGCCCATTCTCCTTCACTAACACCACCTAATTTAGTTGTAAAACAATGCTTCATATGAGGATCATCTTGCCATTTTTTAAATTTTACATGAGGCACTTGACTTTCAAGATCCAATATACAGTCTGTGTGATTTTGCATAATTATCCCTCCATAAACGCATTTATAATATGATTAATCTGCTCTTTATAAATCTCAATAACATCAAATCTACACGGAATATCTCCTAAATGATGATACACCAAATAATATTGAGCTACCTTTACAATCTTTTGCTTTTTGTAATAGGTTATACTCTCACGAGGCAATCCACATTTATTATTGCTTCTATATTTAATTTCTACAAATACAGTATATGCCCCATCTTTTGCGATCATATCAATCTCACCTGTTCGACATCTAAAATTCATAGTTAAAATTTGATATCCTTTATCTACTAGATATTCTCTAGCTCGTATTTCATAATAAGTACCTATTTGTCTATTATTAAAATTGTTTCTACTTTTTGGCATATCTTCATTCCTATCATTTACAAATGTTTAATTTGCCTTCTCGTTTTTACTCTATTAGAAGTGTAGCCAGTTTAAAATCTTTATAAACACTAGAACATCTAGAAAGATGATACCCTTTATCCTGTAATAAGTAAATAAGTTTAATAAGAAAAATTTTTCTCCCTATAAATAATGCTGCCTTATCTATAACAATTAAGGCAGCATTATTTATCCTATTATTAGAATTTAAAATCCTTCTTTTTTTAAAAAGGTTTTTCTATGAAGTGATGTAATGCCATAGTGTCTAATACCCTCATAATGTTTTGTACTTCCATAACCTTTATTGCTTTCCCAATCATACATTGGATAAGTAAGGGCATACTCTTTCATCATTCGGTCTCTTGTCACTTTAGCTACAATACTTGCTGCTGCTATAGAAGCACTCTTATTATCTCCTTTGACAATCGCATGTTGTATACAATCAAGCTGTGGAATGGTTTTATCACCATCTACTAAAACCGTTTGATAGATCACATTCATCTTTTCTAAAGCAACTCTCATAGCTTTAAAGGTAGCTTGTAAAATATTAATCTCATCTATTTCAGTTGCTTCTATAATACCGATTCCTACATACAATGCTTTTTTCATAATCTCATCATAAAGTAGTTCTCTTTTTTCTTCTGTCAACTTTTTAGAATCCTTAACACCTAATAGTTCACAATTCGTCGGTAAAACAACAGCACATGCCACAACTGGACCTGCTAATGGTCCCCTTCCTACTTCATCTACACCTACTAAAACCTGACCTGATTCTCTAAAGCATTCATCAAAGTCCTGTTTTTGTTGCCATTCTATTTTCAGATTTTCTAGTGCTTGAAGCTCTTTTAATCCCTTTTGATAAAGCTTTTGTACTCCAGCTCTTGTATCTCTTTTAAAAAACTCTAATAATGCTGGCAATGCTTCTATAGAAGTATTTTTATAGAGTATTTCAATGTCTTTCATTTTGAGTGTCTGTAAATCCATTATTCTAATACTCCTATTTGATCAAAAGGATAAATTCTAAAAGCTCCAATAGCAATAATAGCTTCTTCTTTTATAGCACCAAATACACGACTATCGGCACTCTCCTCACGGTTATCTCCCATCATCCAAAAGCTTCCTTCTGGTACCTCATAAGGAAATTCTATATCACTCCAAGAAAATGGATATGTAACATGTTCTTTTCTTACATAACTTGATTCGTCTAAAATCTCTCCATTAACATAAACATCCCCATCTTGAAGATCCACTATATCTCCACCTTGGGCCACGACACGTTTTACAAGTCTATCTGGCCCTTCCCTAAAAATAACAATATCCCCTATTTCAGGAAGTTTATGATAAGCTGTAAATTGACTAATGAGAAGATGATCTTTTTCATTAATGGTAGGAATCATTGAACCACTTGGTACTTCTGTATGCATAGCTACAAATTGAATAACTAGAAGTGCTGCTAAAAGGGCAACTAGTAAATCCTTACTAAAATCTAATACGTTTCTTAACTTTTCCATGATTTACGCCTCTTTCCTTAAGTATTTATTACCTTAATACACCTATCTGATCTAAAGGATAAATTTTAAATGCACCGATAGCAATAATCTTTTCCTTTGGAATAGCACCAAAAATACGACTATCGGCACTTCCTTCCCTATTATCTCCCATCATAAAATAACGACCTTCCGGTACTGTATACGGAAACTCTATGCTACTTCCTACATATTCTCTTGTGCTATTAAAGGTACGAATATAAGCTATTTCATCTAGTTCCTCTCCGTTAATATACACTTTCCCATCTCGTAAATCTATAATATCTCCAGGAAGCCCAATAACACGTTTAATTAAATTCTCACCATTATATTCAAAAACTACTACTTCACCTCTATCTGGCACTCTATAATAGCTTGGAATCAAATTAACAATAAGATGATCACCCTTATTGATTGTAGGAATCATTGAACCACTGGGAATACGTGTGTGCATCATTAAAAACTGCGAAATGAGTAAAGCAGCCAATACAGCAAGTAATGGCTCCTTTATAAACTCTAAAAAATTTTTAACTTTTAACAATCTGATCCTTCCTCTCCTACAAGGTCTGTAGGGGATTCCACTGTAATCTTACCGATCTTGCCACTGCGATATTCATCTAAAATAACAAGAGCTGTTCTGTTTTCATCTACCCCACCACCTGGTGTAATGAAGCCTCGTTTATTACCAATTGCAAGTAGCATATCATATGGTGTCATTTCATCTGTAATTTCTAGTTTATAACGTTCTTCTAATTTGCCTCTAAAACGTTTTGCTCCTAACTCTAAAAAGCCCATAGCAAGTTCACGTGTATCTAAGATTTCATCTTTAATAGAGCCTAAATAAGCAAGTTTTTTAGCAACTTCTTGATCTTCAAATTTAGGCCATAAGATACCTGGCATATCTAAAAGTTCAAAGCCCTTTTTAATCTTAACCCATTGTTTACCACGTGTTACACCTGGTTTATCTCCAGTCTTAGTAGAACCTTTTCCTACTAAAGTGTTAATAAAAGTAGACTTTCCTACGTTTGGAATACCTACAATCATAGCACGAATAGGTCTATAAATACGTCCTCTTGCTTTATCCCTCTCAATTTTTTCTCTAAGCATTTCTTCAGCTGCAGCTGTAACCTCTTTCATACCTTTTCCTGATGTAGCGATAATTTCAATAACCTTAACATTACTACTGCTATACCAGTCAGTCCATGCTTTAAGCAGTTTTGGATCTGCTAAATCACTCTTATTAAGAACGATTAAGCGCATTTTTCCTTTTGCAAGTTTATCTATATCAGGATTTTTAGTACTATAAGGCGCTCTTGCATCTAATAACTCAATAACAATATCAACAAGTTTAATATTTTCTTCTATTAAACGTCTCGTCTTCGTCATATGTCCTGGATACCATTGTATTTGCATTATTCTTCACCTTTACTTTTCTAATAAATTTCTTCTTTTAAAAATGGATTCGTCCAAAAAGGCCATATACGCATATCAATGCGGCCAATAATTTTATTTCTAGGTACACAGCCTATATAGTTAAATCGGCTATCTATACTATTATTATAATTATCACCTAGGACAAAATAAGTATCTTGTGGTACTGTAAAAGGATACTTAATATCTCCTCCATGCATCATAACATTTTTATCTTCATTATTAATAGGGGTGCCATTGACATAAAGCTTTTCATTTCTATAGTCTATAAGATCCCCAGGCATACCTATAATACGCTTCACGACGGGATTGGAAACGTTATCTGAATGAAACCCTACAATTTCCCCTCTTTGTGGTGACTTAAATGTGTACACAAATTTATTTATAATCACCATATGGCTATTATCTAGTAAGGGCGCCATTGATGTACCTTGAACGCGTAGATTTTGCATAAAAAAAGTAGTTACAATCGTTACTACAATTAGCGCTATAGCTAAATCTTTCCCCCAGCCCCAAGCTACTTTAGCACATTTATTTTTTATGTATTTCATCAGCCATACTCTCATTTCTATACACAAAAAGGGACTTTAAAAGTCCCTTTTTATTTTATTAATTCTTATTACTTGATTAATTCTTTAACTTTAGCGTTTTTACCTACACGGTCACGTAAGTAGTTAAGTTTAGCACGTCTTACTTTACCACGACGGATAACTTCGATTTTTTCAAGAAGTGGTGAGTGAACTGGCCATGTTTTTTCAACACCAACACCGTAAGAAATTCTTCTTACTGTGAATGTTTCACGAGCTCCACCATTTTGTCTTTTAAGAACGATTCCTTCGAACATTTGTACACGTTCTCTTTGTCCTTCTTTGATACGAGCATAAACACGTACTGTATCCCCTACATTGAAAGGTGTTACTTCTCTAATTTGTTCATTTTCAATTGCTCTGATAATTTCGTTCATTATTTTTCTCCTTTAATCTAAGATGTTCTTAAGCACATATGTGTCAGCGGACCATCCGTAATAACTCTCACAAATTATAGCATGTCTTTTTAAGATTTGCAACGATTTTTTGCATAATCGTGGATAAACTGTTTCTCTTTATCCGTTAATGGAGCTTGTTTGAGAAGATCAGGCCTTTTATTAAAAGTATTTATAATAGACTGCTCTCTCCTATAGGCAGCAATCTTCTGATGATTACCAGAAAGTAGTACATCAGGTACAGCCTGTCCATTGTAAACAGCAGGTCTTGTATACTGTGGATACTCTAAAAGTCCCTCTGAAAAGCTCTCATCTTGAAAAGATTCTTCTTTTCCTAATACACCAGGTACAAGTCTACTGATACTATCTGCTACAACAAGCGCCGCAAGTTCACCACCTGTAAGTACATAATCACCTATAGAAACTTCATCTGTTACAATAGCATCTATAGCACGCTGATCAATCCCCTCATAATGCCCACACAGTAGGACAACATGTTCTTCTTGTGCAAAGCTTTCGGCCATAGATTGTTTCCAAGGCTTCCCTTGAGGTGTCATATAAATAACACGTGAAGGCTCAGCTTTAGCATGCTCCTTAATATGGTCATAACATCTACATACAGGATCAGCCATCATTAGCATACCTGCTCCACCGCCATAAGGATAATCATCAACCTGAAGATGTTTATTATTTGCAAAATCACGAATATTAACCGCTTCTATTTCAATAAGTCCTTTTTGTCTAGCACGCCCTAAAATACTACAATTAATAACTGCATCTATCATTTCAGGGAATAAGGTCATTACTGTAATTTTCATTAGTCCTCTAACCCTTCTAATAAATGTACAAGCATTTCCCCAGCTTCTAAATCTACCTTTAAAATACACTGTTTAATAGCAGGAATAAGAATTTCTTTTTCCTCATTACGCACAACATACACATCATTGCTACCTGTCATAAGAATATCTGTTAACTTACCTAAATCTCTCCCTGTATCTGTCACCACTCTAAGCCCATAAAGGTCACATTGATAATACTCATCCTTTTTAAGTGGAAGTGCATCTTTACGATCAATCTTTAAGAGACTATTTTTAAGAAGTTCTGCTTCATTCATAGTATCTATGCCCTTGAATTTTAAAAGTACAAAATTCTTATGATAACGTACTGTTTCAATTTCATAAGTTGTCATTGTTCGGTTTTCAACTTTCACTTCCTTAAGCTTACCAAAACGCTTAACATCATCTGTAGATGGGAGAACTCGTACTTCTCCTTTAACACCATGTGTATTAACGATTTTACCTATTGTAAACATTTGTTCCATCTTATAAGCATCCTTTCTATGTTAAATCATTTTAACAACTAGATACAAAGCCCTCTTTTATAGGAAAGAAGATCTTCTATCTAATGGTTAATATAACAAAGTAGGCTAGGGTATACCCTAACCTACTCATTAATCTCCACAACAACTTTCTTACTTAAAGAAGCTGCCGAAGACTTTACAATGGTACGTATTGCTTTTGCAATCTTACCTTGCTTTCCGATGATTTTACCCATATCACTTGGGGCTACTTTTAGTTCTAGAATTACTGCATGCTCATCTTCGCGTTGTGACACAGAAACTTCTTCTGGAAAGTCAACCAATTGCTTGGCGATCACTTCAACTAAATTTTTCATCGGATACCTCCATTAGGTATTACATTTCAATACCAGATTTTTTAAGTAAAGTTTTTACTGTATCAGTTGGTTGAGCACCATTTGATAACCATTTTTCTACTGCTTCTTTATTTACGCTTAATTCGTTTGGTTCTTGACATGGGTTGAAGAAACCTACTTCTTCAATGAAACGTCCATCTCTTGGAGAACGAGAGTCTGCTACTACGATTCTGTAGAAAGGAGCTTTTTTAGCACCTAATCTTTTTAAACGGATTTTTACTGCCATTGTATTCCACCTCATTATAAAATTATTATTTATTTACATAAAAGGTAATTTAAATTTACCTTTTTTGCCTTTCATCATACCAGAGAACTGCTTCATCATCGTCTGCATCTGCTCAAACTGTTTAATCAGACGATTAACTTCTTGAATATCGCGCCCACTACCTTTTGCAATACGTTTCTTACGAGACATATTTAAAATGCTTGGGTTTTGTCTTTCCTCTTTAGTCATAGACAAAATAATGGCTTCAATATAGGCAAGCTGTTTTTCATCAACATTAATATCGCCTAGTTTTGCGGTATTCATACCTGGGAGCATCCCCATAATTTGATTAAGAGGTCCCATTTTTTTTAGCTGTCTCATTTGATCTAAGAAATCATCAAAGTTAAATTCAGCTTTTCTAAATTTAGCTTCTAATTCCTTAGCTTTTTCTTCATCATAGTTTTGTTGAGCTTTTTCAATAAGTGTAAGGACATCTCCCATTCCTAAAATACGAGAAGCCATACGTTCTGGATGAAACGGCTCAAGGTCACTTAATTTCTCACCCATACCAGCATACTTGATTGGCTTATTCGTAACTGCTTTAACAGATAAGGCTGCACCACCTCTGTTATCACTATCGAGTTTAGTCATAATAATCCCATCAATGCCTAATGCTTCATTAAAGGCTTCTGCCACATTGACAGCATCTTGTCCTGTCATAGCATCTACAACAAGTAAAATCTCTCTAGGCTTTACATCAGACTTAATAAATTTAAGCTCATCCATAAGTACTTCATCAATATGAAGTCGCCCTGCCGTATCGATTAAAACAACATCATAGTTGTTTTCCCTAGCATATTCCATCCCTGCTTTTGCAATATCTACTGGGTTATGATCTGTTCCTAATGAGAATACTGGAACATTAACTTGTTTACCGACCTTTGTTAGCTGTTCAATAGCTGCTGGTCTATAAACGTCACATCCTACAAGTAATGGTCTTTTCCCTTGAGATTTGATAAGTGCTGCAAGCTTACCACTTGTTGTTGTCTTACCAGCTCCTTGAAGACCTACCATCATAATAGGTGTAATCCCCTTAGATGCAAAAGTAATTTTACTTTGTGCACCGCCCATCAGGCTTACTAACTCGTCATTTACGATTTTAATAACTTGCTGACCTGGTGTTAAGCTTTCTAGAACATCAGTACCTACTGCACGTTCTTCTATTGTTTTAATAAATTGTTTAACTACTTTAAAGTTAACATCTGCCTCTAAAAGAGCAAGCTTAACTTCTCTTAAGGCAACTTTAACATCTTTCTCAGTTAGTTTACCTTTACTTTTAAGCTGTTTGAAAACTTCCTGTAGTTTAGTAGATAATTGATCAAAGGGCATCCTAAAAGTCCTCCTACATTTCACTTGACAGCTTTTCAATAAGTGCTAAAACTTCCTCAAGCTGTCTATTATTTTTATTTGTGCATTCTTTACAAAATGCATTAAGTTTTGCTTTTGCTTCTGTAAGAATCTTTTCTTGTTTAACGTATTTGCTCCATAAGCCGAGTTTTGCTTCATAATCAAGCATTTTCTGCTCAGCTTTCTTTATGGTATCAAAAACACTTTGACGGCTAATGTTATATGTGCTTGCGAGTTCTCCTAATGAATAGTCATCAAAATAATAACGCATTAATAATTCTCTTTGCTTGTCTGTTAATAAGGACTCATAAAAATCATATAAGTACGTAATTTCAACAAACTTTTCCATACAACACCCCCCGGCCACTGTCAGCCCTTTTTGCTTTACAGATGAATTATAAAGAAAATCTCATCATTTGTCAACGTTTATTTTTTCTCTGTATTAAAAAGTGCTGCAGCAAATGCTTCTGGATCAAATGGTTGAAGATCATCTATCTTCTCACCTACACCAATATATTTAACTGGAACCTTTAAACTTTCGCAGATTCCTACTACAGCTCCACCTTTAGCTGTTCCATCCAACTTAGTAAGAACGATTCCATCTACTTTGGCAACTTCTTTAAAAACTTTAACCTGTGAAAGAGCATTTTGGCCTGTTGTTGCATCTAATACAATAAGGACTTCTTTATGAGCTTCTGGGTATTCTCTTTCTATAATACGGCCCATTTTCTCTAATTCTTTCATGAGATTTGTTTTATTTTGAAGGCGCCCTGCTGTATCACAAATAAGAACATCACTTTTTCTTGCTTTAGCCGCTTTAATACCATCAAAAACAACGGCTGCAGGATCTGATCCTTCTTCATGTTTAATAAGTGGTGTTTGTGAGCGATCTGCCCAAATTTGAAGCTGTTCTATAGCTGCCGCTCTAAAAGTATCTGCTGCTGCAAGGACTACATTTTTATTTTGTTCTTTAAATTGATGTGCAAGCTTTCCAATAGTTGTCGTCTTACCTACACCATTTACACCAATCACTAAAATAACATTAGGCTTTCCTTCTACAATAAGTGGTGTATTTTCTTGTGCTGTTAAAATATCTGTAATGATTTCTTGAAGTGTATTTTTGAGCTCACTTGGTTCTGTAATTTTACGTTCTTTAACTAAAGCACGTAATCTTTCCATCATATTGAGTGTTGTATCGACACCAAAGTCAGCCATAATAAGAGCCTCTTCAAGCTCTTCATAAAGCTCTTCGTCAATTTTCTTAAAACCTCGTAGTACGTCATCTACTGCTCCTAAGAAATTATCACGTGTTTTAGTAAGCCCACTAAAAAGTTTAGAGAATAAACCTTTCTTCTTAGGTTCTTCTTTCATTACCTCTTCTGCTTGAGTCTCTTCATTTATTGCAGTCTCTTCTACTGCTGGCTGTAACTCTGTAACTGTTTCGGATTGTTCCTCTAACTCATGTGCAGTTTCTTCAACTAAATCATTGAACTCTGCACTTTCTTCTACATGCTCTACTTCTTGATGCTCTACTTGATATTCCTTTTCTTGTTCTGCTTCTTGTAATTCCATAATAGGCTCTGATAGGATAATATTCTGTTTTTCTTCCTCTGCTATAGAAGTTTCCTCTTGTAAAGACTCCTCTTTAGCTTCTACTTGTTTTGTGTCATGT
The DNA here is from genome assembly GCF_014384995.1 of Zhenhengia yiwuensis. Lineage (GTDB taxonomy): Bacteria > Bacillota > Clostridia > Lachnospirales > Cellulosilyticaceae > Zhenhengia > Zhenhengia yiwuensis. The sequence continues at coordinate 59,040 of NZ_JACRSY010000010.1, read as the reverse complement.
TCCTTAGTCTTATGAACCTCTTCTTTTTTCTTAAAAAATTTCTTAAAGAATGCCATAGGCTCCTCCTTAGCTCGTCTTCTTATCTAAATATTTTGTTGCTTCTTCTAATTTTATAGAAAGCACTGTAGAAACGCCTCTTTCTTGCATGGTCACACCATATAAAGTATCTGCACGTTCCATTGTACCTTTTCTATGTGTAATCACAATAAATTGGGTATCTTTTGAAAAACTTCCTAGATACTGTGCAAAACGCAGTACATTGGCATCATCTAAAGCAGCCTCTATTTCATCTAGTACACAGAATGGTGACGGTTTTAATTTAAGAATACCAAAGAGAAGGGCAATGGCTGTAAGCGTACGCTCTCCCCCTGATAAAAGAGTCATATTCTGTAACTTCTTACCTGGCGGTTTAGCAATAATCTCTATTCCAGACTCTAATATATTGTCTTCATCTACAAGTTGTAAGAAGGCCATACCTCCTCCAAAAAGTTCCTGAAAGACCACACTAAAGTTCTCTGCTATATTCTTGAATTGCTCCCTAAAGATTTCATGCATCTGCATGGTTAACTGATTAATAAGTTCGACAAGTGCTTCCTCTGCCTTTTCTATATCTTGTCTTTGAGCAGATAAAAATTCAAAACGTGACTTTGTCTCTTCAAACTCGCTAACTGCATTCACATTAACATGTCCTATTACCTTAATTTTAGCACGTAGCTGATCAGCTTGTTTCTTCATATCTACAATACTACCAAGGTCCTTCTTAAAGGCTAGACACGCCGAATAAGTCATTTCGTATTGTTCCCACATATTATCAGTTTGCTTATGCTCTTCCATCTCTAGTAATTCTTTTTTATTATGCAACCTATAGCTTTCTTCTTTAAGATTTGCTAGAACTTCATCTATTTTTATAACATTCTCATCGACTTCTTTTGCTTTCTCTTCTAATAACGCACGATCTGTTTCCACTTGAGCTTTTTCTGTCGCTGCATTGATAATTTCTTGTTCTAACTTCTCTATTTCTTCTTTTGTCTGCACAATAGTTTGCTGTAATTTCTTTTCATCTTCATAGAGAGATTCTTTACGTTCAAGAATACTCATATGTTGTTCTTTAGTATTGCTAATATTCACTTCTAATGTTTTGATTTGCTCTTCTACATGGACTTTATTCTGACTAGTTGTAGATAAAGCAATTTTTTCTTCTGTTAATTCATTTCTAAGAGCTTCCCTAGCTGTTTTTAAACTTTCTAGTTCGACCTCAAGGTCTTTTAAGCTTTCTTTATCAAGTTCTATTGTTTCTTGTAAGGCTTTAATTTGTTCATAGACTTCTTCTTTTCCTTGCTCTGCCAATGTCTTTGCATCTTCTATAGCAAGTTTTTCTTCTACAAGTTGAAGTTGAGATTGTTTTGTAAGTTTTAAGCTATTTTCACATTTATTAATTTCTAGAATAAGGACTTTTTCTTCATCATGTAACTTCATAAGCGTATCACTTGCCTTATCCCATTCTACAAGTAAATCCTTCATAGATTGTTTAATAGTCTGTATACGCTTTTCAAACTCGACTGTCTGTATTTTATAAGTTTCATAACATTCTTTTAACTCTTTAAGCTCACGTGTCCTTGCAAAAATATTATTTTTATTATTTTTACTTGCACCACCACTTAAAGATCCCCCTGCATGAAATACCTCTCCATCTAGTGTTACAATCTTATAACGATACTTATATTTACGTGCAATAACAGAAGCATTTTCAATCTGATCTACGATAAGGATACGATCTAGTAAATTCGAAACAATTGGTGCATAAATCTCTTCATAAACTACTACGTCACTTCCAAGACCTAAAAACCCTTTCTCTTTACGAAGGGCTTCTAAATCTGCTGGCTTTGCATAAGGCTGAATTGTATCAAGTGGAAGGAAAGTTACTTTGGAAATATTCCTTTGCTTCATTACTTGAATCATAGCTTTAGCATCCTTTTCAGAACGCGTTACAATATTTTGCATAGCGCCACCTAAAGCTGTTACAATAGCTACTTCATACTCTTTAGGTACTTCTACAATATCTGCTGTAATCCCTAAAATACCTTGCCACATTGCTGCATTTTCTTTCTTAAGGGTTAAAACTTGCTTAACACTATGATAATACCCCTCAAAGTCATTTTTTACCTGCTCTAACCATGCAATGTGACGCTTAGTTTGTTCTTTATTTTGCTGATTTGTTTTATAAGCATGTTCAAGATTTGAACACTCCTGTTCGAACTGCACTTTTCGGGATTCTAACTTCTCAAAGTTTACCTCTTGTGTCCTTAAAGTCTCTTGAACTTCTTGTTCTCTTTTCTTCTGAACTTGTAAATGGACTTCCTGATGGGTGATTTCACTATTGAAAGTTTGAATGCTTTCAGTTAGCTGACTATAACGATAATCGCGTTGTTCTTCTACAGAAGTCTGTTTATCAATTTCGCTCTTAAGAAGATCTATTTGGTGAACTTTATCAAAAATCTCAGATTTTGAAGCCTCTAAGCTTTTTTCCTTACTTTCTAAATCTTGTTGTTTAACATCAAATTCCTTTTCTTTTTTATTAAGGCGTTCTTCCTTCATAGCTTCTTCAAGTTCTAAAGCTGTATGTTTTGCTTTTAAAACTTGGTATTCATTTTGCATAGCCTCTTTATAATCTTGCTGCTTTTTTGTATCTTTATCGATTTGGTCAAGAAGCTGGTGAATACTACTGATACGCTCTTCATTAAGTTGAATAGCGGCATGCTTTTGCTGCTGGCTTTTTTCTAAATCACTAATGCGTTGCAGGAGATTTTGTGTTGCTAAAAAGAAGGCTTCTCTTTTTTGTTTATTCTCTTCTTGAACTTTTACTAATCTTTCTTTATTCATTTGAGCATCAGAAATCTGTGCTATAACACTTTCAATATCTGCATTTAGTTTATCTGTATCACGTTTAATGCGATGGACTTCTTCTATATAAAGGTTAATCTCAATATCTTTTAACGTATCTTTTAAGTTTAAATATTCCTTTGTCTTACCTGCTTCAATTTCTAAAGGTTCTAGTCTGGCTTCAATCTCAGACATAATATCATGAATACGTAGTAAATTATCACGTTCCTTCTCTAGCTTACGCTCTGCTTCTTGCCTACGTACTTTATATTTATAAATTCCTGCTGCTTCTTCAAACAAGCTTCTACGATCCTCTGGTTTTGAACTTAAAATTTTATCAATCTGCCCCTGTCCGATAATAGAATAACCTTCTTTGCCTATCCCAGTATCCATAAAAAGCTCTTGAATATCTTTGAGCCTACAAGGCGAACCATTAATAAAATACTCACTTTCACCCGATCTATAAACACGACGTTTAATCACGACTTCCATATATTCAATAGGTAGTACATGATCATCATTTTTAATATGCATGGATACTTCTGCATAACCTAGAGATTTACGTTTCTCTGTCCCAGCAAATATAATATCTTCCATTTTGGTTCCGCGTAGTGTTTTGGCACTTTGTTCACCCAGTACCCAGCGAATGGCATCTGCAACATTACTTTTCCCACTTCCGTTAGGACCAATAACAGCTGTAATGCCACGCGGTATGTTAAGTTTAACTGCATCCCCGAAAGATTTAAATCCATGTATCTCAATCTTATCTAGATACATTTGTCACCTCTCTATTTCTCCAGCGCTTTAAGCGCAGTTTTAGCTGCTTGTTGTTCAGCTTCTTTTTTACTTTTACCGATACCTTTACCAAGGCATAATTCACCATGATAAACAGCTACATAGAAATCTTTATCATGATCGGGGCCTTTTTCATCTACTACTTCATAATGCAGAGGCTGCATACTTTCTTTCTGGATATTTTCCTGTAAGATTGTTTTATAATCTGTGTAAAGATCCTCTACCGAAAGGCTGTCCACATTCTCAATAAGTGTTGTCTGCAAAAACTTTACTACATCTTCAAAGGCACCATCTACAAAAATAGCACCTGTAACAGCTTCAAACGCATCAGCTAAAATTGAGTTACGTGTACGCCCACCTGTCATCTCCTCACCTTTACCTAATAGGATAAAAGCGCCTAAATCTATATTTCTTGCTGTTTTAGCAAGAGAACCCTCACATACAATACTGGCTCTTACCTTTGATAAATCACCTTCTGGCATAACAGGATATTTATCAAATAAATATTTACTAATAATAAGGTCTAAAATAGCATCTCCTAAAAATTCAAGACGTTCATTATCTTTCATCTGATGATTGCGATGTTCATTTGCAAATGAACGATGTGTAATCGCCTCTTTTAAGTTGTTCGTATTATTAAATTGATAACCTATAATTTTTTCAAGCTCCATAAGCTTTTTAGGACTTATAAAACTTTCTATTTTTTTGTGCATTCTAATCGCTCCTTAGTTCAGTTCACTCAACACATTCTTAAATAGACTGTTTAATAATTAAAATTTTTAGCTATTAAACACCCTACTTAATATATGCGAAAAGCCCCGCAAAGCGAGGCTCTAAATTAATCTAATCCATTTGCTTGTTTGATGAATTCTACAACATCTCCTACTGTTGAAATGCCTTCAGCATCTTCATTGGAGATTTCCATATCAAATTCTTCTTCTAAAGCCATTATAATTTGAAAAATATCCAGAGAATCTGCATTGAGGTCATCCGTAAAAGATGTTTCTAATGTTACATCCCCTTCTGAAATATTAAGCTGTTCACTAATAATTTCTCTGACTTTCTCAAATACCATACTAACACCTCTTATGAAAATTTATACTTTGATAATATTATATACATGTTTTCTAGTCAATATTATTTTTAATTAAATTTAGAAGCAATCTTTTCAATGAGTTTATTTTCAATAAACTGCTCAGTTTGCATGATTGTGCAATAAATTTGTTTCTCTTTTGAATTACCATGTGTCTTCACAACAAGTCCATTCACACCTAAAAGTGGTGCACCACCTTTGCTTGCATAATCAAATTTTTCTTTAATAGACATAACGCCTTTTTTCATAAGTAAAGCCGCAATTTTTGTCTTTAAACTTCTCATAAACTCAGCTTTAACCATTGAAAACACCCACATACCAAAGCCTTCCATAAACTTCAGAATAACATTTCCAACAAAGGCATCACAAACTAAAATATCTGCTTCCCCTGATGGAATTTCCCTTGCCTCTATATTACCGATAAAGTTGATTTTTTCATCTTCTTTTAGAAGTTTAAATGCCTCTTTTGTAAGAGCATTACCTTTTTCTTCTTCTGCACCAATGTTGATGAGTCCTACTTTTGGCGCTTTCACACCCATACATTCTTCCATATAGACAGTACCCATACGTGCAAATTGATCTAAATAGGCTGGCTTAGCATCCATATTAGCGCCACAATCAATAAGAAGGGTATTCCCTTTTTTTGTTGGAATAAGTGGTGCTAAAGCAGGTCTTTCTACACCTTTTATACGGCCAACAACTAAAGTTCCTCCCGCTAAAAGGGCACCTGAATTTCCAGCTGAAACAAAGCCCTCAACTGCTTTATCTTTGACAAGTTTAAGGCCTACCACCATAGAAGAATCTTTTTTGGTTCTAATTGCAGTTACTGGTGAGTCTTCCATTGTAATCACATCTTCTGCATTAACGATTTCAATCTTATCTGGATCATATGTATAATCCTTTAATTTCTCTTTAATGACAGATTCTTTTCCTACAAGGACAAGTACACATTTGGTTTCTTTTGAAGCGCGTATGCATCCTTTAATAATCTCATCTGGTGCATAATCGCCACCCATGACATCAATTGCTATCTTTGGCATTTTCATCACCCTTTATCTTTCTCTACAATTAAACTAAATATGCAAAAAGACAGCATATAGCTGCCTCTTGCATGGAATTAATCTACTTTAACTACAACGCGGTTAGCGTAAGAACCACAAGCTTTACAAACGCGGTGTGGCATCATAAGCTCACCACATTTAGAGCATTTTACTAAATTAAGTGGAGAAAGTTTCCAATTTGCTTTACGTTGGTTTCTTCTTGCTTTAGACGTCTTTCTTTTTGGTACTGCCATGTTAACACCTCCTCAGTTGCTATTTTTTGCTATTAAGACAAAAAATATCTTTTAGCGCCTCTAGTCTCGGATCGATGTCAGCTTTTTCACATTCACATGTGCCTTTATTTAGGTTCGTACCGCACTTCACGCAGATGCCCTTGCAGTCAACATCACATAAAGCTTTCATTGGCATAGCCATGGCGATACTCTCTAAAATAGAGTCTGATAAATCAATACTTGACTTAGTCACACGTTTAATATCCTCATCTTCTAAGTAATGAGCCTCATCATTAGAAAATTGGTCATCAAGCGTCGCATGAAGGGGATATTGAAACGTATTCATGCAACGGTCACAAATCAGTTCGAGTGTTACATCTACAAATCCTTCGACAGTGAAGAGCTCACCATCTTTATGAACTGTACCATAAACTCTAGCTTTGTAGTCCGTTACATTACTTAACAAACGTAGACTTTCAAGAGAAAGATCAACCTCTTGGTCAAAGTCTAGTGTGTCTTGTTTTGTAAGTGTCTGGATATTTATTATCATTCGTTTTCACTCCACTAGGTAACACTTCTGTAATTATACATATCTTAAGATATTTTGTCAATCAATTATTTATGAAGTAATCTTTTAGCATCTCTAGCGATAACAAGTTCTTCGTTTGTTGGTACTAATAACATACGAACTTTTGCGTTTTCTGTAGATAAATCTCTTTCTACACCACGGCATTTGTTTTTCTCAACATCGATTTCAACACCTAACCATGTAAGCATGTTTGCAACTTCTTCTCTCATAATTGCGTTGTTTTCACCAAGACCACCTGCAAATGCAATAGCATCTACACCGTTCATGATTGCAGCGTATGCACCAATGTATGATATTAAACGATGTTGGAATGCATCCATAGTGAAACGAGAAGCTTCATCACCAGCTACAACACCATCTTCGATTTCTCTAAAGTCGCTACCCATTTCTGATAATGCAAGAACACCTGATTTTTTGTTAAGCATTGTATCGATTTCTTTTGCACTCATGCCTTCTTTTTCCATTAAGAATGGAATGATTGCTGGATCGATATCACCTGAACGTGTACCCATTACAAGACCTGCAAGTGGTGTGAAGCCCATTGATGTTTCTACTGATTTACCATTTTTAACAGCACATACACTTGCACCATTTCCTAAGTGACAAACGATAATTTTTGCTTCTTCAACTGGTTTGCCGATCATTTCAGCAGCTCTTTGTGATACATATTTGTGTGATGTACCATGGAAACCATATTTACGAACGCCATGTTTTCTGTAGTATTCTTGTGGAATAGCGTACATGAAAGCTTCTTTTGGCATTGTTTGGTGGAAAGCTGTATCAAATACTGCTACCATTGGTACGTTTGGCATAAGTTCTTGACATGCACGAATACCTGTTAAGTTTGCTGGATTGTGAAGTGGTGCAAGATCACAGCACTCTTCAATAGCTTTAATAACTTCATCTGTGATTACTACAGAATCTGTGAATTTTTCTCCACCATGTACAATACGGTGACCTACTGCATCAATTTCATCAATTGAAGATACACATGCAGTTTCGCCTGTTGTGATCATTTCGATCATTTTTTCTAAAGCTTCTTTGTGAGTATGGAATTCACATGGAATTTTAACAGTTTCTTGACCTTCTGTTGTGTGTTTGATGAATGAACCATCAATACCGATTCTTTCACAGATACCGATAGCGAGTACGCTTTCATTTTCCATGTTTAATACTTGATATTTAAGTGATGAACTACCACAGTTTACTACTAAAACGTTCATTGAACTCTCTCCTTAAAAATAAATTATTAAATTAGTTTGCTTGAGCTTGTACAGCTGTAATAGCTACTACGCCTACGATATCGTCTGCGCTACAACCTCTTGATAAATCGTTAACTGGTTTTGCAATACCTTGAGTTACAGGACCATAAGCCTCTGCTTTTGCAAGGCGTTGTACAAGTTTGTATCCAATATTACCTGCATCTAAGTCAGGGAATACAAGAACATTTGCTTTGCCTGCTACTTTGCTTTCTGGTGCTTTACTTTGTCCTACTTCTGGTACAATGGCAGCATCAAGTTGAAGTTCTCCATCCACAATAAGTTCTGGATACTCTGCTTTGGCAATACGAGTTGCTTCTACAACTTTATCAACATCTGCATGTTTTGCGCTGCCATATGTAGAATGTGAAAGCATTGCAACGATTGCTTCTTCTCCAACAAGTTGTTTAAAACTATCTGCTGAGCTTTTTGCAATAGCTGCAAGTTCTTCTGAATTTGGATTTTGGTTAAGACCACAATCTGAGAATACAAATGTGCCGTTTGAACCTAAATCGCAATCAGGCACAGACATAAGGAAGAATGAAGAAACTAATTTTGTATTTTTAGCTGTTTTTAGGATTTGAAGTGAAGGTCTAAGTACATTTGCTGTTGAGTTTACAGCACCTGCAACCATACCGTCAGCCATTCCTAATTTAACCATCATTACACCAAGGAAAAGTGAATCATTATGAAGAAGCTCACTTGCTTTTTCATCTGTCATCCCTTTTGCACCTCTAAGCACAACAAGTTCTTTGATGTATGTATTCATTTCTTCAAATGTTTGAGGATCTACAATTTGAGCTTTACTTAAATCTAAACCATTAGCTTTATTTAAAATCTCTTCTTTGTTACCAATAAGAATAAGGTTTGCAAGTTCTTCTTTTAAAATAGTATGTGCAGCATTAAGTGTACGCATATCTCCTGTTTCAGGTAATACGATCGTTTTCTTGTCACTTTTTGCGCGTGTTTTAATTGAATCTAAAAAAGACATAATAAAACCCCTTTCAATTTTCCTTTTATCAATTCCTCTTTTCATATTATATAAAATGTACTTCGTGTATACAAGTATCAATTTGAAAAATTTCTAGTTTCTTGTAATAAATTACTTTCCACTGTACACACTTTAAGATAAAATGAAACCAATTCACCCTATTATTTGGAGGTTATTATGCATATTACTGCAATTATTACAGAGTATAATCCCTTTCACAACGGGCATCTGTATCAAATAGAACAAATTAAGAAACGTCATCCCGAAGGAAAAATCATTATTGTCATGAGTGGCAACTTTGCACAGCGTGGTATACCTTGTATTACAGATAAGTATACCCGTTCAGAAATGGCGCTAATGAGTGGTGTGGACCTAGTTCTTGAACTTCCTGTTGTTTATGCTACTTCCAGTGCCGAACATTTTGCTATGGCCGCCGTGGGTATTCTTCATAAATCAGGTATTGTAGATGAACTTTGTTTTGGTAGTGAAACACCTCATATAGAAACCATGCAACTACTTGCTGATCTTTTACTTCACGAACCTGAAAGTGTATCCAGTCATATAAAACACTTACTTAGTGACGGTATAAGCTATCCTCAGGCACGCATGGAAGCACTGATTAAGTATGTTCGGGATACACAAAAAACAATTCCAGTCTACAGCGAGGTATTGATTGATTTATTAAGCCAACCTAATAATATATTAGGTCTTGAGTACTTAAAGGCACTTAAGTATTATCATTCCTCTATTAAACCCTTTGCACTTCAGCGCAAAACAGCTCACTATCATACTATAGATGTAGAAGGTCCTATTGCCTCTGCTACAGCTATCCGCCATCATATAACTTCACAAAGTCCACACAAAATTGAAAAGGCTATGCCCTCTTCAGCTTTCGAGCTACTTAAGCCTGTTATAGGAAAGCCTATTACGTTAGATATGGCCTCCTCCCTTTTTCACTATAAAATGATTATGTCCGAACTTGAAGATTTATATGCGATATGGGATGTCCCAAAAAATTTATGTCATTCCCTTTATCACAACGCTGTAACTTTTAAGGACCTTTCTGATATCATCGATCGTGCGACTTCAAAAACTTATACCAGGGCCACTGTTCAGCGTGCCATTATCCATCTTCTATTAGATATTAAAGAAAAGGATATACTTGCCTATAAACAGTTAGATTATATTCCTTATATTCGTCTTCTTGCCTGTAAGCAATCTGCTAGGGATGTACTTTCTAAACTTACTAAGCTCAGTCAAGTACCTATTATTATTAATCCTGCTAAAGCACAGTCTATTTTAGATACTACTAGTCAATCTTTATTAAACTATGAGCTTAAAGCAAGTAAGCTTTATGCCCTTTTAGCCCATGATCCGGGTTTAGTTTTTAAAGATTTCACCTATCAACCCTTTAGAAAATAACAGCCTTTTAGGTTGTTATTTTTTTTTTAGGCTTGTCATACACTGTAACAGTAGACAAATCTTATAAAGAAGAGGTGTTATTATTATGCGAAAAATATTCATGACCAGTATGGTTTTTATCATGATGCTCCTAATGCTTATATGTCCTAAAGTTTGTATTGAAGGCGCATCCTCTGGACTCCTACTATGGTTTCAAAAAGTTCTCCCTTCCCTACTTCCTTTTATTATCTTAATTAACCTTCTTTGTTCTTTAGGTATAATCTTTAGATGTAGTCGGTTTCTTGATCCCATTACCCAAAGACTTTTCCATCTATCAGGTAATGGCCTTATAATCTTTCTACTAGGACTTATTAGTGGCTATCCTATGGGCGCTAAACTGGCTAAAAACCTCCTTGAGGAAGGTGAAATGACTTATGATGAAGCTCAAAAAAGCCTTTGTTATAGCTGTAATTGCGGACCACTTTTTATTATAGGTACTGTAGGAACGCTCATGTTACAAGATACAAACATCGGTTATTTTCTTTTACTTGTACATATTTCCTCAGCTTTTATCATGCTTCTTTTAAGCCGTTTTTATACACTTCCCCAAAGCCCAACTCCGCTTCTTCATACAACACGAACATCTTCCCTGTCATTCTCCACGGCCTTTACCTCTGCTGTACAAAACGGTATGGACACCATCGTCTATGTAGGTGGCTATATTATCTTTTTCTCTGTTATTAGCAATCTCCTTGCACATTCTGAACTTTATACTTCTCTTACACAGTTTATAGGTAACTTCTTTGGGGTAAACCCTACTCTTATACATAGCTTTCTTTTAAGCAGCTTAGAATTTTCCTCCGGAAGTGCACGTCTTACAAGTTTACTACCTGTTAATACTACACTTCTTGCACTTTTATCTGCCGTTATTGCCTTTGGAGGTTTCTGTGTATGTTTTCAAAGTCAACATGTATTGCAAGGTAGCAACCTTTCTCTAAAGCCCTATATGTACTCAAAACTTCTTCAATCTTTGCTTGCTTATATTTTAACCTTTATTCTCTATCCACTTTGGAATCCCTCTCTTGCTTTAGGGTTTACATTAAAATGGTACATCCTCTTAGTCATGGTTCTTGTATTTACAGCCTTTTTATTTAAAATGCTTTCTTCTCACAAAGTACCTTTAAAACCTGCTTCTATACTCTCCTAAAATAAAAAAGAGCTACAAGGGCTATTTTCAGCCTTGTAGCTCTTTTCTACTCACGCTCTTCCATAACAGGTTGTGGATGAATCATTTCTTTAAGTTCTTGTCTATGATCGTATAAAATACGTAGTTCGTTTGTAATATAATTTTCGAAGTTCTGTGCTTCTTTATGTATAGATTCTAAAGTAAGTTTAAGCTGTTGTTCTACAACTTTAACTGTTTCATTGGCATATTCAATAGCGCCAATACGAATCTCTCTAGAATCTTTACGCGCATTTTCTAAAATCATCTGTGCACGATCTTCTGCATATTTAGTAATTTCATGTTGCTCAATCATTTTCTGAAGCGTTTCTTGTGCTTCTTGGATAATAAGTTTAGCCTCACCTTGTGCTTCTGCTAAAATTTTATTACGTTCTTCGACAATCCATACAGATTGTTGAAGCTCTGTAGGTAGCTTCATGCGAATATCTTTGATATATTCAAAAAATTCATCACGATCGATGGAGACTTTACTTGTAATAAAACTTGTTTTCCCCTCTTCAAGCAATTCCTCCATTTGATCTAATAAAGACATAATTTCTGTTTCTTTTGTGTATTCCACTTACTTTCCCTCCCTTTGGAATTTTCTCTCCAGTACACTTACTACATACTCTGGTACAAGGTCATGAAATCTACCTTGGAATAAAGCAAGTTCTCTTACTGAACTTGAACTTAAAAAAGAATACTGTGCATTGGTTACTAAAAATATAGTTTCTACATTAGGCAATAAACTTTTATTAATTTGTGCCATCTGCATCTCATATTCAAAATCTGTTACAGCTCTTAACCCTCTCACAATAACTGTTGCATTCTTTGCTTTTGCATAATCTACTAAAAGTCCTGAAAAAGTTTCAATTCTAACATTAGGTAAATGACTTATACTATTTTCAATCATATCCATACGTTCTTCATTTGTAAACATTCCACCTGACTTATGCGGATTAGTTAGAACCGAAACATATAAAACATCTACAAGTTTTGCAGCTCTTTCTATAATATCCATATGTCCTTTTGTTATAGGGTCAAAACTCCCTGGATATATACCTATCTTCACTTTTCTTGTATCCTTTCAAAAAAGCTTAACGTCGTAGTCTTATAAGTCTTTTCTTTAATAAGGACATAACCTTCAAAATTTAAAGACTTGTTTGTAGTCGCTCTTTCTAGTATAACGTAGCCTGTTTCACTTAATAATTCATATTGTTTAATGCACTCAAAAATTTTCCAAATACCTTCCATTTGATAAGGAGGGTCCATAAAAATAATATCAAATTTTTCATTATTTTGTTTTAATTTTTGTAATGCTGTATATATATCTATATTATACACTCTTGCATCATCTTGCAATCTTGTTTTTTCTAAATTTTTATGAATACATGCAAGTGCTTCTTGGTGATGCTCGACCATAACAGCCTTTTTTGCTCCACGGCTCAAGGCTTCAATACCAATACCACCACTTCCGCTAAATAAATCTAAAAATAAACATCCGGGTATATCAAAACTGATCATATTAAAAAGTGTTTCTTTAATACGATCAATAGTAGGTCTTGTATTAGAACCTTCGGGTGCTATAAGTTTTGTTCCTCGGCATTTTCCACTTATTACGCGCAAAACTTACCTCCTTCGATTATCACTTTAATCCATTTATTTTTATCCATAGATATTATACCCTATATTAAATAAATTGTCATCTTCTGCCACTTTATAAAGCTGTATGCATCTGTTCTCCTTCTATTGTTTGCAGGAGTTTTACTTTTAATCCTTGATGCTCTGGCAAACTTAAGTCTTTATCTTGCTCTAATAAAGATTTGGCAGCTTTTTGAACTTCTTTAAGAACTTTTGCATCTGTATAGAGATTGGCTATCTTCATTTCAGGTAAACCATGTTGTTTGGTGCCGAAGAAATCTCCAGGCCCTCTTAACTTTAGATCTGTATCTGCAATAACAAAGCCATCTGTACTCTCCTCCATGATTTTGAGACGCTTCTTTGTTACTTTATTTTTAGAGTCGCTCACAAGTACACAGTAGGACTGATGTTTTCCTCTTCCTACACGTCCTCTAAGCTGATGAAGCTGAGCAAGTCCAAAACGTTCTGCATTTTCAATAACCATCACAGTAGCATTGGGCACATTAACACCAACCTCTACTACTGTTGTAGATACTAAAATATGCACCTGACCACTCGCAAAAGCCTCCATTACCGCATTTTTTTCTTTTGGTTTCATCTTACCATGTAATAGTCCTATGTTAAAATGTGGGAAGACTTGTTCTTTTAAATAAGCTGTATACTCTGTTACGCTTTTCAAATCAGCCTGCTTTTCATTTTCTTCTACCATAGGACAAATAACATAACACTGTCTTCCTTCTCTAATATGTTTGTCCATAAACTGATAAATCCTCGCATGATAAGAAGAATCTACAGCATTTGTCTTAATAGGCTGTCTTCCTGGAGGTAATTCATCAATAATGGAAATATCCATATCTCCATAGAGGATAAGTGCTAGTGTTCTTGGGATAGGTGTCGCCGTCATAACAATAACATCTGGCGTTTGACCTTTTTCAGATAGCTTGAGGCGTTGTCTTACACCAAAACGATGTTGTTCATCTGTAATGACAAGACCTAAAGCAGGCATTTCCACATTATCCTCTATAAGAGCATGAGTTCCTACTACAAGGTCGAGTTCTTGTGATTTAAGCTTTGCTAAAATCTCTCTTTTTTCTTTTGCTGTTGTAGACCCTGTTAGTAATGCCATTTTTATATTAAAAGGTTCAAAAACTTGCTGTAAAAATTCATAGTGTTGCTTAGCAAGCACTTCAGTAGGTGCCATAAGTGCACCTTGCTGATTATTCTTAATCACAATAAATAAACTAGCTGCTGCTATAACTGTCTTCCCAGAACCTACATCCCCTTGTACTAAGCGATTGCCTGCATAGTCACTTTTAAGGTCTTTTACAATCTCTTTCATAACCCTTTTTTGCGCACCTGTAAATTCAAAAGGAAGATACTCAACAAATGCCTTAAAGCTTTCAGGTACTTTTTTACTAATCCCTTTACTTCTTGATAAAAATTCAGATTTAAGCACAAATAAGCTAAGCTGCAGCAAGAAAAGTTCTTCAAAAACCAGCCTTTTACGTGCTTCAAAGAAAGCTTCATCATCTTTCGGAAAATGAATATGTGTTAAGGCAAAGCTTTTACTTTTAAGTTTATAAAGTTCTTTAATATAAGCAGGCAATACATCTTCCACTTCAGGTAACGCTAAACTTAACGCCTGCTCAATGAGTTGTCTAATAACCTTTTGTGAAAGCTTTTGCGTAGCTGGGTAAATAGGAATAATCTTATTTGCTTTTTGTGTAATCCCATTGTCTACTTTTTCATACTCTGGACTTTCCATTTCAATACAGCCATATTGTCTTCTAATTTTACCATAGAAATTATAAGTTTCTCCTACTATAAAGTTATTTTTCATATAAGGCTGCCCATAAAACACCACATAAATACTGCCTGTATCATCCTTAATTCTAAACTTTACAATAACTTTATAGCCCTTTTTCATCACTTCTGGCCTAGATGCAACAGTAGCTATAATATTATTTTCCTCATCCATAACGGTCTCTTGAATCTTTGTAATCTTCCGCCTATCTTCATATTCTTTCGGATAATGCTCTATTAAATCCTGTATTGTAAAAAGACCTAATTTATTAAATTTTTTTATGGTTTGTTCACCAACACCTTTTAAATCCATAATAGATTGTTCAAGGAACATGGCTTCACTCCTTTATTAAAGTTATTAAAAAAGGCTAAAGTTTATCTTTAGCCTTAGACCTTTATATTATTCAGCTGAAATCATAAAGTAATAAACAGGTTGACCACCTGAGTGTACTTCTACATCTGCATCAGGGAATACTTCTTCCGCAATGGCTACATACTGCGCAGCTATTTCTTCTGTAATCTCTTCACCATAATAAATAGTGATAATTTCAGCATCTTCATTCATCTTACCAAGTAAATTTTTAAAGGTTTCTTTAAGATCTTCATTGTGTTCTACAATATCATTTTCTAAGATACCTAAATATTCACCTTCTTTAATAGCTTGGCCATCAATTGTTGTATCACGTACAGCAATTGTAATTTGCGCTGTCTCTACCATACCAATAGATTCCTTCATTGTTTCTACAATAGATTCAGCATCTTCACTTGCATCATAGCTTACCATAGCTGTGATACCTTGTGGCATTGTTTTAGATGGTACAACATGCACTTTACATTCTGACTCAATTTGTGCAGCTTGCTCTGCAGCTAAAATGATGTTTTTATTGTTTGGAAGTACAATAACATGTTCTGCATGAGCACGTTTAATAGCTTCACTAATATCCTCTGTACTTGGGTTCATAGTTTGGCCACCTTCAATAACTTCCTCTACACCTAGACTTCTCATAATTTCTGCAATACCACTACCTGCTGCAATAGATACAAATGCAATAGATTTACGTGGGCCTACTGGCTCTTCTGTTTGCTGCGTACTTTCATCAAAAATAGAAGAATGCTGTTCACGCATGTTCTCAATTTTAATACTTGTAAGTGCACCAAATTCTAGCCCTTTTTGAAGTGCAAGTCCTGGGTTATCTGTATGCACATGAATTTTAATAAATGTTTCATCAGATACAGCTACAATACTATCCCCGATTGTTTCAAGATACTCACGCATAGCCATTTCGTCATAATTTGCATCTTTTTTACGGTCAACAATAAATTCTGTACAGTATCCAAAAGTAATATCTTCTGTATTAAAGTTTTTAAGCGCACTAAATGCTGCTTCATTTGGTTTAGATACAGGCTTTTTAATATTGATTTTAATATCACCTGTAATAACCATAGCTGCACCTTCTAAAATACATAGGAGCCCTTGCCCACCTGCATCTACTACACCTGCTTCTTTTAATACTGGAAGCATCTCTGGTGTCTGATGAAGTACTTCATAACCATGTTCTAAAACTTTCTTTGCAAACTCTTCAATATCTGTAATTTCCATACTAAGTTGCATAGCTTTTGTAGCAATTTCTCTTGCAACAGTTAAAATAGTTCCCTCTTTAGGCTTCATAACCGCTTTATAAGCTGTATCTACACCTGATTGGAAAGCATTTGCAAGCGTTAAGGTATCAATTGGCGTTTCTGTAAGCCCTTTTGCAAAACCACGAATAAGCTGTGATAAAATAACACCAGAGTTACCTCTTGCTCCACGTAAAGAGCCAGACGCTGCAGCATTACCTACTGCCACAATACTTGTCGGGTCAATTTTTTCTACTTCTTTAGCCGCAGCTAACATAGTTAAGGACATATTTGTTCCTGTATCTCCATCTGGAACAGGGAAAACATTCATCTCATTAACCATTTGTTTCTTTTCATCTAATAGCTTAGCTCCAGCCACAAACATGTTCTGTAAAAGCTTAGCATCTATTACTTCTAATTTCACTTTAATGTGCCTCCTCAAACGAACTTCTAAATTTAGTTATCTACGCGTACACCTTCAACATAAACTTTAATTTGTTTTACGTCTAAACCTAAAATGTCTTTCACTTTATATTTAACGGTGCTCATGAGGTTCTCTGTAACAGCAGAAATTTTTGTACCATATTCTACTATAATATGAAATTCTATGCTTATGCCATCATCTTCATAGACTTGTACAGCAATTCCTTTTGTAAGGCTTTCACCCTTTAAGAGTTGCACAATGCCATCTTTCACATTTCTTGCTGCCATGCCTACTATACCGTAACACTCTGTTGCTGTTATACCACTAATTTGTGCTATAACCTCTTCACTGATTGTAATGGTACCATATTTATTAGAAAATTTACCGCCCATAATATACCTCCTTAATATTTATAATTCTATCTTTATTTTTAAGATTGCAATGCATTTGTTTCCTATTATAGCATTATTTATAGTATAAATAAAGTCTTACAGGATAGCTTTTCCAAGTATTTTATGATTTTGTCAAATAAATATGCTTTACACTCTTGAAATATATCTTATTATCTGTTAGAATAGCATTTGTTATGTCACGGATATTATTTTAAGGAGGTGTTTACAGTGGCAAAATGTGAAATTTGCTCAAAAGATGTACACTTTGGTATCAAAGTTAGCCACTCTCATAGAAGATCAAATAAAATGTGGAAGGCAAACGTAAAAAAAGTTAGAATTGCACAAAACGGTGTAGTTAGAACTGCTAACGTATGTACACGTTGCTTACGTTCAAACTTAGTTTCTCGTGCTTAATTTAAAAGCAGAGTAAATTCCATAGTTCATTTATGAATTATGGAATTTTTTCACTTAAAAAGAGTGTATCTCTCAAGAGATACACTCTTTTTTATTGATTAGAGCCTTTATAAACTTTCCCCACAATCTTACCTAACCATTTAGGGAGTTTTATCACATATATTCTCATAAATCACCCTCCTAATCATCACCACATACTAACAACCAACCAACTAATATGAATACAGCTGCAGATGTTAGGATCCACCCAAGTGCAGGTATGATGATGACCATGAGCATACCACATCCTACACAAAAGCAGATGAGTCCTAGTACTCTCTTTTTCATTGCATGGACCTGCCTCCTTGTGAATCTTCGCTATATAACCATATTATTCCAAAGCAAATAAAGTGTGCGTAATTTACGCACACTTTATTTTTAATCTTTTATTTTCATAACAAGTAGTAAACCTTCTTTTATATTCACCTCAGCCCATGTATCTGTCATATAGTTACTTACACCATAAGGTTTACCAAAATGAAACTCACCATTCTCTAAGCTATATGCTAAATGAGTCGTTGACACCCCTTTTACAGAAGGTGTAAAAGGAATGAGACTTACTAGGTCTCCCTTATCTCCTTCTAGTCTTATATGATTTTCAATAAGCTCAACCTGGTTATAAGCATTACATAAAACAGCGCGTACACCTTTTCCTAAAGCCTTATGAAGTAAATGAATATTAGCTAATGTATGGTCAATACGCGTACCTAACCCTCCTAATATATAAATAGTCTGGGCCCCCAATTCTATAGCACGGTCTAAGGCAAGCTCTGTATCTGTTTCATCTTTTTCACATGGAGATGTTACAACAACAATACCTTGCTGTTTATAAAATTCTAGTTCATCTGGATTACAACTATCAAAGTCACCTAATATTTCATTAGGTTTAATCCCGAGCACTTTCGCATGCTTCATACCATTATCAGCACATAAAACATAATCATAACTAGGTAACTGCTTGCAAAAGCTATAGTCACCATAGTCTCCATTCGTAAAAATTAAAACCTTCATGGTTCCCCCTATTTACTCATTCATAAGTGCTATAAATTCTTGAACTGCTTTTGTCACATCTTCGGCACCAAACACAGCTGAGCCTGCTACAACTACATTGGCCCCAGCTTCTACAACCTCTTTAACATTATGAAGACCTACTCCACCATCTACTTGAATAAGTAATTCTTTATTATGTTTTTTAGCAAGCTCTTTAACTGTTTTGACTTTCTCTAGGGCATAAGGGATAAAACTTTGTCCTCCAAATCCCGGGTTAACAGACATGATAAGTACCATATCAATTTCATCTAGAAGACATTCTATCACCTCTACAGGGGTCCCTGGGTTAAGTGATAGACCACTTTTCATTCCTAAGCTTCTAATCGTTTGGAGTGTACGATGTATATGTCTTGATGCTTCATAGTGTACAGTTACAATATCTGCTCCTGCATCTTTAAAATCTTGTAAATATTGATCTGGATTTTCAATCATAAGATGAACATCCATTACACCTTTAATGTGCTTTCTTAAAGACTTTGCTACAGGTGCTCCTATTGTAATATTGGGAACAAAATGCCCATCCATTACATCTACATGAATAAAAGGAGCGCCTGCTGCCTCCACAAGTGTAACAGCTTCTCCTAAAGCTGCAAAATCTGCTGATAATATTGACGGCGCTAAATAATTCATCTTACCATTTCCTCGTTTCTTTTAGTTGATTATAATATGTGACATAGTTGTCGTAGCGAAGTTTAAAGAGTTCCCCTCTCTCTAACGCCTCTTTTACTGCACATTTGGGTTCATGGATATGACTACATCCATTGAACTTACATTTTCCTTCAAAAGGCTTAAACTCTGGGAAATAATATTTAAGCTCATCTTGATCAATCGTTTCAAATTGCAAGGAAGTAAAGCCAGGTGTATCAAGGACGTAACCTCCCTCACTAAATGGAAGAAGCTCTACATGTCTTGTCGTATGTTTACCACGTTTTATCTTTTCACTCACATCGCCTGTCTGTAATTTCAAATGAGGTTCTATGCTATTAAGCAGTGTAGACTTTCCTACACCAGATGGGCCCGCAAAGAAAGATATTTTATCTTTTAATACTGCCCTTAAATCATCTAAACCAATCTGCTTCTTTGCGGAAACAAGTAGGACTTTATACCCGCTTTGCTCATACCCTTTTACAATATACTCATAAGTTTCCCTTGGTGCACCATCTATTTTATTAAGTGCAATATAAGGTTTAATACCCTCTATTTCCATCATAATGAGAAAACGATCTAAAAGATCTAAGTGTATTTGCGGATAAGTTACCGCAAATACAACAATCCCCTGATCCACATTAGCTACAGGTGGTCTTACTAGTTTATTCTTGCGCTCAAAAATCTCTACAATATGTCCTTGTTTATAGGCATAATTCGTATCTTGATTATCATAGTCTACTTCAATAGACACAGCATCTCCTATAAGAGGCGTAACCCCTTCATTTCTAAACTTGCCACGTGCTTTACATTCATATACCTCATCTTCTACTCTCACGTAGTAAAAACCTGCAATACCTTTAATGATTGTTCCTTGCATCATACTTATTGTGTCACCTCATCAAAATTAATGTTGTTGTCTCTATACTCTTCTTGTCCATCAAAAAAGGTTGTAAGTACACCTTTTCCTTTGCCTGATACTTGTATTGGAAGAGGGAACTGTTCTTTCTTTACAATGCCATCAAAAGCAGTTCTTGCACCTAAATCATCTTCGATTAGAACTAGTACATGATATTCATCTTGTAATTTATCTGTTGGTGCATTAATAACACGTGTTATTGTAGCAAGTGGTTCTTCTTCTGGCGTATTTTCTTCAGATGGTATGTCTGTATCTGGTGTAGTAGGATTATTTGGATCCTCTTCAGGAGGTATCACTTCTTCTACTTTAGGTCCTTTACTGATGACAATATCAACAATCTCACCTTGCTCAATTTCTTGATTTTCTGCAATACTTTGCTTCATAACCTTACCTTGTTCCACAGTATCACTATGTTCCTCCACAGTTTGCCCAAATCTAAGCCCTACTTCATTTAATTTAGCTTTTGCCTCATCTAAAGTCAAATTATAAAGGTTCGGTACTTTAACAAGTACTACTTCTTTTCCTTTACTTAAAACAAGGGTAACTGTATCACCTTTTTTAACACGTACGCCTGCCTCTGGCGTATGTGAAATAACCTTACTTCTATCAAGTTCATCACTATACTCCCACTCTAAGGCTACATCAAGATCCATCTCAGAGAGTATGCTCTGCGCATTAGCAGACTCCTCACCTTTTAAATTTGGCACTACAACTTCTTCTATTACTTCTTTTTGTTTAGCTACCACAACATTAATGACCGTACCTGGCTCTACCACTTTCTCACCATTAGGTGTTTGTCTCATAATAGTTCCAGGTGTATAAGTATCACTTACTTCTTCACCAGCTAATAGAATAGCTAAATTTTTATCCTCCAAAATAGCAGTGGCCTTATCTACTGTCTGCCCTAATACAGAAGGTACCACTACACGTTGAGGTTTAGTAAAAGAAGGAAGTACAAAGAAGGTAACTGCTGCCATAATACCTACTATAAGAAGTGTAGCAAGTACGCCACCTAAACCAGCTAAAATTTTATAACCAGTAGAAACTTCTTCTTCATCCTCTCCCCCATATTCTTCATAATAATCTTGAGGTGTACTCATTTTCACACCAGGTGTTTGATTAGATTCTAAACGACTTGTAGTCTTTTCATTTTGCCTAATAAAACTTGTCTGAATATCTGTTAATAAGATGGTTTGATCTACATCTGTTTCTGTTACTTCTTTACTACTTAAATCAACTGTTGGATTAGCAAGAACAGTTTTCATATCTTCCAACATACTGTCTGCATTTTGATAACGTAATTCTTGCTTTTTATTGGTTGCTTTTAAAATAATAGATTCTAGTCCTGTCCAAATCTGTTCATTGAATAAACTTGGCTTTGGCACTTCTTCATTAATATGTTTAAGCGCAATAGAAACATGTGTATCTGCTTGAAATGGTAAACGGTTAGTTGCCATCTCAAAAAGTACAATACCACATGAGTAAAGATCGCTTGTTTCATTAACATATTTTCCTTTAGCCTGTTCTGGCGAGAAGTAATGAACAGAGCCAATAGCATTCCCTGCTGCAACAATAGTAGAAGAATCTACAGCTTTAGCTATACCAAAGTCAGCTACTTTTAACATTTGATCATGGGTAATTAAAATATTTTGTGGCTTAATATCTCTATGAATAACTTGTTTGTTATGCGCATGCCTAAGTGCAGATACAATTTGCATACCATACTCTAAAGTTTGAGTTGATGATAATGGTCCATTTTGTTCAATATATTCTTTAAGTGTTTGCCCTTCTACAAATTCCATTACGATATAGTGCAGATCATCCTCTTGTCCTACATCATAAATACTAACAATATTAGGATGGGATAGGCCCCCTGCTGAAAAAGCCTCAGACTTAAATTTTTGTACAAAAGCTTCATCTTTCACAAATTCTTCTCTTAATACTTTAATGGCAACAAATCTCTGAAGCTTATTACACTTAGCTTTATAGACAATGGACATGCCGCCTGCACCGATCTTTTGTATAATCTCATAGCGATCCCCTAGTATTTTCCCAGGTTCTAACATGTTTTGCTCACCTCATCTTTTTTTCCAATAATAACAGCAATATTATCTGCCCCACCTGCTTCATTTGCCTGCAAGATTAATTCATCAATAATTGTTTCAAGGTTTGTATGATGCTTATAAACCAGTTCATGCATTTTTTCTTCACTTAACATCGCTGTCAATCCGTCTGAACATAATAAAATATACTCTACACCATTTAAGCATTGTTTCATAGTGTCTACCTTTACTTGTTCATATGTACCCACTGCACGTGTAATAACATGTCTTTGTGGGTGTTCCTGCATATCTGTTTCTGTAATATATCCCTGCTCAAGCATTTCTTGTACTAAGGAGTGATCTACAGTTACTTGTCTCATTTGATTAGCATTCATACAATATAATCTTGTATCTCCTACATGGGCAATATAAGCAGTTCCATTCATTACTGTGCATAAGGTAATGGTCGTTCCCATTCCTGTAAAGTCTGGATTTTCCAGTCCTTTTTTATAAATGACATAATTTGCGTGTGAAATACCTCTTTTTAATAAAATAAGCAATTCCTCTTCTGTTTTGATTTGGGCATTTTCATGCTCTTCTATATAGTTACAAAAAGCATCAATGGCAAGTTTACTTGCAACAGCACCTGCCTTATGTCCCCCCATTCCATCGGCAACAATATACAAATTAGGTAATACACCTATTGGCTCATTAGAAACCAGGACACTATCCTCATTTCTAGTACGTCTTTTACCGATGTTTACTTTCCCAACAGCAATCATGCTATTCACCTCTTTTTTCGAGATACCTACGCCTTAACTGACCACAAGCAGCATCTATATCTGCTCCTAGTGTACGGCGCACAGTGGTCTCTATATTATAAGATTTTAATACTTTAGCAAAATCTTCTACTCTATTATGTGTTGCCGCCTCATAATCACGCTCTTCAATTGGATTAACAGGTATCAGATTAACATGCGCAAGCATCCCTTTTAATAGTTTAGCGAGTCTTGTTGCATCCTCTATTGTATCATTTTTATCAGCAATAAGCGAATATTCAAATGTAATACGTCTTCCAGTCTTATTAATATAGTGCTGACAAGCTTTTAATATTTCTTCAATGCTGTAACGACGTGCGATAGGCATAACTTCTCTCCTTTTTTCGTCTGTCGTCGCATGAAGTGAGATAGCAAGGGTAATTTGGAATCCCTTATCTGCAAGTTCATAAATACTTGGCACAAGTCCACAAGTAGATACAGTAATATGACGTTGTCCTATATTTTGACCTAATTCATGGTTAATAAGTTCCACAAATTTCGTTGTAATATTTAAATATTCGAGTGGCTCTCCACTTCCCATAATAACAATATTAGAAATCCGTTCTCCCGTATCTTGTTGTACTTTATAAATCTGTCCTAGCATTTCTGATACTTTGAGGCTTCTTATAAGACCTTCGAGTGTTGAAGCACAGAACTTACATCCCATACGACACCCTACTTGTGAAGAAATACAAATAGAATTTCCATGCTTGTAACGCATTAAAACACTTTCTATTATATGGGAATCAGACAATTCAAACAAGTACTTTATTGTCCCATCTATTTGAGAAGTATATTTTTCTATAATACGCATTTCTGTAAGGGGATAAAGTTCTTTAAGTTGTTCTCTAAAGGAGATAGGAAGATTTGTCATTTCGTCATAATTCCATACTAACTTTTTATGAAGCCAATCAAAAAGCTGCTTGGCTCTAAATTTACTTTGCCCAAGATCCATTACGATCTGTTCAAGCTCTATTAAATTCATACTAATAATATCGTTCATTGTGTTACTCCTTATTTTCTAAATCGCGCCATAAAGAATCCATCTGTATCGGTCACGTGTGGTAAGATTTCAATATAAGCATTGTCTTTTATATAAGGTTTTAAACATGCTGGCATATCATAAGGAATGGCATCTAATTGAAGTCCTAAAGACAATGCATACTCTACCATATTTTGATTTTCTTCTTGTGTCAATGTACATGTACTATAAACCAAAATACCATCCTTTTTTAGATAATTTATAGCATTTTTTAAAAGCTTACGCTGAATGTTGTTAATATCACGAATCGCCGTCTCATCTTTAGCATAACGAATATCTGGTTTTCTTTTTATAATACCAAGTCCTGAACATGGTGCATCTAGTAAAATTTTATCAAATTTTTCTTTCCAATCTTCATTGATTAACATACCATCTTGAAGTTTGCCTTCTACAATAGATGCGCCTAACCTTTTAGCATTTTTCTCAATTAATTCTATTTTATGCTCATGAACATCTGCACCTATAATATGTCCTTCATTTTGCATAAGCTCTGCTAGATGGACTGTCTTACCTCCTGGGGCACTACATACATCTAAAATTTCATCACCTTTTTCAGGTCCTAATACATGCCCTACTAACATAGCACTTTCATCTTGAACTGTCCATAGCCCTGCTTTAAAAGATGGACTATGGTGAATACCATTAGGAGCATGAATATAGAGACTTTCTGGGAGGAATCCCTCCTCTAATACTGTAATCCCTTCTTCCGATAACAAAGCTTTAACTTTATCTTTTGTTGTTTTAAGGTTATTAATTCTAATACATACACGTGCACGCTGTGAAAGACTTTCACAAATAGCTTTTGTCTCCATTTCTCCATAATACTTCATCCATCTTGTTATTATCCATTCAGGAATAGAATAATAAACACTTAAATTAGGATAAGTAATCTCTGATTTATTTCTATCTATATTTCTAAGAACACCATTTACAAATCCTGATAAATTACTCATCTTACGCTTATGCATAATTTTAACAGCTTCATTAATAGCTGCCGATGCTGGTACTTTGTCTAAAAACAAAATTTGATAAACACTCATACGCATGAGTTGTCGTATAAAAGGTTTCATCTTTTTTACAGGCGTTTTAGAAAATTGGTCTAATACATAATCCAATCTTAAACGCCATTTTATAGTACCGTAAATGAGCTCATTAGCAAAGCCTTTATCTTTAACCTCTAATGTATCGAGTTCTTTTTTTAGTGCAAGTTGTAAATAAGTATCATCTTTTTCAATGTCTGTTAAAATCTGTGCAACTTTCTCACGTACTGTTTTTTGCTCCATTTTATATTCCTCGCTTGTATTACTCTTTATTTTATAGTATAAAAGACGCTTTAAAAGCGTCTTTTAGTATGTTTGTCTTAATCTCTATTTTGTCCACCATAGATTAGAATAAGTCTTAAAAGCATCATCATAGATACAGCTGCACCTGCTACATAAGTTAAGGCTGCTGCATTAAGAACCTCTTTTGCTCCATCTAGCTCTTCATCTGATAAAATACCACTTTGAGAAAGTGCTACTATAGCACGTTTTGAGGCATTAAATTCTACTGGTAATGTGACAAGACTAAATAGTGTTGTAAAACTAAATAAGATAATACCAATCCACGCTAATCCTTGGAAAGAAGTAATCGCTCCTAAAAATACCATTGGAATGGCTGCACTATCTGCAAATCTTGTAACAGGCAAAAGTTTATGCCTTAATGTAAGCGCATTATAATGATCTGCTTCTTGAAGCACATGACCCACCTCATGCGCTGCTACACTGACTGCTGCAATAGAGTTTAAACTGTATACAGTTTGAGATAGACCTATTTCTTTTTGTATAGGATTATAATGATCTGTCATAGAGCCCCTTACAGGCTTAATACCTATATGCCCTAAGTGGTTAATCATTAAAATACGTCTTGCCGCTTCCTCTCCTGTATAACCTGATAAACTTCTTACACGAGAATACTTATTAAACGTATTTTGTAGTTTCAAACTTGCCCAAATAGGTAAAATGGAAACAACAATGAATAAGATCCAATAGGAAGAATCAATCATCATTTTATCAGCTCCTGTCTTAGTCACCTAATAATTTGCCTGGTTCAATGGTGTTTCCTTTAATATATTCTGATACAGGCATACGCTTTTTATTAGGTGCTTGTATCTCCTTAATAATTAAGATCCCATTTCCTGTTTGTACATGAATACCCGCTTTATCAACTTCTATAATTGTACCTGGTTCATATTCTGTTTGTCCTACGCCAGTTGATACGTTCCAAACTTTCATCATTTGTCCATCATAGTAAGTATAAGCAGCTGGCCACGGATTAAGCCCCCTAACTAAAGCATCAATTTCATGGTTTGACTTTTCCCACTGAATTTCACCTAAGGCCTTTTGAATAGGTGGTGCATAAGTTGCTTCTTCTTCATTTTGTTTGATACGCTCCTTACCACCACTTACAATAAGAGGCCAAGCTTCTTTTAAAGCAGCTGCCCCTACATCTTTCATCTTATCATGAAGAGATGCATAGGTTTCATCTTCAGCAAGTACCATTTCTTTTTTATAGAGCATATCACCTGTATCCATACCTTTATCCATATACATGATGGTAACACCTGTTACAGCTTCACCATTTAATACACTCCACTGAATAGGTGCTGCACCTCTGTATTTTGGTAAAAGTGAACCATGAATATTAATACATCCGAGTTTTGGTACTTCAAGTACACTTTCAGGTAAAATCTTTCCATATGCTACTACAACCATAACATCTGGATTTAAAGCTTTTATGTGCATTAAAAATTCTTCATTACCTTTTACACGTTCAGGTTGAAGAACTTCTATCCCATGCTTAAGAGCAAGCTCTTTAACTGGTGGCATAAGTACTTTATTGCCTCTTCCCTTTGGTCTATCTGGTTGTGTAACGACTGCACTAATGGTATGACCTTCGTCTATTAACATCTGTAATGTAGGAACTGCAAAATCTGGTGTTCCCATAAATATAACATTCATATGTGCCTCCTCATTATTCCTCATCTGATAGTTGAACGAGTTCGCCTTCTACAAAGTCTACAAAAAGCTTTCCATCTAGATGATCATTTTCATGAAGCATAGCACGTGCCATAAGTTCTTCACCCTCTATTTCGAACCATTCACCCATTCTGTTTTGAGCACGCATTCTTACACGATTAGGGCGTCTTACTGGACCATATTTCTTAGGTACACTTAAGCACCCTTCTTCACCAAATTGTTCACCATCTTCTAAAACAACTTGTGGATTAATAAACTCAACAAGTCCTTCACCAATATCAATAACGAAGATACGTTTTAACAGGCCAATTTGTGGTGCTGCAAGACCTACGCCATCAGCCTCATACATAGTCTGCGCCATATCTTCAAGTAAGGCCCATAAACTTTCATCAAATTTTGTAACTTCTTTAGAAACTTTTCTAAGAATCGGATCACTCTCTATACGTATTGTACGTGTTGCCATAATAGCCTCCTTATTTAAAACATACTGATAGGGTCTATATCCCAATTTATTTTTATTGTACCAGTATTTTCTCGATTAATAAACTTATTTAAACAATATTTACCATACAGTAAAAGTTTTTCTCTATCTTCACCTACTAAAATAAGTTGCCATCTATATTCATCTGCAATTCTGCTAATAGCTGCTGCAGATGGACCTACAATACGAAAAAGTCCTTTTTTATTGTAGTATTCATAATAATACTTTAACGTATGCACCATTTGGATGACTTCTTTTTCATTTCTACCTAATACAGTAAGTGAAAAAAGATGTGTATACGGCGGGTAACCCAGCATTTTTCTAATTTTAAGCTCTTCTTCATAAAAAGCTTGCTGCTGTCTAAACTTAATCTTTTCTAACACAAAATGCTCTGGATTATAAGTTTGAATAACTACCTCACCTTTTTTATCGCCTCTTCCTGCCCTACCTAATGCCTGAGTAATAAGCTGATAAGTACGCTCTTCACTTCTAAAATCCTGTATATAAAGAGCTTGATCTGCTGCAATAATACCCACAAGGGTTACATCTTTAAAATCATGTCCTTTTGCAATCATCTGTGTCCCTACCAGAATATTAAACTCATGGTTTTGGAACGCTTCTAGAACTTTATTATGCCCTTCTTTACCTGTAGTGGTATCAAAGTCCATTCGTCCAATACCATACGGCTTAAAGTGTTTATTAAGGTATTCTTCAACCTTTTCTGTCCCACTTCCAAAAAAACGAATGTGTTTACTTCCACAAGCAGGACACATAGATGGAATAGGCTCCTTTAGTCCACAGTAATGACATTCTAAACTACTAGATTGTCTATGATAAGTCATAGCAATATCACAATGCTTACATTTCACCACAAAACCACAGCTTCTACAATTAACAAAAGTAGAATGTCCTCTACGATTTAGAAGTAACATAACCTGATTGCCAGCTCTCACTGTACGTTCTATAGCTTCATGGAGCGTATGACTCATAATCTGCATATTCCCATTTTTGAGTTCTTTACGCATATCTACAATTTCTATCTCTGGTAAAGTAGCATTACCTACACGCTGCGTCAGTTCGATAAGTTTAAGTCTATCTCGCTTCATTTCATAATAACTTTCAAGACTTGGTGTAGCAGAAGCTAAAATAAGCACACCACTATTCCTTATCATACGCATACGTGCTACATCTATAGCATGGTATTTAGGAGTAGTCTCAGACTTATAAGTTGTTTCATGTTCTTCATCTACTACAATAAGCTTTAAGTTTTGCATAGGCATAAAAACTGCACTTCGCGGGCCAATGACTACTTTTATCTGCCCTTTACGCACCTGTTCATAAAGCCTTAACCTTTCAGTCTGATTCATACGACTATGTGTAAGAGCTACTACGTTACCAAAACGTTCTTTAAAACGCATTAAAGTCTGCCTTGTAAGGGCAATCTCTGGCACAAGTACAATAGCACTACCACCTTCTTCAAGCACTTTACAAATAGCATAAAGAAAGACCTCTGTTTTTCCGCTACCTGTAATACCTTGTAAAAGGACACCTTCATATCTGTTGGCACCTATAGCAGCTAAAAGCTGGTCTTTAGCATAAGTCTGTTCTAAGTTAAGTTTTTTAAAGTAGTCATAGTGAATAGGATCTTTTCTAAAGCCTATGAACTTTTCTTCTTTTCTTAAGATACCATTTTTAATGAGTGTACTTAAACTAGAAGGGCTGACTTCATTACTTTTTTTCAGGTCTTCTAAAGAAATAGAAGCCTGTATTAAGAACAACATAAGAATAGCTCTCTGCTTATTAAAGCTTTTCATATGTGCCTTACTTGCTATATAACTTTTTAAAACTTCAGGTTTTATATTTAGTGTGATATAAGTTTCAGCTTCTTCAAAAGAACTATAAGGTTTCTTACTCATACCTGGTGGAAGCATAACTTCTAAAGCCATAGCAAAGCTGCATCCATAATAGTTCACGAGAAACTTAGCTATTTCAATCTGCTCCTCATTAAAAACCGGTATTTCATCAAATAGACTAACAATAGGTTTAATTCTATAATGCTCTTCAGGTGGGTTACTTGAAAGATGGATAACATAGCCTATCTGTGTATGATTCCCCTGACCAAAAGGTACCTTCACACGGCTTCCTATTTGAACCTTAGGAAGTAGCGTGTAAGGTACACTATAGGTAAATAAGCGATCTATTTCTTGTGTCTTAGCGAAATTAATAATCACCTGAGCATACATATGACGCTCCTTCTTCTACATAAAGAATAAACAAGTGCGAGCACTTGTTTATTCTGTCACAGCTTGTTCTTTGATTTTGATCTTACCAGCGTAAAGTTCATCTACAGCAATTGAAGTTGATTTTTTGTATTTTAATTTTTCATTAAGCTCTGCTGCTTCTTTGATACGAATTGGATCAATTGGTGTATCTTTGTCTGCATTTTTGCTATTTGCTTCTTCATTTACAATATCAATGATTTGCCTTGCACGTCTTGCTGCTGCAATAATAATAGAGTAACGGCTTGTAACGACTTTCTCTGAAGCGTCCTCATTAAGTTTTTCCATAAGTTGAGTATAAGATGGTTGTAACATGGTGGTTCCTCCTTTAATTTGAGAGCATTTGCTCAATGTAAGATTTATATCTATAACTTCTTAGTTTTTCAGCTTGTACAATTTGTTTAATATCTGTAACAGCATCTTCTAAGTTGTCATTAATGACAATATAGTCATATTCTTTAAATGCTAGTAATTCTTCTCTTGCTCTATTTAGACGCGCCTCAATCACATCATTACTTTCTGTCCCACGTCCAATAAGCCTACTTTGAAGTTCTTCAAATGTAGGTGGCATGATAAAAATAAGTATAGCATCTGGATAAGCACTTTTAGCCTGCATAGCACCTTGTACTTCAATTTCTAAAATAATGTCTTTTCCACTTTTAATCGTTTCATTAATAAATGCTTTTGGTGTACCATAATAATTATTACAGAAATTAGCATACTCTAAAAGCTCTTCTTTTGCAATCATCTCTTCAAATTCTTCAGTTGTTTTAAAGAAATAATGTTTGCCATGCTCTTCGCCTACACGTGGTTTACGTGTTGTCGCTGAAATAGAAACAACAAAATTCTCCTCTTTAATCAGCTCTTTTACAATAGTTCCTTTCCCTGAACCAGATGGTCCTGAAAGAATCAGTTTAAGTCCTTCACTTTGCATAATTATCTCCTTAAAATAGAAATATTATTCTTTTAGACAAGTAGTTGAGCGGCTAGCCATAGTCTCAGGTTGTAGGGCAGATAAAATGATATGGTTGCTATCTGTAATGATTACGCCCCTTGTTTTCCTTCCCTGTGTGGCATCAATGAGCTTCTGAGTATCCCTAGCATCTGCAATCAGCCTTTTAATAGGTGCAGACTCAGGTGCTACAATGGCCACAATACGGTCTATGCCTACAATATTGCCATATCCAATATTTATAAATTTACTCATTGTCATCCCCTACTCTATATTTTGAATTTGCTCGCGGATTTTCTCTATCTCACTCTTTAATTCTACTGCATAAGAAGTAATAGTATAGTCACCTGCTTTTGAAGCAATAGTATTCGCTTCACGGTTCATCTCTTGCATTAAAAAGTCTAGTTTACGTCCAATAGAACTCTCTTCTTCTAAAATCATTTTTAACTGTCCTACATGACTTTTTAGTCTCGTAAGCTCTTCATCAATAGCCGCTCTATCTGCAAAAAGGGCTACCTCCATAGCAAGACGCGTCTCATCGACTGGAATTTCCTCTAAAAGTCTACTTATACGTTCTTCTAATTTTAGTTTATAGGTATTGACAACTTCTACACTTAAATGCTCCAGTTCACCTACAAGGCGAAGCATGTTATCTGCTTTCTCCAGTAAGTCTTTTTTCAGTATCATGCCTTCTTTTTCTCTCATGGCTACAAGCTGAGTAAGTGCCTGTCTAAGTGCCTGATCAATCATAGGCCATATGACTTCTAAATCTGCCTGTTTCTTCTGGATTGTAATCACATCATTTAAGCGCATGACTTCTGCCATACCTATATTGTCATTTAATCCCAGTTTTGCGCCTATCTTTCTTAAAGCTTCTATATAAGCTGTGCAGGCTGGCTCATTGACAACAACTTCTACATCATCTGCTGACATGCTTGTTATATAAATGCTTACTTCTACTTTCCCACGTGCAATAAATTGTTTAATACATTTACGAATCTCATCTTCTAAATGCGTCAGTGCTTTTGGCATGCGAATAGAAAGATCACAGTATCTATGATTCACTGTGCTTATCTCCACATTCACCTTGCGCTCTTTTTCTTCAATCTCATATCTGCCGTATCCTGTCATACTTTTTATCATACGGTTACCCCTTTGCACTTTAATCGTTCTATATTATAGCACAGCTTACTTTTATTTTCAAAAAAATTATGCTATACTCCGTGTATTAAATAAAGGAGGTGCGACTTATGGCATTAGATGGTATTGTCATCTCAAATATCGTATCAGAATTAAGTGATGCGCTCATAGGTGGGCGTATTGATAAAATATATCAGCCAGAAAAGGATGAACTACTCCTTTCTGTTCGTAACCAAAAAGATGCTTATAAACTTTTCTTAACAGCAAATAGTAACTATCCACGTATTCATTTTACAACACGTGTAAAAAACAGTTCTCAGACTCCTCCTATGTTCTGTATGTTACTACGCAAACACCTTTCTAGTGGACGCATTATGAGTATTACCCAACCTCATTATGACCGTATTGTAGAAATGGAAATTGAAGCAACTAATGAACTAGGAGATCGTGAAAATAAAAAGCTCATTATTGAAATGATGGGGCGTCACAGCAATATTATTTTAACTAAAGCAGATGGAACGATTATTGATAGTATCAAACATATCTCAAGTGCACAAAGTAGTATGCGTGAAGTATTACCTGGACGCACTTACTTCTACCCTAATAATCAAGTAAAACTTAATCCTTCTGCGCTTCATCTAGATAGTTTTATAACTCATATCAAAGCCCAAAGCCTACCAACTTTTAAGGCCCTTTATACAGTTTATGCTGGTATAAGTCCACTTCTTGGACATGCTCTTTGCCATGAAGCTGGTATTGAAAGTGCTACCCTTGTAGAAAATCTTGATGATAAAGCACTGCATAGACTCTTTACAGCACTTTCAAATCTAATGGAAAAAGTACATGCTAAGGCTTATAGCCCTACTTTATTTGTGGATCATGAGGACCATCCTTTAGAATTTTATAGTTTTCCTCTATCTACAGAATATACCCATGCTAAAACTTATTCTACACTGTCTGAGTTATTAGAATTCTATTATTATGAGCAATCTTCTAAATCTGTAGTCTCTCAAAAAACAGCAGATATTAAAAAGATGATTCTTACTTTTATTGATCGTGGTGTAAGGAAAAAAGCTATTCAAGAAAAAGCTATTGAAGAAAGCCAAGATGCAGAAATTTATAAAATCTATGGTGAACTTTTAACAGCTTACTCTTTTGCAGTACCTGAAGGTGCAGACAGCTTTATAACTCAAAACTATTATAGTGAAAACTATGAAGATATCACTGTTCCTCTTGACCCAAAATGTAATGCGATTGAAAATGCTCAAAAGTACTTCAAACATTACAATAAAGCAAAACGTACCTTATCAGCAGCTCATGAACAGCTCCTTTCTATCGAAGAAGACCTTAGCTATCTGCAATCCGTCTTAATATCCCTAGACTTTCTTCAGACACAAGAAGATATTGATGGTTTAAGACGTGAACTTGTCGATATGGGTTATCTAAAAAAGCGTAAACAAACTAAAGGTAAGCCACAAAAAAATGCTATTCCCTATATGCAGTTTACTTCTAGCGATGGTCAAACCATTTACGTCGGTAAAAACAACTATCAAAATGATGAACTCACCATGAAGTTTGCCAAAATCACAGATCTCTGGTTGCATATTAAAGATGGACCTGGCTCTCACGTTATTGTCAAGCTAAATCCTGGTGAAGATCCAAGTGATATGACCTTAATTGAGGCATCTATGTTAGCGGCTTATTACAGTAAAGGTAAACATTCCAGTAATGTAGCTATTGATTATACATTCCGTAAAAATGTTAAAAAAGTTCCAAATGCTAAACCTGGCATGGTCATCTATACAAACTTTAAAACCATTTATGTAACACCAGATGAAAACCTTGTCAAACGACTTGAAAACCATTAAAAAAGCTCCCTATCTTGGGAGCTTTTTTAATATCAGATAAGCTAAAAGTGCAAATAAGCCTGCAAAGAAGAAAGGAAGTTTGCTTCCTAAACTAAAGATGAATCCAGACCCTAGAGAACCAATAACCATACCAAGTGCTTTGGCTGAACCTTGTACACCCATCACTTCTCCATAGTTTTCTTTTGCGATTTTCGAAACAATACTTTGCTGAATAGGCACGACAAGTGCACTTGAAGCAATAAATCCTATAATAAAAACAAGACTTAGTACTGGTGAAGAAACCACACTTGCTAAAACAAGTAAAATACCTGCTATAAAGGTAGTCGATTTGATAATTTTATACTCATCACATTTTTTACCTAAATACGGACCAACTCCTACATTCATAATGAGTGCAATCATACCACCTATAGCCATAACTAAGCCATTTACTGTACTTGGCATATTTAAAACAGACTCTACGTAATAGTTAATGGTTGAATTGTAAGCTGTTGTTGTAATGGTAATAAAGGTCATTACTAAAATCATAATGCCTATACTTGATTTCAAGTCAAACATCGTTTTTTTAGGCTTAAGGTGATCTAAATAAACAGTAAGTTTATCTCCTTTATGCATAATAGGTTGTATCTCTTTCAAACATATTGCAAAAATACCTAGTAGTACAAAACAGAATAATCCTTGTACAATAAATGTATATTCATAATGCGTTTCACCAAGATACCCGCCTAAAAGCCCACCTATAGAAGTTCCTAAAGAAAGGGTCGCTGTATGATAAGATAAGTACTTCATACGCTCCTTTGGCTCTGTTAAATCAGTTAAATAGGCAAGGGCACTTGTAATATAACAAATAGAGAAAGTGCCTCCTAATAATCTAAAAATTAAAATAGGGAAAAGAGTTGTACTTAGGCCAAATCCTACTTGGCTTAAACCATATCCAATTACCCCTATCATCAAAAAGCGTTTTCTACCTTTTTGATCTGATAAAGACCCCCATATAGGAGACATGACATAATTAGCAACTGCCATTAATGCAAAGAACACACCAAACATATAGCTTGGGAACTGCAACTCATTAATGAGCTTAGGCGTTACAGGATGTGCCATATTAAAAGTTGTCATCGTTAATAAATTAATGACTAATAATTGATTCAGTTGTTTCTTATTCATTTTTTATCTCTTTCCTTTAAAATTTCTCAGCTCCTTTATTGTAACAATTATTTTTATTTATTCAATATAAACTTTAGTATACTCTGGGATATTTGTATAAAGCCATTTACTATCTTCTTCTGATAGACGTATACAACCATGAGAAACACGAGCTCCTAGTTGATATTGACCAGACCTGACGTATTTTCCTGTTATATCAAAAAGAATAGAGTGGTACATATAATCTCTAAAAACCACCAAGGCATTTTTACATCTATAGCCTTTATCCATGCCAAAATAAGGTACTTTATATTCTATTTTAAACTCTCCTGTAGGTGTAAGACTTTTATTCTTACCTGTAGAACATTTCATACTCTTAACTAAATCCCAGTTATTTTTCTCTCCCTTAAAAACATAAGTGAGTTGTCTGTAAATATCTGTCCATATTAAATACTCAGTATCACTTTCATAATCTTTAAGGTTCACATAGTCTTCAATTTCCATTGTAGTTGCAGGCTTCCAGCCTTTTCCCATATCACTCACAATATCAATACTATCTAAAGGTACAACTATTTTTTTTCCATCTGCTCTTTTAAGAACATGATACTGTCCTTTTTCGCTACGCCATAGTTCTACCTCTTCACCTTCTTGAAAGCCCGCTGCAGGATATTTTACCTTAGCGGTTACCTTATACTTTGGAAAAACTTTATCCAGTACTCTTAGTCTTTTAGCTTTTGTATAAGCCTCATAGATTACAGTAGGCTTCTGTCCATAATCTTCCTCCGCATAAGGTAATGGAAGTCCACATATTTCTTGAATAAATGTAGTGAGATAAATCATATGCTCTTCCTGCGCTACTGCTAAAGTATCTGCCTGTATACTCTCATGGGGGCCTATCATTTGTTCCCTATAGTTTTTTTCAATATAAGAATCTTCTTTCCAATATATCTGGGTATAACTTACCGTTAATGTAAAGTCAGATAGATTAGTTAAACCACTTTCATCGATTGCAATATACTGCTCATACTCATAAGTTCTAGGACGAATCGTATAATAACCCTCATCTTCTTCAATATACCATAGAGCTTTAAGTGCTCTAAAAGGAATAAACCATCCCTTGGGTGTTTGAATACTATAAGATCTTACATTTCCTATATAAAGTTTTTTTTCACTTAAATATGCGGTAGTCTCTTCAAAATCTTCATCCCGTGTTTCATAGTCAGCTACCTCACATTGTGCCCTTCTAATAAAGTACTCTCCTGTATCATTTTGCTCAAGTACAGCACCTATATTTTTAAGGTCGTCAAATGATATAAAGGGCTCTCCATATAACTTATAAATAGGATAAGCCTGCGTTCCAAACCATACTGTATCAATACTTTTAATCAATTGCCCTACAGATAAAGTTTCATCAAAACCTACTGGCAATGAAGTGGCCGCTATAAGATTTAAAAACATATTTAAGCTTATTACAAAAATCATTATTATAGAAACCTTTTTTTTCATCTTCTTCCCTCATTTTGTAGAATAACTAAATAAAAAAGACATCCTATATTAGGATGTCCATAAACCTATTTTTTATTTATTAATTGCTAGACATAGGAATAAAAGGTGCGATACGACCTGCAAAATTCTGCATAGTAATAGTTTGAAGCCATACTGTTCCTGGTCCTACAAGTCTTGTAAGGAATAGTCCTTCTCCGCCAAATAAAATATTTTTAAAGCCTTTTACCATCTCAACCTCATAGCGAACGCCACTTTCGAAAGCCACTACATTACCTGTATCTACCTTAATGACTTCACCAGGCATGAGTTCTCGTCTTACAACACTACCTGCTGCTTCCAAAAAGGCAATACCTTGCCCACTTATACGTTGCAAAATAAAACCTTCTCCGCCAAAAGCACCTGCTGAAAATCGTTTTGTAAACTCAACACCAAGCGATATGCCTTGTGTGCCGCATAAAAAAGCACTTTTTTGGCAGATATACTCTTTGCGTGCATCAACTTCAAGGTCTAAAATCTTACCTGGGAAAGTAGATGCAAATACAATTTCTGCACTAGGCTTAGAAGAAGTATAAGTAGCCATAAAAAGTGACTCACCAGAAAACATACGTCCAATGCCTTTCATTAGACCACCTTTCATATTGGTGCTCATCTGAATCCCTTCATCCATCCATGCCATTCCACCTGACTGGGTATAAAGGCTCTCACCTGCATTAAGCCTTACAGATACTGCTGGTAAGTCATTGCCAAAAATCTTATACTCCATATTCAATCTCTCCTTTATCTAAAAATACATATTCATTATAGCGCACTTCATTTACCTTGACTAGCGAAGACAAGCTCCTTAAACCTTTCTTGTATATCGGATAGCTCACCTTTCAAACTACCTTGGCAAATGTCCTTACCGCCACCTCTTCCCTCAAAGGCTTCATTAAGCGCCTTGCATAAAGGTAATAGAGTCTGATCGCGTTGCCCTAATGCATATTTAAACCCACCTTCTTCAGGTACTAAAATGAAACATGGCCATGATGTTTTTAAGAATAACTTGCTCATAAGACGGCGAAGTCCATCTGGTGTCAACCCTTCTTCTACTCTGCAAATAGGTCCATGAGAAGATATGGTTTCTATCAGAGTGTTAAAATACTTTTCTTCTATGCTGTAAAGTTTTTGTTTAAGATCCTGCTTCTCTTCCCATAAACCTCTAACACCGCTTGTTACTTCTTCTATAGGTACAGATAAAAGCCTAGAAATCTCTCTATTTTGATTAAGTTTGTTCTCGTAATCCTCTAAAGCACGCAACCCACACTTAAGCATGAGCCTCATACCTCCTCTATGCTTTTGAGCACTTAAGATTTTAATAAGTCCTATCTGACCTGCCCTCTTAACATGCACACCGCAACAAGCACAACAGTCACTTTCCCCAATAGATACAAGCCTTACATCATGTTCAAATACTTTTTTAGAACGAAAAACCTTCGTCTCTAACTGCTCCTTTGTATACACCTTACAAACTACAGCTTGATCTTCTCTAATCGCTTCATTAGCTAATTTTTCAATCTCTCGTATTTGGTTGTCTGTCAGTATACCATCAAAATCTGCTGTCACCGTTTCTTCACTTAAATGAAAACCTACATTAGAATAACCATATAACCTTTCTATAATACCTGAAAGAATATGTTCACCACTATGCTGTTGCATAAAATCTAAACGCCTACTAAAATTAATCTTTCCCTCTACTTTCTGCCCTATTTCAAAGGGATGCTCCACCATATGGCAAAGCGTTTCACCTTCTTCAATAAGCTTATAGACTACTTGTCCATTAATCGTACCATAATCTTCAGGTTGTCCACCGCCACCTGGAAAAAAGGCACTTTGATCCAATTTTATAGCATACAAGTTTTGAGCTCTTTGACACTCTAAAACGGTAGCTGTAAAATGCTTTTTAAAACTATCTTCATAATATAATCTTTTAGTCACTTTCTTCTCCTCCTCATTATGAGTCTTATTTTAAACGAAAGCCTTAAAGACGTCTACGTATAAAAATGCAACTCTTAGTTAATACTAATGGCAACTTATGCATCAAAGGAGTGTACTATGTTTAAACCTAAAAGAGTTATTTTTGAAAAGGGCGCTCTCAATTACCCCCTTGGTCAATCTCTTTATAAGCAGTTTAACAAGGCTCATCACGAAGTTATTATGCTCTCTTCTAACCGTGTTAAAAGTGCTATCCCTGGAGATGACCTTCCTTCTCAATATGAAAATGGTAAACAAACTCTAGTAGTAGGTATCAAAAAATCTTTAAAGTTTCAAAGCTGTAAACCTTCAGCTCACTATCAGCTTCCTCTTGTGAGTGGTTGTATGGGACAATGTGAGTACTGTTATCTCAATACCCAATTAGGCGATAAACCTTTCGTTAAAGTTCATGTTAATTTAGATGAAATACTCGATGCCGCTAAAAAATATATTTATGAACGCCTACCTGAAGTAACACTCTTTGAAGGTGCTGCAACTTCTGATCCTGTACCAGTAGATCCCTATACCCATGCCCTTGCGGACTGTATTACTTTTTTTGCACATGAAGAACATGCAAGGTTTCGCTTTGTGACTAAATACACAGATATAGACCACCTTCTATCACTTAACCATAAAGGTCATACTCAAATTCGTTTTAGCCTGAATACAGATACAGTCATTCATGCCTATGAGCATGGTACAGCAATGGCTGCTAAACGTATTGAAGCAAGTCAAAAATTAGCTATGGCTGGCTACCCCCTAGGGTTTATTATTGCGCCTGTTTTCCTTTATCCTAACTGGCAAGAAGAATATACCCAGCTCTTATCCTCGCTTAGCCAAAAAATGCCTTCTCATTTAAATGAACCCTTATTCTTTGAAGTGATTTCTCATCGTTATACGACTAAAGCTAAAAATCGTATTTTGCAAGTTTTTCCTGAAACCACTCTCCCTATGGATAATGAAACAAGACAATTTAAATATGGACAATTTGGCTATGGCAAATATATTTATCCAAAAGAAACGCTAACTGACCTAAAACATTTTTTTACAGAAAAAATCACTACTTTCTTTCCTCACGCCTCTATTCTTTATATTATTTAAAAAAGCTACCGTAGAAATTACGGTAGCTTTTTTAATTGATTGATTAATTGAGTGTTTCTTTCCAATGATTCATAATGCTACGAATAGCTTTTCCAATAATGAAGTAATCTTCATCATTTAAATTTGCTAAAGAAACTCTAACTGACCATTTTGAAGAAGCAAACCCATCTCCCGATAACAGAATAACATTATGACTATGTGCTAATTCATATAAGAAGTCCACACATTTATAAGCCTTATCCATATCCGTTGCATAGGTCATACCCCATTCTTCCTTAGCCCACTCATATAAGTCAATTTCTGTATAATAGCAAGCATCATGTGGATCCTGTACAAGATTACGCTGAAGTCCCTGGTAAAGAATATTTTTACGTCTTATACAAATTTCACGTGTCATTTCTTTATAACGATTCGCTTTATCTAATAGAGCAAATCCACAGAAGAATGCCATCTGAACTTGCTGTGGTGTCGAAAGACCAGCTGTATGATTCAGTGCTACTAATCTACTATCCGCTACAATACGGTCAATAAAAGTTACATCTTCTGCATGTCTCCCTAATGAAGTATAACGTTTCTCAAGTTCATCCTTGTCTTCTTGATTTAGATTGCAAATAAGTTCATCAAATACATTATCTTCATGGAGCATAATTGTTCCAAGTCTCCAACCCGTTACACCAAAGTACTTAGATAAAGAATAAATACAAAGTGTATTATAAGGTAAATCAGCAATAAGAGAGCGGAATCCTGGTACAAATGTACTATAAACATCATCTGTTACAACCATTAAATCGGGTCTGTCTTCTTTTACAATCTTAATAAAATCAGCTTTACTTGCATCACTCATAGCAATAGAAAGGGGATTATTAGGATTTACAATAAAGACTGCTTTAATAGACGAGTCTTTTAAGACCTCTAATGCTTCTTTTGTATATTGCATACTCTTAACACCATTCACTTCTAATGGTGTTGCTTTAATATAAACGACCTCAAAAGCATAATCTGGCAAGTGAGGAATTTCTAGATATGGTGTAAAAATTGGTGTCATTAAAGCAATTTTATCACCTTTATGAAGTAGATGATTATGTACAAGTGAGTCAAATAAGTAGCACATCCCAGCAGCGCCACCTTCTACACTGAAGATGTTAAATTGCCCTTCAATCTCTACCCCTTGGCACAGTTCTTGTAAAAGGTAATCGCGTACTACTTTTTCAATATGTATAAGACTTCTATCTGGGAATGGATAATGATCACCTATAATCCCATTAACAAGTTCATATACCCAAAAATCCCTATCAAAATTTAATTTTTTCACTCCATAATCTATAAACGCACTTAAAAAAGTTCTAACCTTTTCATCTTGGCAAGTTTCTAAAAACTGGTCTAGACGTTGTGCAATACCTTTACGTTTAGGCATACCTGCTAAATCTTCTTCTTTCCAAGTTCTTTGCGTTTCTAAAACAGCAAATTGTCCAAAAATAAAAAAGGCTTGTCTTGGAAGGGCGGCTGTCCAGTTAGGATTTCCTCTTCCTGCATCTAAAATAGGTTTTCTGTTCTCTTTTTTACTTTTGGCAATACTGATTAAAATTTCTTTAAATTCAAATCCACTTATTTTATTATAAAGGGATTCGACTTCTCGTCTAGTTAGACAAGTCATGATGTTCTCCTCCTAGTTAACTTGCTCGCATCCACGCTATAATTCATGCGTATTGATTCAATAAAATAAAAATAGGACAATAGTTTTCCTATTGTCCTAACTATCATACTCTATATTGACTCATAAAGCCATATCTATCTCATAAATTTTATATAAAATTTATATTAGGCATTTATAATCTTTTGAGTTGTTTTTTCTAACACATTTTGAACTTCTTCATTTGTAATAGGCATTACATTTTCGGATAAGCTACTGATTTCAGTCATCATAGGCAATTCCCCAAGAAGTTCTACATCCATATTACTTAAGAACTGATCCATACCTTCTTTGTTAAAGATTCTAATTTTCTTATCACAGTCTGGACATAAGACATAACTCATATTTTCAATAACACCAAGTACTGGAATATCAATTTTTCTAGCCATATTGATAGCTTTTGAAACAATCATAGATACCATATCTTGTGGTGTTGAAATCATAACAATGCCTGTCATTGGAATAGATTGCATCACTGTAAGTGCTACATCTCCTGTTCCTGGTGGCATATCAATCACTAAATAATCAAGTTCACCCCATAAAACATCTGTATAAAATTGTTTGACAGCACCTGCAATAACAGGCCCTCTCCAAATTACAGGTTGATTTTCATCTTCAATCAATAAGTTTAAAGACATAACTTTAATGCCTTCTTGTGTTGCAACAGGGTGAATGGTCTCACCTGTAGTCATAGCTTTCTCATCTTTAATATGAAGAAGTCTAGGTATACTTGGTCCTGTAATATCAGCATCCATGACACCTACTTTAAAACCTTTTTTATTTAAAGCTTTAGCAATAAGAACAGATAAAGTAGACTTACCAACGCCGCCCTTGCCACTCATAACACCAATGATTTTTTTAATTTTATTATTTGGATTATTTTGTACACCACAACTTGACTCACTTTTAGAACATGAACCATGTGATGGACAAGAACTACAATTTGACATATTTTCCCCTTTCTAACAATAACATTTATATATTTATTGTATGATTAATTATAGATCATGTCAAATTTTGCACATTTTTAATTCTACCAGTATAAATTTTCATCATCATCTATAATTTTTTTACGACACTCTTGGCAGCTATAATAGTCATCCACAACATAACGCACGACTTCATCTGGTACATTAAATAATACTCGTACTTTTTCTAAAACATCCTTACCTAAACATTTATCATGATAAATAATATACTGTCTGCTATTTGTGTTATAACTTACTCTGCCTATGGGCCAAAAATCATACTTTTCTTTATGCTCTTTCTCAAATTTATTTCTCCATACACGATCATGTCCTTCTGGGGGATTAAAGATTACCCCTTGTTGTTTCCCATCATGTCTTTCATACATGTGTGTAAGTATTTCATCTTCTGTACAAAAGAAAACCCCAATGTTAGCCATTTTCTAATTCCTCCTAAAGCCTATCTTAATGTTACTTCATCCATTCCTTTATTAGCTAAAGCATCTGCCCTGTTATTCCCTACATTATCAGAATGCCCTTTTACTTTAATAAAGGTGATATTCGTGAATTTCTGTTTTTCTTCATAAAGTCGCTGCCATAGTTCTTTATTTTCCACTGGTTCTTTTTTGGAAGTCACCCATCCTTTTTTCATCCAGTTATAAATCCAGTTCGTAATACCATTTAATACATAAGCACTATCTACCATTACTTCTACTGGAATATCATGTCTTTTTAAAGCTCTTAAGGCTTGTATGCAAGCAGTCAGCTCCATAATATTATTGGTTGTACCTTTTGTACCACCATAAAGTTCTTTTTCATTTCCTTTGTAAGTTAGATAAACACCCCATCCACCTACATTGTCTTCTCTACCGTTTCCTCTACAACCGCCATCACAGTAAATAATAATTTTATCCATATAAACTCCTTTTATGCTCCTTTTCTTCTAAACGAGATAGTGTATAAATAGTGTAGCAAGACCTAAGAAAAAGAAAAAGCCTAAGACATCTGTAAAAGTTGTCACAAATACTGAAGATGCAAGTGCTGGATCTACTTTAATTTTTTTCAGTACAATAGGTACGGTAAATCCAGAAAGTGTTGCTACAATCATATTCAGAACCATAGCAATACCTATAACAAGACCAAAGATTATATTACCTTCCCACATATAACCTAAAACAGCAATAATACATCCTATAGATATACCTGTAATGGTTCCAATACCAATTTCTTTAAATAAAACCTTTTTGATATGTTTATAGTCTAATTCACCTAAGGCTAGTCCTCTTACCATAACAGTAAGGGTCTGTGTCCCTGCATTACCACCCATACCTGCTACAATAGGCATAAAGGTAGCTAGCGAAACAACCTTTTCAATAGTTCCTTCAAATAAACCTACAATGGCTGATGCTAAAATAGCCGTTAATAAATTAACTAAAAGCCATGGCAATCTACTTCGCACAGATTCTTTTAAAGTACCATTGAGTTTTTCACCTTCACCTACACCACCTAGCTTGTGAATATCTTCTGTATTTTCATCACGCAAAATCTGCATCACATCATCTACAGTAACAATTCCTAAAAGTCTTCCTATATGATCTACAACAGGCATCGTTAAATACCCATACTTTTCAAACAAGTGTCCTACTTCTTCCTGATCCATATGATAAGGAATGCTTTCTACATTCGTCTGTATAATTTCTCTAATAGATGTTGTAAAAGCAGAACTTACTAAATCTTTTAAAGAAACAACGCCTTTAAGCCTGTCTAAGCTATCAATAACATAAAGGTTATAGGCATTGTCCATTTCTTCTTGATTAGCCTGAAGGTATCTTAGGGTCTCTTCTACATTCATATACTCTTTAATACAGATAAACTCTGTTGCCA
Organism: Zhenhengia yiwuensis; assembly: GCF_014384995.1. Taxonomy (GTDB): domain Bacteria; phylum Bacillota; class Clostridia; order Lachnospirales; family Cellulosilyticaceae; genus Zhenhengia; species Zhenhengia yiwuensis. The sequence continues at coordinate 14,652 of NZ_JACRSY010000010.1, read as the reverse complement.
TAATACCCGCTGCAGTATCTGGTTCGTAACTTAAAAGTTGCCTTACTTTCCTCGCATCTTCTTCTGTCATTCTAGCTAAGAGTTTATTAGCCTGATCCTCATCTAAAATGCCTAATAAGTCTGTAAGTTCATCTGAAGACATGGCCTCCATAATGTTTTTTTGCTTATTCTCACTAAACTGCATGAGAAAATGATACTTTTCTTCTGTCTCAGCTTCGTCTATAATCTGAGCAATATAATTTTCAGGTAGACGCCCCAGTATATCTTGCGCATCTTCTTCATCATCTCTTAGAATATCTAAAATATCTACTGGATGTACATCTTCTATGTACTGCATCACCTTTGACTGTGGTGCATGTAATAGAAATTTTCTAAACTCTTCTTTATTCATATTCAATTTCATAGTGGATCCCCTCTCTTAGATGGGGAAGTCTCGTAATGGGGTATGACTAGCTTCTTCCCTATCTGGTAAACTTTCCATCTCTTGTTTATTTTGCCTCTGCTCATGCGAATCCATTCATACCACCTCCTTAACACCATAAAAAAGACTTTTTGTATTTCACAAAAAGTCTTTTAAGTTTCTCTATTTCTTACTTTTTATCATACCTAATGGTTTTTTATCTGTCAATAGATTGATGAAGTACTTTACTTGCTATTCTAAAGGCTAATTTAAGTACTTCATTAACAACGATAACAGAAAGACCTACTAATATAATTTTGCCCCACATATTAGCTGTTAGTGGTACAGCATTAAAGAATTTACCTACAAACTGTGTAATAAGAATCTGCAGGCACGCTGTTAAAGCAATGACCCTTAGGAACATCTTATTCTTTGTAAAGTTAGGGAATATACTTGCAATACCAAACTCTCTACAGTTAAAGGCATTAAAGAGCACTGAAAAAGCAAAAAGACTAAACAGTACAGTTTGCACTTCACTGGCATTGCCTATAACATGATTTAGATTTGCACCTAAGAAGTTTAGTTTAATTTGCAAATATAATACGATAGCAATATAAAGACTATTAAGTCCTATAGTTAAAATCATAAATTTATTAATAATACTTGCATTTCTTGACGTAGGTTTACGCTTCATCACCGATTCACGAATAGGTTCTAATCCTAATACAAGAGCAGGAGGCCCATCCATGATCAGGTTAATCCATAAGAGATGTATCGTAGTAAATGGCATATCATAACCCATAAGTTGACTCAGCACTGCAATAAGAAAGGCTATAACATTGACAGTAAGCTGAAACTGTATAAAACGTTGGAAGTTATTATAAATACCACGTCCCCATTTAATAGCTTGTACAATCGTACTAAAACTATCATCTGTTAGAATAATATCTGCTGCATTTTTACTTACTTCTGTCCCTGCAATCCCCATAGCTACACCTACATCTGCTTTAGTAAGAGCAGGGGCATCATTAATACCATCTCCTGTTACGGCTACAACCTCTCCATTTTTCTGAAGAGCTTGTACAATACGCATTTTAGTAGTTGGCTTAGAACGTGCTACAATACCAATGGTTTTAATTTCATCTGCTAATTGTTTATCATCTAATTGGTCAATATAAGTAGATTCAACTGCACGCATCTTAGATCCTTCACCAATCATACCCAGTTCCTTACCAATTGCCATAGCTGTCTGAATGTTATCTCCTGTAAGCATTTTCGTTTCAATGCCACCTTCTCTAGCTATAGCAATGGAATCTACAACACCTTCTCTAAGTGGATCATTAATACCTACAAAACCTTGGAATACAAGTTCTCTCTTCCAATCTGCTCTTGTTCGATAATCCTTAGGCTCTATACTTTCTTTATACCCAAAAGCTAATACACGCATAGCTTCTTTTTGAAGCTGACTCATTTCTCGTATAATCTCCTGTTTACGCGTCCCTGTTAAAGGTTTTATACTCCCCTCTATTAATTCATAACCGCATTGTTCAAGTATAACTTCAGGTGCGCCTTTAGAATAAAGTATATAATGGTTAGGGGTATGAATCATAGTGAGCATATATTTATTCTGAGAATTAAAAGGAACCTGTCTTACAATATCACTAATCTCTCTTGCTGTTTGATAATTAAAGTCTTTACAAAGACGAAGAAGCGCACATTCTGTAGCACTTCCTATATACTTAGGTTCTGGTGAGCTATAATCTACATCTGCTGTGCTATTAATCAAACAGTTATGTACAAAGTCTTTATGTTCACTTAGCTTAGATGGCTCGACATAATGTCCTTCAAGATATACTTTTGCTACTTGCATACGGTTCTGTGTTAATGTACCTGTTTTATCGCTACAGATTACACTTACACTTCCTATAGTTTCACACGCTTCTTTTTTACGTACTAAAGCATTAATTTTAGCCATCTGTTTCATAGTAATAGCAAGTGTAATATTAATCATAGTGGTTAAGCCTTCTGGCACAGCCGCTACAATCAAAGCTACACATACAACAAAGGCTGTTTTAATCTCTGGAAAGCATGCAGCCAGACCTTTCATAGAGTTTCTAAAAGCTTGTCCATTAGCAAGACTCATATGAATAGGTGCTTCCTGTATAATCTGTACAAGCATATAAACAAATAACATGCCTGCAACAGCTGTAGAAATTTGAGAAATCTTCTTTCCTAAGTTATCAAGTTTAATCTGAAGTGGTGTATCTTCCTCACGCTCTCCTAATTCCTTGGCAATACTTCCCATCTCAGTGTGGTCTCCTATAGCTGTTACAACCATAGTCGCTGTACCAAGAGCGATAAGTGTTCCCCCAAAAAGCATATTCTTCTGCTCTGCTAAATGGTCTGAACTCACCGTACACTCTTCCTTACGTACATCATCAGATTCACCTGTTAGCATATCCTCTCGTACTTTAAGCTCGACACTTTTTAAAATACGTCCATCTGCAGGAATCATGTCTCCTGTTTCTAGAAAAACAATATCTCCTACTACAACTTCACTTTTATGTATGACCTCTTTTTTTCCATCCCTTAGCACTTTTACACGTATATCCTCTGTCATTTGTGCGAGAGCTTCAGCCGCTTTTTTGGATTTATTTTCAGTTACTAGCCCTATCACACTCCCTATTAAAATAGCCAAACAAATCCCAATGGCATCATGATATTCTTTAATGAGCAGGCTAATACCCGCTGCAATAAGTAATATGATAATAAGTTGCTGTCCCAGTATTTCTTTAACTTCTTGAAGCAGACTAGCTTGTTTAGGCTTTGTAAATTCGTTTTTACCATATTCTCTAAGCCTATTATCTGCTTCTTTGTGTGTAAGTCCTTTCTCTTCCGATACTTTCAGCGACCTAAGTACACTTTCCTTTGGTTGCCTATAATACTTATTCTCCATAGTATCCTCCTCACTTTGACTTAAGTAATTTGTACTCTATTTATATGTACGCCTTGTCCATATTATTCCACTTAAACCTTAATCTAAAATACTTATCTTATTTGGGGCATTATAAAAAGGACTGCAAAGAGCAGTCCTTTAAAAAAGTTTCATAAAAGCTAGAATAATTAAGGTAATACCACTTAACCAGGAAATATTCCATTTAGTTGTTTGGGCAATATGTTCCCCTATACGAGCACCTAATAAAATAGAAAACAGCCCTATAAGGAGTGCTAAAATAAGTGTTTCTATATAATGAACTTCTACAAGACCACTTCCAAACCCTGCTGCAATACCATCCAAAGAGAGTACAATACCTAAAGAAAGTGCCTCTTTAATACTTAGTTCTTTAGAATGGTCCTGGTCAGCCCTTGTATTATCCATATAAATATCCAAGATAAAATGAAAATCCCAAAACTTAAATGTAATACCTTGTACATGGTTGGAATGCTTCTTTAGAAAATCTTTAATAAGTCCTTCACAAAATCTACTAATACCTAATAAAAATAAAAGTCCAAAACATAAAACGGTGGTCGCATAAGCTGGCAAGAGTGTACTAATAAGTGATCCCCCTGCCATAGAGATAAGTAAAATAAAAGCACTTACTATGCTTAAAGCCATAGCAGAACGTACAGGAATTTTAATACGATCTGCGCCATAGGCCAAACTTGCCACAAAAGCATCTATGGATAGAGCTATAACCAACAATAAAATTTCTATCATATTGATCACCTAATTTCTTTTCTCTATCTCTATTTATATGCTAGTTGGAAGAAAAAGGTTCTACACCCTCCTCATTGAAAGGTGGAATGAAACTTTCTTTATTCGTCTCTCCTTCCTGTATAAAGCCATTTTCAATGCCTATAGCTAAGGCATATTCCACCATATAATCATAATGCTTAGGACTTAAAGGACGATTCAGTTCTGGATACTTAGCTACATGCTTAAGAGGTGTATACTGATTCATTAAGCTAATGTAAACCTGATCCTTATAGGTGTTATACAGATACTCGACAATATGCTTAGAATCAAAAAGTAGTCCTGGCAACATAAGATGCCTTACAATAACCCCCTTTACCATCATCCCTGCCTCATTAAAACAAGCTGTTCCTACTTGTCTTACCATTTCCCCAATGGCTGCTTTGGCATAATCACCATAATGGGCAGCTCTTGAATACTTCTTACCATAGCTCGATTTAAAATACTTAAAATCCGGCAAATAAATATCTACGTACCCTTCAAGTCGTTTCAGTGTTTCTACTTTCTCATAACCACTTGTGTTATACACAATAGGCAGATGCAGTCCTTTTGTCCTAGCAAGTTTGATGGCTTCTATAATCTGAATGCTGTAGTGAGTGGGTGTAACAAAATTAATATTGTGTGCCCCCTTCGCCTGCAACTCCAAGCAAATATCTGCTAGTCGCTCTATAGATATAACTTTGCCTTTTCCCATTGTGCTAATCTCATAGTTTTGACAAAATACACACCCTAATGTGCAATGTGAAAAGAAAATAGTTCCTGAGCCTTTCTCTCCTGATAAGCAAGGCTCTTCCCAATGATGTAGGGCAGCCCTTGCAATCTCTACTTGTCCATCTGCCCTGCAAAAACCTAATTGTCCTTCTAAACGATTTACTCTGCATTCTCTTGGACATAATGTGCATTGTTTTAATAATGATTCATCCATCCCTTAGCTCTCCTTTTTTCAATCTCATCCGTTTCTCTTATTATATAAACATTTTCTTTCAGAGTAAAATAAAGTAAAACATAAAAAAGAGAGCCTAAGCCCTCTTTTAACGTAGGAAACCTTGTATCAATAAGCTTCCAATAAAGATTAAGTTAAATAGCCAATGTAAGTTGTTCGTATAAGGAATACCTAGTCCTTTAAAGCTTGCTACACATTTATAAGCTTTAAAAGCAAGTGGTAAAGTAAAGAATACTAATAAAGCAGGCAATGGGCAGATTCCTAATACAACATAAATAGCCGTTAAAACATATGCGCCAAACACAAGTGTTGCATAAAGTTTTTTACTCTTCTCACTCCCAATACGTACACTTAGTGTTCCAAGACTTAAGCCCTTATCACGTGTAAAATCACGCATTTCATTACTAATCATAAGTGCTGGAATGAAAAAACTTGGTGGCAATGCAATTAAAACAGGTGTCCATGAAAAGCCCATACCAAATGGGAAATACGCACCATATACCATTAAAGGTCCCATAAGCAAGAATGAAAGCGGAACACCTAATCCTCTACGTTTATAGACAAAAGGCTCCCCCGTATAAGCATACGAACCAATAATTCCTATAATCCCAATCCAAAACATCTGCATATTTGTTAGGAGAATGAGTAAGATTCCTATTACTGCAGCACCTGCAAAAGAGCCCATGCCACACATAAAGACAAGTATATCAAAATATGTACGTTCTACACCTAAAAACTTAATTTTTCTTCCTGAAGGCCTATGATATCTAAAAGAACCTTCAAAGTAATCATTGATAAAGTTCGCACCTAATTGAGCCAAAATCCCCGCCACTGTAATTAAAATAATTTTAAACCAATCAAGAGCAACTTGACTGTTAAATAAATAACCTTGATTGTAGGCTACAACAATTCCAAGTGTTGTAGAAGCTACTGCAAGGGTTAAAGAAAGCGGTCTTGACGCAATCCATACGTCCTTTATCAATACTTTAAAATAATTTAAATCTCTTTTCATCTTCTCACCTATATGTCCTTCTTTAAAGTCATTTTCTTATTATGACATAAATTTAAACATTGCACAACCTTATTTATGTATAGTACAATAAAGATTGTTTTTTATTTAACACTTTTTTAACATCGGAGGATATAACATGAAATGCAAGAAACTTGTTGCAACACTTACGCTCATCCCTACACTTATACTCGCTGGATGCAGTACTTCTTCTAACGCACCAGAAGAAACGCTCTCTCTTAAAATTGGTGTAATGCCTGCAGTAGATACTGCACCTATTTACCTTGCAGAAGAAAAAGGCTACTTTGATGAACTTGGTCTTGATCTTACTATCGAACTTTTTAACAATGCCGGTGATCGTCAGACAGCTCTTCAGACATATGCTATTGATGGCGCTATGACTGATCTTATTGCAGTTGCTACAAATATAAATGGTGGATTCGACCTTAAAGCTACAACACTTACAGATGGTGTATTCCCTGTACTTGTTCGAGCAGGTTATGAAGAAACTCCTGAAATTAAAGTAGCTATGATGGAAGTATCTGTTTCTAACTTCCTTATTGATGAATGGTTAGGTGATGACTATACCATTGAAAAAGTATTTATTAATGATATCCCAGCCCGTCTTGAAATGATTAAATCTGGTCAGGTAGATATGGGACTGTTCCCAGAACCAATGGCTTCTAACGGCGCAGCAAATGGGGCTCTTGAAAAAAGAATTTATACACCTGAAGATGGTATTTGTCCTAATGTTATGGCCTTTACAGACAAAGCTTTAACAGAAAAAGAAGAAGCTATTGCACGTTTCCATGAAGGCTATAATAAAGCTGCTCAGGACCTTATGGAAAATCCAGATGAAGCACGTACACTTCTTATCGAAAAACTTAACCTTAATCCAGCTATTCAAGATGATATCATCCTACCAACTTATAGCTTAGCACACTTACCAGAAGAAGCTTATATTCAAAAAATAATGGATTGGTCTAGTGAAACACTTAACCAAGAACTTAACCTCGTTCCAAGTAACCTTATTGAAGGAAAATTTGTAAATAATGATTAATATCTATAACCTCTCCTTCTCCTATGAAGGGGAGGTGGTTCTAAATCACCTTCATTTAACTATTCCTAAGCACTCTACTTGTGCTATTATTGGTCCTTCTGGATGTGGTAAAACAACGCTCCTTATGCTTTTAGCTGGTCTTTATAAACCCGAAGCAGGATCGCTTCTTATTAATCAAACACCATTAGCTGGTATTCGCCAAAGTACAGGCCTCATTTTGCAAGACTTAGGTCTTCTACCTTGGAAAACAGTGTATGATAACGTGGCTCTAGCACTTGTTCCCTTTAAACTTTCTCATGAGCAAAAACATAAAAAAATAATAGAAGTTCTTAATCAACTAGGACTTACAAAGTACCAAAATAAGTATCCTCATCAGCTTAGTGGTGGGCAAAAGCAACGCTGTAGTATTGCTCGAACACTTGTACGTGAACCTGATTTACTCTTATTAGATGAAGCAACTTCAGCTTTAGATGATCTTAATAAAGAACATCTGCAAGAACTTATTTTATCACTTTATCACCATAAGCCTACTACACTTGTACTCATTACTCATAATATTGAAGAAGCTGTTCTGCTTGGTAAACAAATTGTTATTATGGACAAAGGACAAATTAAAACAGTTCTAGAGAATCCATTCTTTGGCGATCTAAAAGCTAAAGAAACGCTTGCTTTTTATGAACAAGTGCTTCAAATTCGCAAGCTCCTTAAAGAGGAGGTCTCATCATGACTCGTTTTAAAAAACTGGTTACTCGTCCTACTTTATATGGTCTTTTAAGCATTCTATTTCTATGGCAAGTTTTAAGTTTATGTGTAAACTCTAATGTTATACCTGCACCGCTTGAAGCCATTACCAAATTTTTTGTACTCCTTCCAACTGAACTGTGGCGCCACCTCATTACAAGTTTATACCGAATGCTCCTTGCACTTGTGATTTCTCTCATGATTGCAGTACCTTTAGGGATTTTGTGTGGGCTTTATACGTTACCAGACCGGTTACTTTCTCCTATTACGTATATTTTGTATCCTCTTCCTAAGGTTGCTTTTCTACCTATTTTTATGATTTTCTTTGGTATAGGGGATGCCTCTAAAGTTATACTGATGGTCTCTATTATGATTTTTCAAGTATTTCTTGCTGTCCGTGATGGCGTAAAAGAAATTCCTTATACTTTATTTCAGTCTATGAAAAGTTTAGGGCTTAGTCCTTACGATCAGTTTAAACACCTTGTATTTCCAGCTATTCTCCCTAAACTTTTTTCAGCTTTAAGAGTCAGTCTAGGTGTTGCTATTGCAACTTTATTTTTTGCTGAAAATTATGCTACTACTTATGGTATTGGTTACCTCGTTATGAATGCCTGGTCTATGGTAGACTACCCTAAAATGTTTGCAGGTATTATTGCTCTTAGTCTTATGGGTTTTGTCCTCTTTAAACTCATTGATCTTATAGAATTAAAATGCTGTCCATGGACACAATAAAGGAGCTTGCTTAAAGAAGCTCCTTTATTTATGTTAAGACCTTGCAAATAGTCACTTTCTTAATACGTTTTTATCTACTTCTAAAATACTTAGCTCATAGCCTTCCTTAAGCGCTAGTTTAATTCTACTATCTTTTTAAGAAATCCTACCAATCTCTTTAATAATAAAACCCCCTATTGTCTCACAGTCTTCTCCCTTAAACAAATCAACATCTAATAGCCTCTCAACCTCTTCAATAGATACACTTTCATCGAGAATCTAAACATCTTCTGCAAGCTTTTCAATTTTAACAGCCTCTAGGTCCTATTTATCCTGGATATTCCCCTCAATCACTTCAAGTAAATCTACAAATTTTTCTGCTGCTATTGCTGAGGTAAGGAGACCTGATAAAGTTACACCTACTTGTATGGTAGCTAAAAAGTTAACAGTGCACTTATAATAGGAATAAGAAGCTGGGCCTCTTTACTACCTTTCTCAGCTTGTTTTTTTATATAAATAGATTTTTTATATTTATTGAAAAATAATATAAATTAAAGCTTATTTATAAAAGCTACACAAAAACTGCTTATTCAAGCCTAAAATGACTTAAAAAGCTATTTGTACTAAATTTTCATTCCTATTAAACTAGGTAACATGGAATCATTATAATCTATAGGGAGGATTTTTAATGAAAATCACAGATTTTATGTTACTACTTGGAGGACTTGGACTCTTTCTTTATGGCATGAAAATGATGAGCGAAGGACTAGAAACTGCTGCTGGAAATAAACTAAAAGGTATCTTAGAAAAACTAACCTCTAATCGGTTTCTAGGCGTTTTTGTAGGTATGGTTATTACAGCTCTTATTCAGAGTTCTTCTGCAACTACTGTTATGGTTGTAGGTTTTGTTAACTCTGGACTCATGACCTTAAATCAGGCTGTATGGGTTATTATGGGTGCTAATATTGGTACGACTATTACAGGGCAACTTATTGCACTAGATATTGGTGCATTAGCCCCGCTTATTGCCTTTATAGGTGTTATGATTATCTTATTTTTTAAATCTAAACGTACCAGATGCATTGGTGAAATCATTGCGGGCTTGGGGATTCTCTTTATTGGTATGGATTTTATGGGGAATGCCATGGTACCACTTCGTGACTCTACCTTCTTTATTAAAATGATGACCAGCTTCTCAAATCCTCTATTTGGTATAGCTGCTGGTGCACTCTTTACCGCGCTTATTCAAAGTTCCTCTGCTTCTATTGGTATTTTACAAACGCTTGCTTCAAGTGGGCTTATTGGTCTAAACAGCAGTATTTATATTTTATTTGGGCAAAATATCGGTACATGTATTACGGCTATCATTGCTTCTATCGGCACCAATCATAACGCTAAACGTACTACTATTATTCATTTGCTCTTTAATATTATTGGTACACTTCTTTTTGTGACTATTGCTTTAACTTTACCTTTTACAGATTGGGTAGCACACTTTACGCCAAATTCACCTGCTGCACAAATTGCCAATGTCCATACTCTCTTTAATATTACAACAACCCTACTCCTTTTACCTTTTGGTAATCTTCTTGCTGCTATTGCAAGGAAACTTCTTCCTGGAGAAGATTTAAGTGAGCCAGAAATGCAGCTTGAATTTGTTAAACCTTATCAAATTGGTTCAACTGCCATTGCTCTTTCTCAGCTTTGCAAAGAAGTTCATCGCATGTTCAAATTAGCTACGCAAAATGTTACTTTAGCTTTCGATGCAGTAGCTAAAAATAGCATAGACGAGCTCAATCTAGTCTATAAGAATGAACACTATCTAGATTATTTAAATATGGAAATCATTCGCTATATCAGCAAAATTTCCGCAACAGATATGCCTCTTGCAGATGCCAAGATGTTAAATGCTTTATTTAAAATTACAGGAGATATTGAACGTATTGGAGACCATGCCTTAAATATTGCCCAATACGAAGAGCGTATACATAATGAAAACCTTACCTTATCTGAACCTACACTTAAGGAACTTCAACAAATGCGTCTCCTCATTCTAGACACTTTCCATCAAATTGCCTCTAACCATCCTACTCATAGAGTCGAAACTCTAGATTATGTACTCTACTCCGAAGAGACCATTGATAAAATGAATCAAAGTTTTAGACAAAATCAAATTGAGCGTCTTCATCTAAGTTCCTGTTCCCCTGAAGCTTGTGTGCTTTATAGCGAAATGCTTATTGATATTGAACGTATTTCAGACCACTTACTTAACATTGCCCAGACCTGCTATCAAGCAGAGCTCTATCTTACAGATACTCTCTAACAGCTCTTAAATAAAGAAAAGCTGATGCACCTCCTTCTTTAAGGCTATGCATCAGCTTTTTAAGTTTATCTTAGCGCACCTTTACTACGTAAGTAAGCACCTAACTTTTGCTTTTTAACATTTACAAAAACTTCATTATAATCATTTGTACTATAGTTAATAAGCCCACAACTTCTGGCACTTTTAAGAATTTCACGTACTTCTTCTCTAGGAAGGCGTACTTTTTTAGCAAGTTGCATCATATCTGGACATCCGAAATAAAATAATTTAAGAACATCTAGTGCTTTTTGATTCGTCATGATTTTACCTCTATCTTCTGTTAATCTTTTCTCATTTTAGCATATCTTAAGTAAATGTAAAGCCTATATACTCCTAATTTCCTTAAAGAGACCTGCTTCTTCCATTATTTTGGCTTTATTGCCTATAACACATAAAGCCTGCTTTGCCATAACAGCCTCAAACATTTTACCTAGAGCACGAATATCCTCTAAAGTTGCCTCAAGTACTTGATCACGCTCTCTTTGTAACTTTTCATACTCGACTTGGCACAAGCTATAAATCAGTGCTCGTTCACTCTTTTGCTCCATAGTAAGTGGCATATCTAACCCACCTATCGTACCAATCTTATATTTTTCTAGTTCATCTTCTTCTAGGACTAAGGTTTCAAGATAATGCCCAATACCTTTAAAGATTTCTAATGTTTCACCAAGTCCTGGATCACAATAAGACGAAAGTACCATATTACCATCTCGGCTAAGCATCATACTCGCACCATAAGCACCTCCTTGAAGACGTACTTTATCCCAAAGATACGTACTGTCTAAAATATGACTTGCTATATGAAGTGCCCCATGGAAAGTGTACTCTAGCTGTTTAAAGTTAAATCCGCTCACAATAGCTTGCACACTACTTGAAGTTACATAGGCTTCATTTCGAATGGTTCTTTCAAAAGTATAAGTTGCTTTTTTAGACTCTATACTTGGCAGCGCTTTTACAAAATCTTCAAGTTTCCCTTTTAACATTTCATACTCATGTTCTTCTGCTGTTACACTGATTTTAAGAGCTTTTCTTTGCATAATGCTATGATAAAGCTGTGTAAGCGTATCCATAAGCTTCTCACAACAGCTATCAAAGTTTTCATACTGTTCTTTTAGGAATACATAGTATACCATACCTGATACATGATCTTCATAGAGTGCTGCATCTGAAAAATAAGTATAGAGTCTTCTAGTCGCTCTATACTCTGGTGAACTTGTAAAGCTTCTTTCAATCTCATACTTCATCATACCTATAATTTCTTTGATCTTATCCTTTTCACTAAAGATACTATTTAATGTAATCTCCTTCAGTAGATCAGGAAGTACAGGCAATTTCTCATTTAAAACTTTGCATGAAATCTTAAAGTATGGCTTATAAGAACAAGTGTCCTCATAATGCGCATAAGCATTAACAGAACAGTTCAGACCACCTGTTTGCTTGTTAATTTCATTTTCAAGGGTATTATACGTATAATGCTTTGTACTTACATAAGTAAGAAGATTAGCAAGCAAGCCTAAATAGGGTAGTTGCTCCTGCTTAACATGAGATGTATCGAAAAGAAAATGGAGATAACTAATAGGCCCTGTATATTCTGGATTAAAATAAAGTATAGCATCTTCTAACTGCACCTCTTTAATCACTACTTGAGATACTTCACGCTTTAAATCTCTCGCACTTAAATGAGGGAGTAGGGCTAAAGCTTCTTTAGTATTCGGCTCATCTTGTTCTGCATCTAATTTAGCATTCATTTCAATAAGTGCCTCTAGGTCTTCTTCTGATAAAGTTTCCCTATAAGCTTCAAGTTGTTTTGTAAGCCTTTCTTCTTCCTCTCCCTCAAGTGTATAACTTGGCTCTAATATGATAAAAGCATAATGAGGATTATCTAGAAAATACTGCTTAATTAAGCTTTCAAAATATCCCTTATCTTTTTGCTCTTGTATATGCTGGAGATGCTTTTTATAAGTTAAATGTCTAAAAGGATGTTGGTCATACAGCACACTCATTTGTACTTCTTCACTATAAATAACGCCTTTTGCCTCCCAAGGTGTGTCACCTTCTTGAAGACCAAAGCTGACAACCGATAGGGCTGCATCTATCAGGTCTTTTTCTATGCCTTCTGTTACAAGTCTATGCAGCACCTCAAATACAGTTTTTTTAAACATCTCTGCATGCTCACTCTTACTTCCATTTAATACAATAGAAAAAGTAGGTTGTCTCTTTCCTGTATCATAACCAGCCTCTTCAAGTGTTTGCCCTAAGCCTTTCTCACTGATGAGCTCCTTTGTTAAAGGAGAAGCTGAACTTTTTAGTAACATATGCTCAAGTATTTCAAAAGCAATACGTGTCTCCACATCTTCAATCTCTTTTGTCACAAAACTTAAACAGCATATGGTCTTATCTTCTATACACTCTTCTTCTGTAATAGGATAATAAGTATTTACCTTCTTAGGCTTTTTGAACGTTTCTTGAAGAGGAATTGACATAGAAACCTTGCTAGTTGAAAAATCCTTTAAACACTTTTCATCTAATAAGGCAAGCTGTTTCATTAAATCCCCATCCCCATATAAGAACAAAGTACAATTAGCCGGCTTATAATGCTGGTCATAAAAGGCTAAAAAAGCCTCTCTTGTTAAATGCGTAATAGCCTCTGGCTTCCCACCTGAATCATAACGGTAACATGTATCAGGAAAAAGTGCTTCATGAATAGCAGCTTCCAGTCTTGTAGAAGGCTCTGCATAATCCCCCTTCATTTCATTGTAGACAATACCATTATAGGTAATCGCCTCTGATACATCTTCTAAAACATAATGCCATCCTTCTTGTTTAAAAATAGATTCACGCTCTTTAATTAAAGGATGGAAAACTAAATCCATATAAACTTCCATAAGATTAAGTAGGTCTTTTTCATTTTGACTTGCACAGTAATACATGGTCATATCTTTATATGTACACGCATTTAAACTGGTGTTCAAAGACCCTTTATCCATCTCTATGAAGGTATCCTTAAGAGGATATTTTTGTGATGCACAACACACAGCATGCTCAATTATATGCGCAACCCCGCTATGATCTTTTGATAAAGTCTTAAAAGACATGGTAAATACTTTATTCGTATCTGGCGTCTCAAGTTGAATCAGCCTTGCTCCACTTTGAAGATGCTCAAAAATACGCCCTTTACCTTCTATTTCTTCAATATTCTTTTCTTCTATTAATTTAAAACCATAATAAATTTGGTTACATTCTAAATTCATTCTTCTATCCTTTCTAGGTAATACCTCTATTTGTCTATTATAACGTACTCCTAAGCAGTTTAAAAGGTAAGTCTTATTACCAAAAACATCAGAAATCATTATAATATTCAACACACTGAAATAAAAGGGGATATATCTATGGCGATACTTGAAAACATCCAAAAATTTTTGCTCATTCTAAGAAACTCTCTAGCAGCAAAAAGATATGCGTATATAAAACGTTCATATGGCTCAAATGACTGTTACAGACTCTATTAAAGAGTTACCTATTATTTTTGCATAATAAAAAACGCCTTATTTATTGAACTGACCCCCATAAGTTAGACCTAAAAAATCTAACTTATGGGGGTCAGTCTTTTTATGGCAAAATATAGTTTTGAATTTAAGAAAAAAGTAGTTCAGGCATATCTAAATGGAGAAG
>NZ_JACRSY010000009.1 GCF_014384995.1 Zhenhengia yiwuensis | reverse complement strand
TTTTAACAACATCTATTTTTATTTCATATGAAATTTTTGATTTTCTTCCCATGAAAAATGCTCCTCCTTAAGATAACAGTTTTATTATTTAAACTGTCTACCTTAAGGGGAGCATATCATTTTTTGTAGCATCCTTTTATTTTTAGAAAAGAATTGTTTTACCATCTTGCCAAAGTCTATCCAGACCATAGAATTCTGCATCTTCTTTATATAGAACATGTACAATGACATTACCATAATCCATTAAGATCCAGTTAGCTGTCTGATAGCCTTCTTTTTGAATCACTTCTATATTTTCTTCAGATAATGCATCTTCTAATTCATCCACTAAAGCTTTTGTTTGTCTTGTATTACTTCCCGTTACAATAATAAAAATATCTGCAAGTGTTGTAATCTCATGAACATCTAACACTTGTATATCATCAAGTTTTTTATTATCTAAAATGTGATAAATTTTTTGTGCTAGTAAAATAGATTCGTTATGCAATAGTCTAAAACTCCTTTCTTAAATAACACTTATTCTAAAAATGTCTTTTTAGTATAACGCATACTCCTTGATTAAAATATCTGTTATAGGATGCATAGACTGTTTCTGATGATTTACAACATAGTCTTTTGATCTTGTTAATGCTATATACATGGCCTTATTTAAATCATATTTTGCAAGTCTTCTTATTTCTTCAATACCAGGATAAGGTTTTCGCCCTCTCTCTACCATATCTGCAAGATAAATAATCTTCTCTAAATCTGTCATATGTTCTCTCCCTATTGTATGAGAACGAATACTATTTAAGATATCTTGATCATGTATACCCCACTCTTTTTCAAGAAGTAGTGCACCAATTTTGCCATGTATAATGTGAGGATGCTCTCTTTCAAATTCATCTAGTACAATGCCTTCATTCTCACAAATAGCTAAAGCTTCCTGCATATGCATTTCTTTTGCAATATCATGGAATAGAGCTGCAATAAAGGCTTTATCTGTACTGATATTATGAAGATTAGCAAGTTCTGTTGCCATCTCTACTACACCTTTTGTATGTTCATATCTCTTTTCTGACAGTATACGTCTTACATACTCGCTCATTTTTGTAATAAGGCCTTTATTCAAGGATACTGGATGGGTATAGAGTTTATGTTTATAAATATAGTTTTCGACAGCACTTGTTACAAGATATTTAATAGGAGCCTCATTCTTCACACGTGCTCTAATATCCGAAGATGAAATAGCGAGTGCTGGCACTTCTAAAAATTTAATACTTGAATGATACTGACTACGTAATTCATCAATATGTGTAATAAGCTGCTGTTTTTTATAGCCTGGCCTTGTTACCGCTACAAAAGTACACATTTGCAGAAGCTCTTCAGAATTTTTCCATGTCAGAATTTCATGTACAGCATCTGCTCCTGTAATAAAGTATAGCTGTGTATCTGGGCCGTATAAAGTACGTAGTTCCTTAATAGTATCAATCGTATAAGTTGTTCCCTTCCTATCAATCTCAATACGAGATACATTAAAGTGAGCATTTGCTGCTGTAGCCAAGACAGTCATTAAATAACGCTGTTCTGCTGGTGTAATTCCCATACCCGCTTTATGTGGTGGGTTTCCTGTAGGCACAAAGAGTACTTCATCAATTTTAAATTCATGTCTTACTGCTTCTGCTGTTACTAAATGTCCCATATGTATAGGATCAAATGTTCCACCCATAATAGCAATTTTCATCCTAAGTCTCTCCTTTTAAAGTTTATCCTTATTGATAATGATGACGCTACATAAAGTAGCGCCATATATTATGAAGGTAATGTAATTTTAGGGTTTTTCTTTGCTGGTTTATAAAGTACAATTTTCTTTCCGATAACTTGTACTGGTATAGAATGTGTACGTTCACTAAGTACTTGACACATTTCTTTTGGATCTTCTAAACAGTTATTTAAAACAGAAATTTTTACAATTTCTCTTGCATCCAATGCAAGTAAAATAGCTTCTGTAACTTCTGGTGTTAAACCATTTTTACCAATTTGGAAAATCGGCTCTACTGTTTGAGCAATAGATTTTAAATAAGCTCTTTGTTTGCTTGTAATTGTTTTCATAGGTACATTCCTTCTCTATTTATAATATTCAAATTCAAGGTCATAAATACGTACTGTATCACCTTCTTGGATGCCAGCTTCTTCAAGTGCATCAATAATACCTCGTTCACGCAGATATTTCTGGAAGAATGCAAACCCTTTTTCTGTATCTAGTGAAGTATAACCTATCATCTTCTCTACACCTACACCTTCAACAATGAAGTAACCTTCTTCTTCATTATTAATTGTAAAGGCTTCATGGTCAATTGTTTGCTCTTCTTCAAAGTCAGGCTCAAATACAATAACTTCATCTGGCACAGTTGCAAGTAGGTTACTTACATCTTCTAATAAAACTTGTAAATTATCATTTGCTGCTGCTGAAATTGGAATCACTTTAAGCCCTTCTGGTTCAAAAACTTCTTTAAGACGCTCAAGATTTTCTTCAGCTCCTTCAATATCCATCTTATTCGCTGCGATAATTTGTGGTTTAGTCTCAATAATCTCAGGATTATATTGATTCAATTCTCTTTGGATTGCATGAATATCTTCAACTGGGTCACGTCCTTCACTTCCTGAAGCATCTACTACATGCACAAGTACTTTTGTACGTTCTACGTGTCGTAAGAAGTCATGTCCAAGACCTACACCTTCGGCAGCCCCTTCAATAAGTCCAGGAATATCAGCCATAACGAATTGTTTGCCATATTGATTAGAGACAACTCCTAAGTTTGGTGATAAAGTTGTAAAATGGTAATTTGCAATTTTAGGCTGTGCATTACTTACCATTGAAAGTAGTGTAGACTTCCCTACATTTGGATAGCCCACAAGACCTACATCCGCAATCATTTTTAGCTCAAGTGTAACCCAATATTCTTTAGCAGGACGGCCTTTTTCTGCATATTTTGGTGCCTGTCTTGTTGGTGTAGCAAAATGCTGATTACCACGACCACCGTAACCGCCTCTGAAGATAACTTGTTTATCATCAACTTTGTGAAGGTCAGCAATAATTTTTCCGGTCTCTGCTTCTTTTATAACAGTTCCTTGTGGAACTTTTATAATTAAATCCGCTCCATCTTTACCATGGCAACGTTTTTTGCCTCCATCTTCACCGTTTTCAGCTTTATAGTGTCTTTTATGCCTAAAGTTCATTAAAGTATTCATACCAGGGTCAACTTGGAAAATGATATGTCCACCACGGCCTCCATCTCCACCGTCTGGACCACCATTTGGTACATATTTCTCTCTTCTAAAAGAAACATGTCCATCTCCGCCTTTTCCTGATTTAACAAATATTTTCACGTTATCTACGAACATTGTCTCACTCCTTTCATCTATAGTGTATGTTAAAATTTATTTTTCACTCTCTTAATAAAAAGAAGGTTTCAACAGATGTTGAAACCTTCAAGTATATCTCTATTACGCTTCTTGTGCTACTGGATATACAGAAACTTGTTTTTTGTCTCTGCCTTTACGTTCAAATTTAACTCTACCATCAACTAAAGCAAAAAGAGTATCATCTCCACCACGGCCTACGTTAACGCCTGGATGAATTTTAGTACCTCTTTGACGATATAAGATGTTACCAGCTTTTACGATTTGTCCATCTGCTCTTTTAGCGCCTAAGCGTTTTGATTCAGAGTCACGACCATTTTTTGTAGATCCAACCCCTTTTTTATGAGCAAAAAACTGAAGGTCTAAACGCATCATTTAATCCACCTCCTGAGTTTTAAAGTGATTTATTTTTTATGATAATGTATTCTCCGTACATTTGTTCAACAGACCTAAGGCCCATTAGCATCGCCTCTAAAAGAAGCGTTGCTTTTTCATCTGGTGCACCCTGCTTACGCTTCGGAAAAGCACAATCAATAATGCCCTCAGACTGTTTTACACTGTTTAGTGTAACGATTTCGGTAGTTAATGCTTCTATTGCATTAATAGTATTAATCACAAGAACACTCACAGCACTACAGACAATATCCTGTCCATGGTCAGCATAGCCTGCATGTCCAGATAATCTAAAGCCTGTTAGATATTCTTTATCATAATAAAGGTCTACTCGAATCATAGGAATTACGCTTCAATAGCAGTAATTTTCACTTTTGTGAAAGGTTGACGATGACCTTGTTTTTTGTGGTAAGATTTTTTAGATTTGTATTTGTAAACAATGATCTTAGGACCTTTGCCTTCTTCTACAACCTCAGCCTTAACTGCTGCACCTGCAACAATAGGGCTACCTACTACAACTTTGTCATCTTTAGATACAACTAATACTTTGTCGAAAGTAACTGTTTCACCAGCTGCTACGTTTAATTTTTCAACGAATAAGCTTGTGCCAACTTCAACTTTGTATTGTTTGCCACCTGTTTCAATAATTGCGTACATCTGTACACCTCCTTAAACCGTAAACTCGCCGGATGTGGTACTATAAATAGTTTCAAAACCTCTCCGTGCGGCTAAAACACTTCATTAATATATCATACTACTTGTATCATGTCAACTTATTTATGCAAGATGATATTTAATTTCATAACTTCTTTTTGAAAGTGACGTTTTCTCTATAAGATGAAGTTTAATACCATAAGTTTCCTCTATAAGTCTATCCCTCTCGGTAGTTTTAATCCAAGTTAAAAGTTCACTATGACCATAAAGATAGATTTGTTTCATAGCTGTTTCACTTGCAGTTAGCTTGATTTTTTGTTCAATCTCAAAAAAGATATAATTAAAATGGTATTCTCCCTCAGCAGTTTTAAGCTTTTGATGAATAGGCAGGTACTTCTTAGTACGTGTAATTTGCAGTAAATCTAATTCAGTAAGGGGGTAGATCTTAGAACGTCTTCCATCTAATGCCATAAAACGCTTCTTAGCAAATTCATAAAGCTGTATACGATCTTCCTTTGACTTAAGATCTACTAAATCTATAATAATAATACCTGATAAATTGCGTCTCATAATCTGATAAAGACTTTCTTCTATAGCTAACTCATTTAGCTTACGTACTGCCACGTTACTATTCTTACCTTCTATAGCTTTAGCACTATTGACATCAATTACAGTCATAGCTTCCGTATAGTCTACTACAATATTACCACCATTTTTAAGCCAAATCTTTCTCTTGAGTATATCCATAAAATCTTTTTCTATACTAAACAGTCTAAAAATATTCTCACAATAAGGATAAACTTTATAAGTGAACTCTACATTTTTTAAGAACACTTTCTGTCTTTCTTCTACATCCTTTAAAATCTGATCATTATTACAAATAATCTCCACTGAATCTTCTGGTGTTACATGTTCTTTAATAACTTGCCAATACAGAGAGTCCATTTCTATAAGTGTTGTCCCTTTTTGCATGGCATCTTTCATTTTTCTAAATTGAGTTACTTTCTCAAGCAAAAAAGCTGCTTCATCTATCAGCTCTTCTTTAGAAGCTTTCTCTGCATTCGTACGTACAATAAAGCCTACGTCCTCTAAAGCTACTTCTTCAATCCAACTTTTTAGCTCTGCTTTTATATGCTTATCTTTAATTTTTTTAGAAATTTGAATACCTGTTTCAAAAGGAAGGGCCACTAAATAGTAACCCTGTATACTGACCATTGCTGTTAGACGGTCTCCTTTTTCACCTTTATTCTCTTTTTGGACTTGAACAGGTAGCCGCATACCTGGTTGTAAATGCTTAAGATAAGTTTCAGGTACCCCTGAAAAATGCAAAAGACCATTCTTATCTTTTCCAAAGTCAATAAAAGCTGCTTTAAGATTCTTTACAACTTTTTGAACCTGTCCTTGCACTACTGTATTTTGACTAAGCACATCTTCTTCATCTTGTATATAAACTTGATGTAAAGTACCTTCACTCAGTATCCCAATGCGCATAAAACTTAAAGCATCATCAATAAGGATTTGCTTATGCATTTTCTGCTCCAACCTCGCTTAACGGCTTAAGATGCCCTTCTTCTGTAGTTGCATAGAGCTCTTCTCTCTCTATAGTATAAACCATACCTTCAAGTTCTACTTGTAATAAAGATTTTAAAAGAAGGTCTACATTTAAGTTTTCCATACTGCCTGCCGCAATCCTTACTTCAAAAATTGTGCCATCCTCTTCTTTAATCTCCACATGATGAATAAGGGGTTTAATATCTACCTCTTTTGTTTTCTTCTTACCTTTTTTCAGTACAACAAGTTCAGAAGCATCTAATCTTTTTTTTGCACCTTCAATTTGTTCAGGTGTAAGCTGATTCTTTTCAAAAGTGATGCGGTAATCTGCAGCTGTTACTAAGCTCATAAGAGAAGGTGTTCCCTCTTTAATCACTGAAGCTTCTACAATTTTAATACCTTCTGGTAAAATAGTATTTAAAGTTGCTACAGCCTCTTCTACATGAATATCTGTATCCGTAAGCATGTCCATATACTCCCCACAACTTCCTACACCTACTGATAAAGGAAGGGCAAAGAATACTTTTGCATGTGGATTAAATCCTTGTGAATAAGAAATTGGAAGACGCGCTACTCTAATTGCTCTTTGGAACATTCTGATTGTATCTAAATGACCTACAAATTTTACATAGCCTTGTTTTGTAAATTTTAATCTAGTTCTCATAACATACTCCTTTGTTAAACTTACTTGCCCCACATCCAGAACACTTCTCGCGACATTGTGGTGTTGTTACAGCTTCATGGGCTTTTTTGCTCTCACGGATAAGGAAGTTCTTTGTTACACCAATATCAATATGATCCCATGGGAATACTTCATCATATTCACGTCTTCTATTCGCATAGAAAGCAAAGTCTACATTTGAAAGACGTGCTGCTTCATTCCATTTCTCTCCATCAAAATGTTCACTCCAGCTATCAAATGTACAACCTAATTTAAATGCCTCATAAATAAGACCTGCTACCCTTCTATCTCCTCTTGCAATAACAGCTTCTAATACACTTGTTTTAGCATCATGGTGATTGTATTTAATTTGTTTGCTTGAAATAGCACGTTTAAGCATAACATGTTTCTCAATGAAACTTTCACATGTATCTTGTGGTTCCCATTGGAATGGTGTAAAGGCTTTTGGTACGAAACAAGATGTACTTACAACAAGTTGAAGTGCTCCTTGGCGTTTAGACTTATCAATATTGTAGTATGTGTTTACAATACTTTCAGCAAGGTTTGCAATACCTACTACATCTTCAGGTGTTTCACCTGGAAGTCCTAGCATGAAGTAAAGTTTAACGCGATTCCAGCCTCCATTAAAGGCAAGGTCACATCCTCTTAAAATTTCTTCCTCTGTAATATTTTTATTGATTACATCACGCATACGCTGAGTCCCAGCTTCTGGTGCGAAAGTTAAGCTGCTCTTTCTTACTTCTTGTACTTTTTGCATAAGATCTACAGAGAAAGCATCAATACGAAGTGATGGCAGAGAAATATTAACACATTCTTTCTCGCAAAGTTCTACAAGTTCATTTGCAAATGGTTCTAGATCTTTATAGTCACTTGTACTAAGAGATGCTAAACTGATTTCTTCATATCCTGTAGAAGCTAAAAGTTTTTCTGCATAGCCTAAAAGTACATCTTTCGACTTTTCACGTACTGGACGATAGATCATACCTGCCTGACAGAAACGGCAACCTCTTAAACAACCTCTAAACATTTCGAGTGTTACACGATCATGTACCGCTTGAATCCAAGGAATAACTTGTGTTGTTGGATAATATACATCATCCATATCTGGCATAATGAGTTTACGAATTTTTGTTTTTGCTTTTGGATGAAGTGGTTTCTTCTCTAAAATTGTTCCATCTTCTTTATAAACCTCTTCATAGAAACAAGGTACATACATTCCTTCAATTTCAAGAAGTGCTTCTAAAAATTCAGTTCTTGTACGTCCTTCTTGTTTATATGCTTTGTAAAGGTCAAGAATCTCATCATAAGCAAGTTCTCCTTCACCAATATAGAAGAAGTCTATAAATGGTGCAAGAGGTTCTGGGTTATACGCACATGGACCACCTGCTACAATAATTGGATCATCCTCTTTTCTATCTTTACTTAAAAGTGGAATACCTGCTAAATCAAGCATATTTAAGATATTTGTATAACTCATTTCGTATTGAAGTGTAAAACCTACAAAATCAAAATCTTTAATAGGTGAATGTGTTTCTAAAGAGAAAAGTGGCATTTGTTTTTCTCTCATGATTTTCTCCATGTCTACCCATGGTGAGAAAACACGTTCACAGAATGTATCTTCACGTCGATTTAAGAAATGGTAAAGAATTTGCATTCCTAAGTGGCTCATCCCCACTTCATAAACATCTGGAAATGCAAAAGCAAAGCGTATATCTATTTGAGATAATTCTTTGTTATAGGCATTAATTTCGCCACCAATATATCTGGCTGGCTTATCAACTTGCTTTAAAATATGATCTGATAAAATAGTCATTTTTGTCCTCCAATTAATGAAATACGTGTTGTATTCCTTTTATATTTAAACCTTAGTTTAGCATCTATAAATATCCATAAAAAAAAGACTTGTTTAAGTCTTTTTTATCTTACAACTTCTCTCCAGCTTAAGTCTCCTCTTTCAAGAGCTTTCACTAAAAGTTCAGCTGTTGCGAGATTGGTCGCTATAGGAATATTATGGATATCACATAGTCTCTCTAAAGCACCCACGTCTGGCTCATGTACTTTTTGAGTAACAGGGTCTCTTAAGAAAATAACCATATCTAACTGGTTGTGTGCAATTTGAGCGCCAAGCTGCTGTGCACCACCCAGATGACCTGCTAAATATTTGTAAATATTTAAGTTAGTTGCTTCTTCTACTAACCTACCTGTTGTGCCTGTGGCATATAAAGTGTGTTTCGCTAATATATGTCTGTAGGCAATTGTAAAGTTTTCCATAAGTTTCTTTTTAGCATCATGTGCTATAAGTCCGATATTCATCAACTTACCTCCTAAAACATTGATTTTTCTTTTCTCATCCCAACATTTAACACTAATCCTATACCAATCATATTCGCCCATAATGAGCTTCCACCATAGCTAATAAAAGGTAAAGGTAAGCCTGTATTAGGTAATAAGCTTGTTACAACCCCCATATTTACAAAGGTTTGCATGGCAATCATACCCATATAGCCTGCAATAATAAATCTACCAAAATTATCCGGAGCAGCATGTGCAATCCAAAGCCCCCTAGCAATCATAAAGAGAATAATACCTAGTACGATTAATATACCTATAAAACCAAACTCCTCTGCAATAATGGCTACAATAAAGTCATTATGAGACTCTGGTAAGTAATTCAGCTGACTAATAGCACCTTGATATAAACCTTTCCCCTCAAGTCCTCCTGAACCAATAGCATGAACGGACTGATTCGTTTGATAGTTTTCTGCCAGGTTATCTCCCCCCTGTATTTTAGTCACAATACGGTTACGTTGATAATCTGGAAGAAGTTTTTGATTTGGATTCCCAATAATATAGGCCAGTGCAATACCTAACACTAAGGTGCCTATCCCTACCGTCGTAAGCATTACTTTAAAGTCTAGTTTACTTATAAATAATTGTATCACTAGAATCCCTAAAATGACAAGACTGGTTGATAAATTGGGCTGTCTATTTACAAGAATAAAAGGCACAAAATGAAATAGTCCAATAATAAGAAGAGAAGGAATACTATTTATTTTATCATTATACTTCTCTAACATTTTTGCTGTACATAAAATACAACCAATCTTGGCAAATTCAGAAGGCTGTATAGTCATAGGACCAACTTGGATCCATCTTGTCGCTCCGTTAACATTTTTACCAAGGAAGAATACAGCAATCAGTACAATATTCATCAAAATATAAATAGGCAAATACCATTCTCCTAATAGGTGATAGTCTATAGACATAGCCAAAACCATAAGTCCAAGCCCTGCTATAAAGAACAGAAATTGAGATCTTAATATATCTATATCACCCGAATAAGAAGTTGCACTACTGATGGCAAGCATACCAATCCCTACTAGTGCAAATATGCATAGTACAAGCCAATAATCTATCTTCTTTAGATGTTCTCTCTTAAAATTGAACATGTTCTAACTTTACCTTTCTTAGTTATCTTACTTTTTTTAAATTTTTAATTGGAATATTAGCTGACAAAACAGGTGCTTTATTCCCTTCTTTATCACATTCCAGAGAAGATACCTCAATATTAAATTCATCTGTATCAATATCTACATATTTTGAAATAACAGCAATAATATCAGAACGCATCATTTCTAGAAGTTCTGTTGAACAGTTCATACGGTCATGAATAAGTACAAGTTTTAACCTATCTTTTGCAACATGACTTGACTGATTTTTTCTACCAAATAGTTGACTAAAATCCAGCATCCCTTTTCACCCTCTTTGCTTATTTTAGTTATTAAAACCAAATATTTTTTTAAGCTTACCTAAAAAACCATTGTCCATATCTAAATCTAAAAATGGTACTTCATTTCCTTCAATACGGTCTGCAATATTTCTAAATGCTTTACCTGCTAAAGCATTTTTATCAGATACTGCTGGTTCTCCTCTATTGGTTGTAATAACGATATTTTCATCATCTGGCACAACACCAAGAAGGTTAATTGCAAGGATTTCTACTACATCATCCATAGCCATCATATCACCACGTTTAACCATATTCATACGTACTCGGTTAATAATAAGCTGAATATTCGAAATGCCATTTGCTTCTAGCAATCCAATAATACGGTCTGCATCACGTACAGCTGACACCTCTGGTGTTGTTACAACAAGTGCACGATCAGCTCCTGCTACGGCATTTTTAAAGCCTTGTTCAATACCTGCTGGGCAGTCTACAATAATATAGTCAAAATCTTCTTTTAATGTATCACAAAGTTTTTTCATTTGCTCAGGGCTTACTGCATCTTTATCTCTTGTCTGTGCAGCAGGTAATAGGTAGAGCCCTTCATAACGCTTGTCCTTAATAAGTGCTTGTTTAATACGGCATCTGCCTTCTACAACATCTACTAAATCATAGACAATGCGATTTTCAAGACCCATAACCACATCTAAATTTCTAAGACCAATATCTGCATCTAAAAGAACAACTTTCTTTCCTAATAAGTTTAATGCAGTACCAATATTAGCAGATGTTGTCGTCTTACCTACGCCGCCTTTACCTGATGTAACTACGATTACTTGACTCATGTTTTTCCCCCTCTTATTCTTTCTGTTATCTTATTCTATCATATGATTAAGCGTTTTAAAATCTATTTCTTCTACATATATTTGATCTTCATTCACATAGGCTATCTGTGGCATTTCATCCTTCATCCGGCTTACACTCTCTCCCTCTGGTGACTGTGCAATCACATTTCGAATACCAATCTGCATGGGATACATATGGTTAGCCAGTATAAAAGGGGTTTTAAATTTCTCATCAAGTCCTGCATGGACTTTCCCATTCAAGGTTCCCATTACAATTACATTACCACCTGCTGTAATGACCCCGCCGGGGTTAATATCCCCTATTACAACAACACTCCCGGCAAAGTCTATATGTTGACCTGAACGAACAATACCATAATGATATTTAGTTAAAGAAACATTAGGCCTTTCTAGCTCTTCACCAATCCATTTCAAATAGTCTTCTCTTTTATCACTACTACTTTGTTCAAATTCATGGATAAAGGCTACATTTAAGATATTCTGATTGGCAAGTAAGCTCATAAGCTCATCTTGCTGCTCTTTAGAAAGCTTTCTGCCTTTAAAACGCATATTAACTTTTGCACCACTAAAAAACTTTTTTGAACTTTCTAGCTTGGTTATAAAGTTATCTAATAGTTCATCAAAAGGTGCATGTGCATCAAGCATGACTGTAATTCCATCTATAGAGCCTTTAAACACTACAAGGTTTTCCATATTACGTCTCCCCCTTTATTCAACAAACATATTATCTAATGTCATTTTGGGCACTTCTTTACCTAAACTAAAGTACTCTGTCAAAATATCTCTTGCAATAAGCTGGCCATAAGTTCCTTGTCCATTTGCATTGTATACAGTTGTTACGACTGCAATCTGTGGATCTTTATATGGTGCAAAACCTACAAACCAACTATGTTCATATTTACCTTCCTGCGCAGTTCCCGTTTTACCTGCTACTTCTATCTCAAAGTCTTTAAATGTATGACGGGCTGAACCAAGTGTACCATGTGTTACAGCATACATACCTTCATAAATATGTTCTAGTGTTGAGGCTTTAAGATTTAAAGTATTATATACTACAGGATCAGTAGCCATATAGCCTAGATCTTCTTTAACCTGATTGATTCCACTAATAACACGCAAGTCATGTACATTTTTACCATTTGCAAGGGCTGCAATATAGCGAGCCATCTGCAGCGGTGTGAAGGCATTATCACCTTGTCCAATAGCTGTACGGACAGTTGTACCCTCTTTCCAATCTAATCTTAATCCTGACAAAATTTCATTTGTAATAGAGGTAATTAAGTTACTTTTCACTTTTTCTATCAAATAACCACGATAAATTGCTTCATCCTCATCCAAAGTTTCAAGACGTCTTTTAACTTCTTTCACAATTTCTCCATTAGGGTCTGTTTTAAACTGTCTATTATAAAGTGTATTATAAGCATATTCATAGCTATCTAAAATATCATAAACATCTATCTTATCTACAATTTCTTTAATTTGTGTATCTAGATGATCTGAAATCATCTCACCTATGACCTCTGTAATTTGAACTTTAGCTTTATTTTTTAAAGATTTTTCTTGTGTATCATTAATCGTTCCTTGAAGTATTTTTTCTAGATATTCATTAGACTTAGTTTGAAGGCTAAGCTGTATTTGTTTATAGGCATTTTCAATCAGACTTTCTAAATGATCTTCAAAACCATCTTGCAATACAGGCTCCAACTGTCTTTTGAGCTCGTACTGGGCTAAATAATCAATTTGCTCGTTTAAAGAAGGCCCACTTTGTGAAACAATTGGATAAATGCCTTTCTCCATTTCAGCTAGTACATCTTCTACATATCCTGCCATACGCTCTTCTTCTGCTTTTCTTAAAATAGAAAATTGCTCAGCTACTTGATTTTTAACTAAGTTATAGGGTGTTGAAATATTTGGAGGTGACTCTGCAAGTTCGATACCTGTCTTCTTATCTAGTCCAAACATCTCTACATATTTAGTGAGCATATCAATCCCACCATAAGGTGTTTTGCCTTTTAATCCTAAACGATAAGCTACCTCATAGAAGTAATAGTTACAAGATACTTCTAATGCTTTATTAAGATTAGTATTACCGTGTCCACCACCTGTATTAGTGTGAATCCAACATTTTGGAGCAGGTGTTCCTACTTTTTCATATACACCGGTATCATAAATCAGAGTGTCAGGTGTAACTACTCCTTCTTCAAGCCCTGCAATACCTGTAATCATTTTAAAAGTAGATCCTGGTGCCTTCGCTGTCATAAGTGCCCTATTCCATAGCATACTCCTGCTATCAAAAAGTGTGTTATAATAACGGTTAAAGTTAGTAGTCATTTGATTAGCATCATAAGATGGGTAACCTACTAAGGCGAGTACTTCTCCTGTATGCACATCTACAACTACGCTTGCAGCACTAGATGGCATAATAGACATCTGGTTTGGCTTTAGCCCTCCTGTTTCAAGTTGCTGAATTAAGGTTGCTTCCGTTGTACCTTGTCGATTGTTCATAAAGTTAGTAACTGTTTGTTCTGACAAGTTAAGTGCGCCTTGTTCATTAAGTGCAAGAAGAATTTCTTTTTCAGTAAAATCTCCTGTTTCTTCATCTACAAGTTGAATAAGGAGATCAAGTGCATTCATAGTTTCCTTAATAACTGCATCTAGGCTATTGTATTTTTCCATAAGTCTTGTATAAAGCTGCTTTTGTATACTATCTTCTTTAGCTTCATCCATTTGCTTCAGATTAAGCTGACTACTTTCTAGCATAGAAACAATCATTTCTTTACTCGATACTGCCTCAACCTTATCATTTCCACCTTTAAGTCTTTCAATTAAAGCTTCACTTAGGTTTCTCTCAGTACTTTCATAAGCTACTTTCTGAAGGTCTAAATCAATAGTTAAAAACACATCATTTCCTGGAATAGCCTCATCTTTTTCTATAGTGTGTACACGTCTTCCTACGTTATCAACTTCAACGCGTTCTACACCCTTTTGACCTCGAAGCTCACTTTCCATAGTCTTTTCAATACCTTCATGCCCTACAATATCATCTTTGTCATATCCTTCATCTTTCATTTCCTCATACTGAGCTTCTGTAATGGTTCTGGTATAACCTAGTAGGTTTCCTAATACCTCTGGTTCTGTATAGTATCTTACCGGCGCTACATCTACCAGTATACTTGGGAAATCATCATGATGTTCTTCTAAGTAGGCAATGGTTTCATCTGAAACATGTGTTGCAAGTTCTACCGGTTTATATTTGCTATAAGCTACTTTGTAGATTTCTGTGCGAAGGGCAATGACTTTTCTAGCTTCTTCATCGGTCATGTTTTTAATATCATATTTAACTTTTAAATAATCAATAATTTCACTTGCTGATTTCTGTAAAAGTTCTTGTCTATGTTTTTCATCATTATAAGGAATGGAATACATAAACTGATTAATGCTTGTCTTACTTTCTGTATACTCAAAAGGTGTACTTTTACTAATAGGAATATTATCCTCATAAGTATCACCATTTTTCTCAAGTAAAAGGGCAAGTTCTAACAAAACTTGGTTGAGTTTTTCTTTATCCATCTTAACTTGTTGGTCTAAACGCACTACATTAGTTGGTTTATTAATAGCAAGAGGTCTACCGTATCTGTCATAAATAAGCCCCCTCGGTGCTGTTATATCAATAACACGTTCTACACTTGCTCTTAAATTGTTTGCATATTTATCATGTTCAATAATCTGAAGCTGATAAAATTTCCCTACAATAACAAGAAATAAAACGCATACACCTAAATACATTAAGAAAAGACGTTCTGATAACATATGGAGGATTTTATTTGTTTTCTTTTTCATATGCCCCTCCTGTACTTAAAATATATTCCTTGTTTTCTTTTCTCTTAGTTCTAACCTTTCATTAATTAGATAAATCAGTTGATAAAGAACTAAAGATAATGTAACTGTATAAATAACTTCTGGAATAACTAGTGCCTTAAGGAAAAAGAGTAAATTGGCTTTTCCACGCATAACATAAATAAACATGGAACTACAGCTCATAAATAAACTACTAAAAAGGGTACAGAAGAATGGCATAATAAAATTTTCTCTGTAAAAATTCTTATTAAACTTACCACATACATAACCAATAAGTATGTACGCTACTGTATGTTGTCCAATAAACATACCAAATGTTACATCATAAAAAAGTCCGGCAAGCGCTCCTATTAATGCGCCTTCCTTACTTCCTCTTAAAAGTGCAAAAGATACAATGATCATAAGCATAAAATCAGGTGCAACTCCACCTATTCGAATGGATTTAAAAAGTGTCATCTCAAGAATGTGTGTCATAACAAGTAAAATCGTTATTACAACTATACGCATAAGTAGTCCCTCTATTCTTCAGAATCACTAGTAATAACTAGTACATTTTCTAAATGTTTGAAGTCTACAAAAGGTTTGATATAAGCATATTGTGTCAGGCCATTTTTACCTGTTGTCACTTCTTCTACCGTTCCTATAGGAATACCGGGTGGATAAATATCACTTAAATGAGAAGTAATAATTTGATCTCCTTTTACAACTTCTGACTCAATATCAATCTCTAGTCTACACAGCCCCTTCTCAGCAAGTTCAATGTCACCTCTTAAAATACCTGTGTCACCTGTTCTTACTACTTTTACACTGATAGAACTACGATCGTCTATAATAGAAATGGCAGTAGATGTAAGAGGATCTACCTTTGTTATATGTCCAGCTAGTCCTCCACCTGATAAAAGAACATCTTCTTCTTTAATGCCTTGTATAAGTCCTTTATCAATATTAAAAGATTTATACCAGTTACTTATATCTTTTGCTATAACATTAGCCCCTAATGTTGGGTATTCCTGATAACGTTGTTTAAGGGATAGAATTTCCTTAAGTCCTTCATTTTCACTTTTGTATTGTTCTAACATAGTATTTTGATACAGTAAGCGATCATTTTGAGTTTTAAGTTCTTCATTTTCTCTAATCAAATCTTCTACGTTTTTAAAATACCCCGTTACTTCACTCACTTGTTCAGTTAGAAAATAAATACTCTTTTTAAAAGGGTAGGTAATAATATCTGCCACACTACTAAGCATGGAGATATTATACTTAACACCTAATACTACTGACACAGAGAGAACCGCAGTTACACTTATCCCGATTACTATGAGTTTCTTTTTGGTTTTTTGTGATAATTTCACGGCCTCTTACTCCTTGTCTATATCTATTTATCGTCGGCAAATAGCCCCGCCCATTTTTCAATATTTTCAAGTGCTAAACCAGTCCCTTGTGCTACGCAGTCAAGTGGATTTTCTGCAATATTAACCGGCATACCTGTTTCTAAGCTAATGAGTGTATCAAGACCTGTAAGGAGTGCACCACCGCCTGTAAGCATAATACCACTTTCCATAATATCTGCTGATAATTCTGGTGGTGTTTTTTCTAAAGTATATTTAATGGCTTCTACAATAGCATTAACAGGTTCTTTGATAGCTTCTGTTACTTCTTGTGAAGTAATTGTTAAGATTTTTGGAAGTCCTGTTACAAGGTCACGGCCACGGATTTCCATTGTATTATTTTCACCAGTAGGATATGCTGCACCAATTGTAAGTTTGATTTGTTCTGCTGTACGTTCACCGATCATAAGGTTATATTCTTTTTTAATGTAAGAAACAATGTATTCATCAAATTCATCCCCTGCAATACGAAGAGAACGACTTGCAACAATACCACCTAACGAAATAACTGCTACATCTGTTGTACCACCACCGATATCCACAACCATATTTCCTGTTGGTTCTTCTACACGAAGGTTAGCTCCAATAGCTGCTGCCATAGGCTCTTCCATAATAAGCGCTTGTTTAGCACCTGCTTTAAGTGTTGCTTCTTCAACTGCACGTTTTTCAACTGATGTAACCCCTGATGGTACACAGATGATAACACGTGGTTTTGGTGAGAATAAAGATTGTTTATATGCTTTTCCAATAAAGTAGCGAATCATTGCTTCTGTTGTGCCAAAGTCTGCAATAACCCCATCTCTAAGTGGTCTAATAGCAACGATATTTCCTGGTGTCCTACCGATCATTTTTTTAGCTTCATCACCTACTGCTAAAATTTGATTTGTTTTTTCTTTTATGGCAACTACTGATGGTTCATTTACTACAATACCTTTACCTTTTACAAAAACAAGCGTATTCGCTGTTCCTAAGTCAATTCCCATATCTCTTCCAAACATGTTCTTTCCTCCTACTCATGTCCATAATCATCATATGATCTGCTTGTATTTTATTTGTTAATCAAGTCGTTATCCTATAGAATTTGCATAAAATCCCATAGCTAACATGATACAGTTTTTTTCGTTATTTTTCAACAAAAAAACTGCATTTGTTTTAATAAATATTTCAAAGATACCCTTGTTCTTTCAGACTTATAAAACATCCATCACCGATAATAATATGATCAAGAAGCCTAATTCCTACAATATCTCCTGTATCTTTTAGTTTAGCCGTAATCTGAAGATCTTCCTTACTTGGAATGGGCTCTCCACTTGGATGATTATGAAGGACAATAATACTATAAGCAGATTTGCATATAGCACCTTTATAAACTTCTCTTGGGTGGACAATAGAAGCATTAAGACTTCCTTCCGACACTCTCTCATAACCAATACATTTACACTTTGTATCTAGGTAAACAACAAGAAACTGTTCTTTTTTCTTATGCCTCATCTCTTCCATAAAATAGCCTGCTACATCTTTAGGACTGGTCCATTTCATAGTTTGTTTATAGGTAGCCTTAGAAAGCCTTCGACTTAACTCTAATAGAGTTAAAATCTGTATAGCTTTAACAGGACCTATGCCATTTAGCGCTATAAGACTTTCATACGTATAATCATAAAGCTTTAGAATCTGTTCTTTTTGATCAATATCTAACACAAGATTTCTGGCAAGTTCAATACTGCTTAACTCTCTGGTCCCACTACGAAGTAAAATAGCTAAAAGTTCGCTAACGCTTAAAGCTTTCTCTCCATATTTTATAAATTTCTCATAAGGTCTCTCTTCTACTGGAAAATCTTCTATTTTCATTAGATAAACTCCTTTAATGACTTATTAAATGATTACCTAATTTTTTCATGTTTATACAAATCATTACTAGTTTATTGCAAAAAAGCTTTTAGGTTATTTCCTAAAAGCTAAGTAGTTCATATTCTTTTAAAACTTGATAAAGAGCTGATACAGGCAAACCTACTATATTAAAGTAATCACCTTCTATTTTTTCAACAAAGTTACTTGCATAGCCTTGAATACCATATGCACCTGCCTTATCCATAGGTTCACCCGTACTTACGTACCATTCTATCTCCTCAGCCTCTAATTTTCGCATATAAACAAGACTTGTAGTCGTAAAACTTCTACTTACTCCTTGTTTAAGATTAACAAGACTTACGCCTGTACAGACTTTATGGCAACCTCCCTGCAAGTCTTCAAGCATATTTAAAGCCCCTTGTACATCTTTCGGTTTACCCATAATCTCCATCTTATTTACAACAATGGTATCACAGCCCACTACCCACCTATCTTCATGATCCTGTGCAACAGCTAAAGCTTTTTGCTGTGCTAGCATTTTTACGTTTTCCTCAGGTGTTTTGCACCTATCTATCACCTCTTCTACTTCCTTTGCAATCACTTCAAAATTTACCGGGATCAGCCCCATAAGCTCTTTGCGTCTTGGAGACTTTGAAGCTAAAATAATCTTTTGCATAACTTTCTCCTTATTAAATCTTTTTGTAAATCAGTATACCGCCAACCATCCCAAGTATACCTGCTAGACTAATTTTAATTTGAAATTTAAATACAGCACTTATAACACCTAAGTCAATAGGTATAGGCTCTTCAAGGCCAAAAATCTGCTGGTAATTCATAAAACTTAAACCAGGTACTTTCGTACATAACTCTCCTATAAAATAACCTACTGTAAGCCCTGCCAACATACAAAGCAGTAAAACCCAGAAATTTTTTGCTTTCATCTTTTATCCCCCTACTTATCCTTTGTATCATCCCATTATTATATCATAGTTTAAATACACACAAAATAAGAAGCTCTTATTTTCAAAGAGCTTCTTATTACTATTAATCTTCTTCGTGATAAAGTGTAAGGGCATGAGTTGGACATTTCCCTATACATTTGCCGCACTCCGTACACTTAGAGGGATCAATAGTAGCCAGTCCATTTTCTAATGTAATCGCACCCAACTCGCATTGTTTGACACAAAGACCACATCCTATACAACCTACTTGGCAATTTCCTTTTACAATTTTTCCTTTATCATAGGATTTGCACATAACTTGATATTTTGTCCCTGCATCTCCTATATAAATCAGCTGTCTTGGACAGGCAACCACGCAGGCACTACAAGCTTTACACTTATCTTCATGAATAACGGCTAAACCATTTTCTATCGCAATAGCATCGAATGGACATGCTTTTTGGCAACTTCCGTATCCTAAACATCCATATGTACAAGCTTTTGCTCCTCCCCCTACTAAATGTGCATCTTCACAAGTCAAAATACCCTCATACTCATACTTCTCACGCGCCAAATCATGATTACCCTGGCATCTTACAATGGCTACCTGTTTAGAACATTCGACAACTTCTTCTCCCATAATTTTAGCAATAGCCTCTTTCTGAAGCTTGCTGCTTACAGGACATCCATTAGCTTTTGCCTCACCGCTTGCAACTGCTTTAGCAAAGGCATCACAACCTGCAAAGCCACACCCTCCGCAGTTGGCTCCTGGAAGATTTTCTCTTATACCTTCTACCTTTTCATCTACAGGCACTGCAAATTTCTTTGAGGCAATACCAAGTCCTACTCCAAAAACGAGCCCCATACCGCCTATGGCTAAAATAGGGTTGATCACTGCTGTTAAATCCATGTTTTTCCCCTCCTATTTAATTAGGTTCTGAAAGCCTAAGAAGGCAATTGCCATAAACCCTGCTGTAATAAG
Organism: Zhenhengia yiwuensis; assembly: GCF_014384995.1. GTDB lineage: Bacteria > Bacillota > Clostridia > Lachnospirales > Cellulosilyticaceae > Zhenhengia > Zhenhengia yiwuensis. The sequence continues at coordinate 109,837 of NZ_JACRSY010000009.1, read as the reverse complement.
TGCTATTGGAAAACCTTTTAAATATGGTAAAATATTATTCTTTTCAATACGTTCACGTATACCTGCAAAAAGTACAATAACTAAAGTAAACCCTATTGCACCACCCACACCATTTACAATAGATTCAATGAGTGTATAGGATTTTTGCATATTGATAATAGCTACACCCAGTACAGCACAATTTGTTGTAATCAGTGGCAAGTAAACACCTAGTGCTGAATAAAGAGATGGACTTGTCTTTTGAATAACCATTTCCACAAACTGTACTAAAGATGCGATAACTAAAATAAATGCTACTGTATAAAGATACTCTAAATGTAAAGGCTGTAAAATAAATTCATAAACAATATAAGAAATCATTGAAGCAAGGCCCATTACAAAAGTTACAGCCATACCCATACCTATAGCTGTTTCTATTTTTTTAGAAACACCTAAAAAAGGACAAATTCCTAAAAACCTTGTAAGAACAAAGTTGTTCACTAATGCAGCACCTAAAAATACTAGTAATAATTCCATCGTTACATCCCCCTCTAGTGTTTTCTAGCCCTAATTGCATTTAAAATAGCCATTAAAATAGCTAAAGTAAAGAAGGCACCTGGCGCTAAAATCATAATGATAGCTGGTTCATAGGTTGCTGGCATAACACTTATTCCAAATAAGCTCCCTGCACCCAGTATTTCTCTAACCGTACCAATGGTTGTAAGAGCTAGTGTAAATCCAAGTCCCATCCCTAGTCCATCAAATAAAGAAGGAATCACCTTATTTTTAGAAGCATAAGCTTCTGCTCTTCCTAATATGAGACAGTTTACTACAATTAAAGGAAGAAAAAGGCCAAGTTGTGCATGAAGTGCCGGAATATAAGCCTGCAAGAGTAGGTCAATCATGGTTACAAAGCTTGCAATAATGACAACAAATGCTGGAATACGTATTTTGGAAGGAATACATTTTCTAAGAAGTGAAATAACTGTATTTGAGCAAATAAGTACTGCGGTTGTAGCTAGCCCCATCCCCACTGCATTTTGTGCACTTGTTGTAACAGCTAATGTAGGGCACATACCTAGTACCTGCATAAAGGTAGGATTATCTATTAAAATTCCTGCTTTTAACCTTTCAAGTAATGTTTTCATTGAGCATCCCCCTTCTGCCATTCTTCTTGATGGCTTTGAACATATTCAGCAGCTAAGTTAACACCATCTGCTACCCCCTTGCTTGTAATAGTAGCACCCGTAATAGCCATAATTTCATTTTCACTCGGATTCATTTTATTAACAACTATAGGGGTCTGCTTACCTGGAAATTGTTCTTTAAAATCTTCCTTATCCATATTCGCTCCAAGACCTGGTGTCTCTTGATGGCTTAATACTTGAATACCTGCCACCTTTCCTTCTGGCAAAATACCTACTAAAAGCTCAATACTCCCACCATAGCCTTCTGGATAAACTTTAATAACACTGCCTGTGTAATCACTTCCTTTATAAGTAATAAAAGCTGTAGTTATTTTATCCTGATCTGTCACTTCAATTTCTTTAACCGTTTCAACATCTGGCAAAAGTTTTTTAACAGCTTGATTTTGTGTCTCTTGTCTGCCTAATTTAATTACTGGTGCTGTTAGATTATTAATAAAACCTAATAGCCCTGCACATATAGTTGTAATCACAAGTAAAATGGCACCTAATTTTAATGGTTCTCTCATGCTTTGCCACCTCCAAAACGAACAGGTTTCATAAATTTATCAATAAGTGGTACAGCAAGGTTCATAAGTAAAATACTATAGCTTACTCCTTCTGGGTAACCTCCAAAAATCCTAATAACGCCTGCAATGATACCTGCCATCACAGCAAAAAGTATTTGTCCTTTATGAGTCATCGGTGTTGTCGTATAGTCTGTCGCCATAAAGAAAGCACCTAACATAGCTCCCCCTAAAAACAGTGAAGTAAAGCTTTCGTATAACCCATGCCCACTAAATAACATTGTCACAATAAAAAGTGTACCTAAATAGCATACTGGAATATGCCAAGAAATAACTTTCCTATAAATAAGATAAAGCCCTCCTAAAAGTAAAGCTAGCGCACATACTTCACCTAGGCATCCTCCTATATTTCCTAAAAAAGCATCCATTAAAGAAGGCATATAGCTTGAATCTCCTAATTTAAACGCTACAAGTGGTGTAGCACCTGAAAGTGTATCTACAGCTGATGCTGCAGATGTTGCATCCCAATTGGTAACAGGTGCACTTCCCATAAAACGTTCAGGTTTTTGAAAGTTAGTCATTGCAGTAGGATAAGCTGCAAGTAAAAAGGCACGTGCTGCAAGAGCCGGGTTAATAAAGTTCTGCCCAATACCTCCAAACATCTGTTTAGCTAGAATGATTGCTACAAAGGAACCTACTATAGGTACATAGATGGGTATATCTGCTGGTAAGTTAAAAGCTAATAGCATCCCTGTTACAACAGCACTTAAATCTGTAATGGTCACTTTTTGATGGGTAAACTTTTGCCAAATGGCTTCAAAGGCTACGCAAGATAGAACACATAGAAGTGTAGTCCATAAAGCCTTTAATCCAAATAGGTATGTACCTACTAGAAATGCTGGAATAAGTGCAATGACTACATCCCGCATAATACTCTGTACATTTTGCTTCTGGTGTGCATGAGGTGAAGATGCCACTGTAAATAATTTTTCCATGTCTTATTCTCCTTCGTCCTATTTTCGTCTTATCCTATTTTTTTCTGTTCTAATAGTCTGTACAATAGGTCTTCTTGCTGGGCATACATAGCTGCAACTCCCACACTCTATACAGTCCATACCGTGATAGGCCATAAAAGTTTCATCATCTTTATTGAGAGCTGCCTGATGCAGTGTATTAGGCACGAGCCTCATAGCACAAGCCTCTACACATCTTCCACATCTTATACAGTTAGACATTTCATATTCTCCAATTTCTTCAGCCGTAAGACATAAGATAGCAGAAGTTCCTTTTCCAACTGGTACATCTACTGAGCTTAAGGCTGTCCCCATCATAGGTCCACCAGAAATGATCCTTACTGTTCTCCTCTCATCCCATCCTGCTGCTTCTAATAACTCCCTATAAGACATCCCTAGTCTTACTTTAAAGTTAGAAGGTTTGTCTACTCCTTTTCCTGATACAGTGACAATACGTCGCATAATAGGCCTGTGTTTGGTTACTGCACGCCATATAGCTACAACTGAATCAATATTAAGCACAATAGCCCCTATATCAGCGGGTAGCTTACCACTTGGCACCTCTTTGCCTGTAATAGCATAAATGAGATGTTTTTCTGAACCTTGAGGATATTTAGTTTCTAATACTTCTACTTCTATTTTAGGTTCTCCTTGGCATAGCTCTTTCAAATGACTTATAGCATCTTTTTTATTATCTTCTATCCCTATAGAAGCTGTCGCTTCACTGAACATATGTAAAAGAATTTTAATACCATCTATAATACATGTACCTTCCTCTAACATAATCCGGTGGTCGGATGTTAAGTAAGGCTCACATTCAGCTCCATTGATAATGATATGTTTAATAATCTTATGAGCAGGCGGAGAAAGCTTAATATGAGTAGGAAAAGTAGCTCCTCCCATTCCTACAAGTCCTGCTTCTTTAACGATTTCTACAATTTCTTCTTTCGTAAGTGTTTTGTAATCTCTAAACGGTGCCTCTTGCAAATGAGGCACTTCCTCATAAGTATAGTCATTGACCACAACTACTGATAAAACCTGCATACCTTGAAAATTCAATCGCTCTTCAACAGCTTTTACTATACCAGATACTGTACTGTAAATAGGTGCACATACATATCCTGTCTCTTCCCCAATCTTCTGTCCTACTAAAACGTGATCGCCCTTTTTGACAATAGGTTTGCACGGGCTACCTATATGTTGCTGCATAGGATAGACAAGTTCATCTTTTGGCATTAGAAGCTCAATAGTTTTATCCCTAGTTAATTCTTTATAATATTTTGGATGGATACCTTTTTTAAAACTTAAAAGTTTCATGTATTTCCCCCCTCTTTCTGTCTTACTCTTAGTATATTTGCCTCCTACCAAAATTATAAACTTTATATTCTAATTTCTCAACAAAACACAGATTAATTTATACACTTTACTTATTTATAGAGTGCCCTTTCATTTTCTGCTATATAGCTCTTAATCCAGGTTAGAATATCTGGATGGTTAATAGGTAAACCATCTAACATTTCTACAATCTGCTCCGTATCCATTCTGAAACCTTGTGCTTCATAATCATGCTCATAAATATAGCGAATCTCTGGTTTAGCCATAATAAGCATATATAGGGTGCCTACCATATCCCCTAAAGGGAGTCTATCAATATGATGGTAACGCATAATAGCCTTTATTCTAGTTCCTTCTCCCTCTTTACTATCTATAGTAAGTTTCCCCTCACATTCTTCACAGAGCTGATGCAAAAGTGGAATACCAAGCCCTACCCTCCTTAAGGTGCGTGTTGTTGTAAAAGGATTGGTTACAGTACTTCTAATGGCTTCGGGCATACCTTTACCATTATCCTCAATCTCTATTACAAATCTATCAACAGATGGCTTCTCCTCTATGCGAAGTATAATACATGTTGCCTCTGCCCGAATGCTGTTCTGTATAATATCTAAAATATGTAATGCCATTTCTTTCATCTTTCATACCTCCTTATTAAATCTTATTTTCAAATAAATAAAAAGCTGCTACAAAATAATCTATCTTTCTTATTTTGTAGCAGCCTTTTTATGTTGTTGTCATCTTTTCTTGTCTTACTTTGATAATACTCTTACTTTAATCATATCGTCAAGAGCTTCTATACTTTTAATCTTTATATCCGTTACTTTTGTATCTGTGTCAATAATGGTATACGCCCATTCTCCCTTGCTTTTATTAATCATATCTGAAATATTAATGCCCTCTTCTGCAATAATACTTGTAATCTTTCCAATCATAGCTGGAATATTTTTATGAATCAATGTCAATCTAAAAGTTGCATGCCACGGCATCTCACATTCTGGGAAATTCACAGAGTTTGTAATCGTACCCTTCTCTAAGTAACCCTTAAGCTCTTTAACTGCCATAACTGCACAGTTATCTTCTGATTCTGGTGTAGAAGCACCTAGATGAGGAATGGTTATAATTTGAGGATGCCCTATAAGACCTTCTACTGGAAAATCTGTTACATACTTTTCTATAGTTCCTTTTTCAATAGCTTTTACAAGTGCTTGATTGTCTACTAAAGTATCCCTTGCAAAATTCAAAAGTCGTACACCTTTTTTCATTTTATTAAAAGCTTCTTCATTAAACATTTCTTTTGTAGCAGATGTAAGAGGAGCATGAATTGTAATATAATCTGCTTGCCCTAATACTTCTTCTAATGTATGTGCATGCCTAATATGCCTAGAGATTCCCCATGCTGCATCTACAGAAAGATAAGGATCATAGCCTATTACTTCCATCCCTAATGCCTGTGTGGCATTGGCTACTAGAACACCTATAGCCCCCAGCCCTACTACACCTAATTTTTTACCTAAAATTTCAGGTCCTGTAAAAGCACTCTTTCCACTTTCAACTTCTTTAGCAATATTACCCTTTAAAGTCTGTGCCCAGTTTACCCCTTCTATAATTTTACGAGAAGATAATAAAAGTCCTGCAATGACCATTTCCTTTACTGCATTAGCGTTAGCTCCAGGTGTATTAAAAACGACAATTCCCTTTTGAGTACAAGCATCAATAGGAATATTATTAACCCCTGCTCCAGCCCTTGCAATTGCCTTTACAGACTTCGGAAGCTCTAGTTCATGCATTTTAGCACTTCTTACTAAAATGGCATCTGCATCTTGTAAACTTTCTTGAACTTCATAACACTGACCAAAACCTTCTAATCCTTTGGATGAAATCTTATTGAGCGTATAAATTTTACTCATAAAATCCCCTCCTCATGCTGTCTTTCAAATTGTTTCATAAAATCAACGAGTGCCTTGACACCATCTATTGGCATGGCATTATAAATACTTGCACGCATACCGCCTACACTTCTATGTCCTTTCAAATTAACAAGACCCTTAGCTGTAGCTGCTTTTACAAAAGCTGCATCTAATGTTTCATCTCCTGTTACAAAAGGGATATTCATAAGAGAACGATCCTCTTTAGCCGCTGTACCTCTAAACAATTTAGACGTATCTAAATAATCATAAAGAATTGATGCTTTCTCTTTATTTTTCTTTTCTATAACTTCTATACCACCTTGTGCAAGCATCCACTCCAAAACAAGTCCTAACATATAAATGGCATAAGTAGGTGGTGTATTGAACATGGAATCGTTAGCTGCATGGGTTTTATAATTAAGCATAGTTGGAATACTTTCATCTACTCTTCCAATCAAATCCTCTCTTATAATCACTACTGTTACACCAGCGGGACCTAAATTTTTTTGAGCACCTGCAAAAATAATCCCATAGCGATTTACATCCATCTTTTCTGATAAGATACAAGAAGAAAGATCAGCCACTAAAGGCACATTCCCTGTATTAGGCAATGTGTTAAATTTAGTTCCATAAATTGTATTATTCTGACAGATATATACATAATCTGCTTCTTTATCAAACTGCTCTTTTTTATAAGTTGGAATATATGAATAAGTATCCGCCTTGGAGGATGCAATCACATTAGCTTTCCCGAACTTTTTGGCTTCTTTAATAGCTTTTGATGACCATACACCTGTGTCAATAAAATCAGCTTTTTTAGAACCTGTCATCAAATTCATAGGTACCATGGTAAATTGTAAAGATGCGCCACCTTGCAGAAACAGTACTTTATAAGTATCTGGTATCTGCATAAGCTGTCTTAACTTTGCTTCAGTTCCTTCAATAATTTGGCTATATGCCTTAGAGCGATGACTCATCTCCATGACACTCATCCCTGAATCCTGAAAGCAGACAAATTCACTTTGTGCTTTTTCTAAGACTTCAAGAGGCAATACAGCTGGTCCTGCTGAAAAATTGTAGACTCTCATATTGACATCCTCCCTTTAGATTCTTTTGCACTTTAATGTGCTATAAATATTAAATTACACTTTTAATTTATAAAATAATTAATAAATTTATAAATTTTAACTTTAACTCAAAGTAGCTACCATTACAGCTTTAATCGTATGCATACGATTTTCTGCCTGATCAAAGACAACAGAGTAATTAGCTTCGAAAACTTCTTCCGTTACTTCATTACCTTTTACTGCTGGAAGGCAATGCATAAAAATCATATCTGGATTATTAGTAAGTTGTATAAGTTCTTCATTGACTTGATAAGGTTTAAGTAGGCTAATGCGCTCTTTTGCCTTTTCTTCTTCTCCCATAGAGCACCATACATCGGTATAAAGGACATGTGCACCTTCTACAGCATTTACCTCATCTGTCACGATTAAACTTCCTCCACCTTCTTTAGCATATGCTTTACAAGTTTCAATAAGTCCTTGGTCAGGCCATAAAGTTCTTGGTGCTACAATAACCATATGTAAACCCATTTTACAGCAACCAATCATAAGACTATTCGCCATATTATTACGCCCATCACCTATATAGGCAAACTTCTTACCTTTTAAACTACCTAAATGCTCTTTTACAGTAAGTAAATCAGCTAAAATCTGAGTTGGATGATAAAGATCTGTAAGTCCATTATAAACAGGCACACCGCTATAAAGTGCTAATTTTTCTACTGTATCTTGAGAAAATCCTCTAAACTCTATAGCATCAAACATACGGCCAAGTACTCTTGCTGTATCGGCTACACTTTCTTTATAGCCTAATTGAATATCATTCTTTCCTAAATATTCAGGGTGAGCACCTTCATCTACACAAGCAACTGTAAAAGCACAACGTGTACGTGTAGAGGGTTTTTCAAAAATAAGGGCCACATTTTTTCCTTCTAATAAATTTCCCTTTATCCCCATTCTTTTTTTCATTTTAAGTTCTTTTGCAAGCTCTAATAAATAATTAATTTGTTGTGATGAATAATCATGTAAAGTTAAAAATGATTTTCCTTTTAATCCGTACATATATAACCCTCCTATTTTTTCAATTTAATATTTATTAATATATATGCATTTTTATTTATATTATACGTTATCTTTTTATTTTTGCAACTACTTTTATAAAGATAGTTTTCACATGCTACTCACAAAAAAGAGGATGCTCCTTATCCCTAGGAACATCCATACTTACTAATCTTTATGCATTCTTTTGAAAGTATTCTATAACCTCACTATAGTCTTCTATAAAATAATGAGCCTCTTTATGTAGTGCTGCTTCCATTTCTTCATTTTGTCTATCTTTTATGGCACATACAGTCATTCCTGCTCTTTTAGCTGCAAGGACACCATTTGGCACATCTTCAAATGCTAAACATCTATGCACATTTACACCTAGCTCCTCGGCTACCCTCTGATAAATATAAGGATAAGGTTTGCCTTTTTCTACCTCACAAGACGTACGAATCACCTCAAAACGCTCCCTAATGCCATGAGCTTCTAATACAGCATTAACAAGTTCATGGCTATTACTTGTAGCAATCCCTACCTTAATGCCTTGCTCCTTAAGATAATCTAAAAAGGCAAGGACACTTGTTTTGAGAGGTACCTGTTTTTGATAGAACTCAAAAGCAAGTTTATTCCACTCCGCTTTGATAGCTTCTACATCATCAGGTATATTAAAGCACTCCTTCACATAGAGTGCTGTTTCTGTAAAACTCATTCCTTCAAATTCTGCTTCAAGTGTATCAGGCACTTCAAAGCCGAAGCGCCCTAGATATACCTCATCTATTTTGGGCCACACCCACATAGAATCTACAAGTGTCCCATCTAAATCAAATATAACTGCATCAAATAGTTGTTTCACCTATTTTCCCTCCAAGTAGTTGCAATTCTGCCTCCGTTAATTTACGATAGCTACCTGTCTCTAAATCTTCTGGTAACATAAGACCGCCCATTTTAATACGCTTTAAGAACGTCACTTCCTTCCCTCTTGCGCGCATCATACGTTTAACTTGATGGAATTTACCTTCTTTAATGGTAATATAGACCTTAGAATAATCCTCATGCGCTTCTATAATTTCTAACTGAGCTGGCATGCATACTTTATTTTCACCAATATCTATGCCTTCTTCAAAAGCGCTTTGGTCTTCTTCTACCACTTTGCCATCTACTTCTGCATAATACACCTTATCTACATGTTTTTTAGGTGAGAGCAATTCATGATTAAACTTACCATCATTCGTTAAAATAAGCAGACCTTCTGTATCTTTATCTAGTCTTCCTACTGGTGATAAACTACGGCCTTTAGCAATAGGATCTAAAAGGTCAATCACTGTTTCATGTCTTGGATCTTCCGTAGCTGTAATGCATCCTTGTGGTTTATTCATAATATAATAATAAAACTCTGCATAGTCTACGATTTCATCTCTTACCTTAACCACATCTACATCAGGGTTCAAATTACAATCTGGCTTTTTAGCCACTTCATCATTAATTTTAACACGTTTACTTCTTACAAGTTTTTGTACTTCTGAACGAGAACCATAACCTGTGTGTACTAAATATTTGTCTAATCTCATTTTTTATCCTCATCCCATCATACGCCAATGTGGCGGATATTGATTTTTTAATGTACCATTATTACTTTTTACGAAGCCTAAAGGATGTCCCTCTACACAGATAACATGGTACCCCTTTGGGGCTTCTACAAGCAATGTCTCACCTTTTAAGTATTTGATGACATTTACATCATCTACAGCTAAATCTATAGTTTGCTTAAACATTTCTTTACTATAAGCCAGAACAGGTGCATGAGCAGGCTCAAAACGTTTAGATTTAAGTTCACCTAGTAACATGCCACTGCGTACAATGCGCAAACCTTGTAAATCAGGTGCATCTTCTATAGCCATGAAAACTTTATCTTTCACTTCTATAACAGGTGTGTCCCTATCTATATGTGTATAGGTTTCTATAAATTCACTTAAAGCTGGAATATCTTTAATACGTTTCTTAATAACTTGTCTTTTTGCTAGGTCTAATGTAGGCTCTTTCTTTTGAATCAAGCACACAAAATGCCCTTCACCTTGTAAATGATGTGGCCATAATCTCAGTGCCCCCTTAAGACTCGCATCTCCTCCTTTAGTCCATTCTGGATGACCAGTTGCAATGCCCCCTACTGGTGTTAAAGGTACCACTTCACACAGAGGATGATGATTTAAAAATTCCTGTATCATCCCTTCATTTTCTTCTGGTGAGAAAGTACAAGTAGAGTATAAAATCATTCCTTCTTCTTTAAGCATGGCATAAGCATATTCTAAAATTTCCCTTTGAAGTGCCTGGCAGTGCTCTACACCATGAGTCTCCCAGCTTTTTATAGCCCCTTCATCTTTTCTAAACATACCTTCTCCAGAACAAGGTGCATCAATAAGAATTTTATCAAAGTATCCTGGTAGTTTACTTGCCAGCCTTTCTGGCGTTTCATTCGTAATAATCGTATTACGTGCCCCAAAGTTTTCTACATTTTTAAGAAGTGCCTGCGTTCTTGAAGCACTAATATCATTGCTAATTAATACTCCTGTTTGGTTCAGCTTAGCTAAAACTTGTGTTGTTTTCCCACCTGGGGCAGCACATAAATCCAGAACTTTGTCTCCCTCTTTGATAGGCACATAAGCACCTGGTGCCATAGCACTTGGCTCTTGCATATAATAAAGCCCTGCAAAGTAATACGGATGCTTACTTGGTTTATTCGGCTCTGTATAATAATAGCCCTCTTTACACCAAGGGACTGGCTGAAGCTCTGTAAATGGGTTTATTTGCTTCCACTCCTCATCACTTACTTTCATCGTATTGATACGAATACCTTGATATTTAGGATTATTATAACTTTCTAAATAAGCTTCATATTCATCACCTAAAAGGCGTTGCATTTTTTCTTTAAAAAGTACTGGTAATTTCATTGATCTTGCCCCTTGCTTTAGTCATTAATTTCTAAGATATGTTTTGGATTAAAATCTATATAGTCAGCCGCTACAAGATGATAGCACTGACTTCCATATTTTCCTTTACGTGATACCATCCATGCCCTTTCATCATGCAAATGTCCATATACCACATGACGAACAGGGTAACGTTCTAAAAGCTCTGTAAAAAGAGAGGGTTCATCTTTTTCATTAGTAGGTGGGTAATGAAGTGCTACAATAATTTCTTTTGCCCCTTGCTTTATAGCATCTTCTAAAGATAGCTTAAGGCGCTCCTTCTCTCTTTCATAAACTTTCCTATCTTCAGCTGTCATATCTTCTTGAATAGGCCATCCTCTTGTACCACATATAGCCAGTTCTCCTAAGATATACGCTTTATTTTGAATAAAATACAAATCTTCATAAAGGCTGTTTAAAAGCCCTATTTTCTCCCACCAGAAGTCATGATTACCTTTAATACAGACTTTATATCCTGGCAATTCATGTATAAAAGCTAAATCTACCTTAGCTGCTTCTAAACGCATAGCCCATGAAAGATCCCCACACAAAATAACCAGATCTTGATCGGTTACTTTCTTTTGCCAAACTTCTTTCAAACGACTTACATGCCCCTGCCATCTTTCACCAAACACATCCATAGGTTTATCTGATGTAAAACCTAGATGTAGGTCTCCTATTGCATAAACTTTCATTTTATCGCTCCTTATGCTCGTATTATAGCACATTCCTTGATTCTTTCCAACGCAGCTATTTGTCCTCTGTATATTTAAGAAGTGCATAAGGATTAATCCAAAACTCTACTTGATCCTTCGTTTTAACCGCAATCCCTATATGCAGATGTACAGGAAACTTCCCCCTAGTCCCCTCAGTACCATATCCTGTATCTCCCATCATCCCAAGCAAATCTCCTGCATCAATCCTATCTCCTTTTTGTAAATGACTAGGATAATCATCTAAATGCGCATAATAAAAATAAGCCCCTCCTGGACTTCTAATACCTACCCTATAACCACCTGTTTCATTCCACCCAACATTTTCTACTATACCATCGGTCATACTAATCACTTCAATTTTCCCTGATTCATTGGTATCAGACATAATATCAATACCATAATGGAGCCTATTTCCATTATATGTTCTAGATTGTTTCCATCCATTTTCATAGGTATACCCTTTTCTAATTTTTAGGGGAAACTTACGAATGTCATAAATAAACTGCTTGTACAATTTTGTGGCTGCATCATACATACCAAAATCGTCTATTTCATTTTCTGGTCTATATTGCCTTAAGCACTGCTTCACCTGTGCCATAGAGCCTCCTTTATAAGATTCTACTGCCCACACACCAAGTGTATGGGCATAATCTTGTTTATAGCGCAGGGATAAATCCAAAAGTACTTTTAAATCCTCTTCTTCAATATTAAAATCCTGTATAAAATTTTCATAAGAAGTCTGTGTTTCATAAACTACTTTCTTTTCATTAATATCTTTGACTGCATCTTTTCTACTTCCTCCAAAACATCTCGTCAAAATAAGTATAACACCTATTGCAATTAAAAGAATACCTATTACTTTTTTAGCATTTCCTCCACCTAATGCTAGTACAGGCATATACACTTGCCTACCACTTGTACTTTTTGCTCTATGATGGATCTCATGTTGTGGATTTCTACTTTGCTTTTTGGACTTACCTAAATAACGTTTCCTCCTCATATCATAGCTCATCTGGCTAATGACTCTTTCCATAGCTCCCATTTTAACCCCCTAAAAAATTAAAGAAGCATAAAAACTTATGCTTCTTTAGTAATAAATTTTTTAACAGCTTTCCCATTTTGATATTGACACAAATCACCTTGTTTATACCCTGCATCTTCCATAGTTGCTATAATCTCATCATGTATTTTCCACCAACTTGTATTCCAGTTAGCAAATAATGTATATTCACTTGGTGCTCTCCCTATAATACGTTGAATGACCACATCTTCTGAAAGATATCTTAAGAAAGTAATGACACGCTCTTCATATTCCTCCATACTAATCATGTCAAATTCACCTTTTAAATATTGCTGCCCCATGACCGTATTTTTCACAATATAAAGTGCATGTAGCTTCACATAGTCTATACCAAGTACACTCATTAACTTAGCATTTTCAATGACATCTAGCTGATTATCCCATGGTAAATTTAAAATCAAGTGAGTACAAATTTCAAAGCCATAGCGCTTAATGCGTAATACAGCATCAATATATTCGCTTAGCCCATGTCCTCTGTTAATTTTCTCTAATGCATGATAGTTAAGTGTCTGTAAACCAAGTTCAATACATACATCATATCCAGTTTCGTCTTGCCATGCTTTTATTTTCTCAAGATAGGCATCATGAATACAGTCAGGTCTTGTAGAAATGCTAATGCCTACAAGTTTTTCATGTTTGATCTGTCCAAGCACCTCTTCGAAAGTTTCAAGAGGCATATACGTATTACTGAAATTTTGTAAATAAGCAATAAAGGTATCTGCTTTATAACGCTTGCCAATATAAGCAATATTTTCTTCTATCTGCTTACTAATAGCCATTTGTGTGTCTAACATTTCATAGCCTATTCCTACTTCACTACAAAAAGTACATCCTCCTTTACCACATGTTCCATCGCGGTTTGGACAGGTAACTGGCAGATTAACTGGAATTTTATAAACCTTTCCGCCATATTTCTCTTTTAAATAATCTGCATAACGTCTATATGTGCTCACGTCTTATTAGCTCCTTGTCTATTTCATTAAGTCATTTTTCTTTATGTTAAAACGAGATAGCTTGTTTGTCAAACAAGCCTTTATTATATATATAGCTTAGAGATGGTTATTTATTCCAAGAGTTTATTTACTGCATAAAATTTTTATTTTTTCCCATACTATCACCATAGATTTCCTAATAATACTACAAAGGTGGTGAAGATATGGATACAAAAGGACTTGATTATGTAGCATTAGCATTAATTATTATTGGTGCCATTAACTGGGGACTTATCGGCTTTTTCCAATTTGACCTAGTAGCTGCATTATTTGGAGGAATGGCTTCATGGATAAGCCGTATTATTTATGCTGTAATAGGTATCGCAGGTCTCTATTCTCTGACGCTCTTTGGAAAAGTATCTCAAAACAATTATAATAGCTAATCTAAAAATAACTAGACACATAGTTGCCTAGTTATTTTTATTACCATTTTTATAATATTTTTTATAAAATATTTTTCATTTTAAAGGATATTTTAGGCAATATGTTGAATATGTATATTAATAAATCATACTATTAGGGGTGATAACCATGATTCAGATTATTACAGGACAGACAGGTGAAGGTAAAACCAAACAAATGATTGAACTTGCCAATGAACGTAGCAAATCTTTAAATGGTCACATTGTTTACATTGATAGTACGACTCAACATCGTTTTGCACTTTCTCATCGTATACGTCTTATCGAGACGACAAATTTCCCAATTAGTGCCCATGATTTCTTTGGTTTTTTATGTGGGATTCTATCTAGCAATCATGATATTGAACTTGTTTTCATTGATGAACTTATTCAAATCACCCATTTAGGTATTGATGAACTCAGTCTTTTCTTCGACAAACTCAAAAAGCTCTCTGAAAAATATTCCGTTAACTTTATAGTTGGAGCTTCTTGTTCTCAAAGAGAAATTCCTGAGCATCTACTTTCCTATCTTGTCGCTTAGCTCATTATAAAAAAATAGAACCATCATTATTCTTTTTATAATGATGGTTCTATTTTTTATGTTTTAAAAACGCATATACTAAATGGCATAACCTTATGATTAGACTCTTGAATCTTAAGACTAGACTGTATAAAACTTTCATTTCTTGAGGTATCTATCATGAGCTTCCAACCTTGCATTGTACGTGGTAGTTCAAATCTAAGAGGCTCTACATAATGATTAATGATTATATAGAGCTTCTCATCCCCTACTTCCATCTGAACCGCTAGACTGCAGGAATAATAAGACCAGTCTGGCTGATTGTAGTTCACACCATGGAACGTGACTTTAAGTTCATGCTCATACTGCTTCATAAAACAATGGCTCTCTTTTCTAAAAGCTATTATTTGTTTTACAAAATTAAGGATTTCCTTGTTACGTTCTACATTCTCCCAATTCATCCAAGTGAGTTCATTATCATGACAATAGGCATTATTGTTGCCTTTTTGTGTCCTTCCTATTTCATCCCCCATAAGAATCATAGGTACACCTTGTGATAGCATAAGAAGGGTAAAATAATTTTTAATACGTCTTATGCGCATAGCCAAAATTTCTTCGTTTTGCGTCTCCCCCTCTACCCCACAGTTATAACTATAGTTGGCGTTGTGGCCGTCTCTGTTATCTTCTCCATTTAACCTATTATGCTTCGTATTGTAAGAAACTAAATCCCATAAGGTAAACCCATCATGGGCTGTTACATAATGAAGGGTATTTTGCTTAGTCTTACGTAAATCTTTAAATTGGATTTCACTTCCCATTAAACACTGTGCTACATCTCGAGTCATTCCCTGATCTCCTCTAACAAACCGTCTAATGGTATCCCTATATCGATCACTCCACTCTACAAAAGGATAAGGCATACGCCCCACATCATAAGCACCCTTTGCATCCCAACATTCTGCAATGAGCTTCATATGAGATAAAATAGGATCTTTCGCAATATCATCAACGAGAGACCCTTCATACCAATTTCCTGCTTCATCTTGTGCTAAAATAGATGCCAAATCTAATCTAAAACCATCTACACCCATACAAATAACCCAATACCTCAAACTATCTAAAATTAATTTTTTGGTCATTATATGCATATTATTGAAAGTATTACCCGCACCTGCATCATTACGATAATACTCATCTTGAAACTTATAATAACTTTGTGGCGCTAAGGCTTTGAAGCTAAAGACTTTCCCCTCCTTACTTCCTTCTCCTGTATGGTTATAAACTACATCTAAAATTACTTCCATACCTTCATCATGTAAGGTACTTATAAACTTTTTAAAAGATTTTAATTCTCCAAGCACTTCTTTATTTGCACTATAATTTTCCTGCAAAGCAAAGAAAGCTATAGTATTATATCCCCATTCATCCTGTAAAGTTTCTTGAGTAATAGGATGCTTATTCGCAAGAGTATGTTTATTCCATTTAAACACAGGCAATAATTCCAAGGTTGTTACACCTAATGCTTTTAAATAAGGAAGTTTTGCTATAATCCCTTCAAAAGTACCTTTCTCTTTTTCAAGTACTGTACATGTAGGACTTTTAGTAAAAGCTCCTACATGCATTTCATATATAATGGTCTCTTGCCATTCTAAATGAGGCCTATTGGCTACAATATACTCATCTTTAACCACTATATTTTTATAATGATTACTCCCCTTAGGAAAGGCATATAAACTTCTTGCATAAGGGTCAATAAGTGGCACACTTATTTCATCATTTTCGTTTTGCGTCTGCCACGTATAACTATAGCCTTCTTGTACATCTTCAATAGCTACATGAAAAATGTCCCCTGTGGCGTAGTCTTTTCTATCTAATACAACTTCTAACAAAGGTCCATCTTCATAAACTTCTTTATATAATTTAAGAATCATATATTTTGCCTCAGTGGAATAAATACCAAAGTAACAATTACCATCTATTAAGTGACAACCTAATGTAGGTAGCCCCTTACTGATCTCAAACATATGTGTCCCCCCTTGAATTCCTCTTACTTCTTCTCGATTTTACTCTATACTTTATATTATTATAGTTTACCACTTTTTTCCACTTTTATTCTGTACTATTTAGAGTCTTGCAAAATATTTAAGCTATGTTATAATAATAACCAATATAAACATAGTCAAAAATGTTGATGAAGGAAGCAGTAATAATAAAGGGAGTCTTCAGAGAATGTACGGTTGGTGCAAGTACATACCGAATTTATTATGAATTACACCTTTTGAGTTGCACAATTGTGCCGGTTTCATACCGTTATCATGTCAAGGCAAAGTTTATTTGCGAATTAAGGTGGTACCACGGGTGATCTCGTCCTTTTCTAGGATGAATCACCCTTTTTAATTTTCAATAAAATATTAGGAGGTTTTAACAATGAGTAACGTATTTGATACCCTCATGGAACGTGGGTTTATTGAACAAACAACACACGAAAAAGAAATTAGAGAATTATTAGAGAAAGAAAAAGTAACTTTCTACATTGGTTTTGATCCTACAGCAGACAGCTTACATGTTGGTCACTTTGTAACAGTTATGGCTATGTCTCATATGCAAAAAGCTGGTCATAGACCAATTGCCCTTCTTGGTGGTGGTACAGGTATGGTTGGTGACCCTACTGGTAAAACAGATATGCGTAAAATGCTTACACCAGAAATCATCAAGCATAATGTAAATTGCTTTAAAAAACAACTTTCACGCTTTATTACATTTGATAATGATCAAGCTATTATTGTTGATAATGGTGACTGGCTGTTAAACTTAAACTATGTAGACTTCCTTCGAGAAGTTGGTGTACACTTCTCTGTAAACCGCATGCTTACAGCAGAATGTTTCAAACAACGTCTTGAAAAAGGTCTATCATTCTTAGAATTCAACTACATGCTTATGCAGTCTTACGACTTCTTAGAGCTTTACAGAAAATTCGGCTGTAAATTAGAGCTTGGTGGTAATGATCAATGGTCAAATATTTTAGGTGGTGTAGAACTTGTAAGACGTTTACATGGTGACACTGCTTTTGGTATGACATTCTCTCTTCTTACAAACAGTGAAGGCAAAAAAATGGGTAAAACTGAAAATGGTGCTGTATGGCTTGATGCTGAAAAAACATCTCCATACGACTTCTACCAATACTGGAGAAATGTTGCAGATGCTGATGTTAGAAAATGTATGTGCCTTCTTACATTCCTTCCAATGGATGAAATTAATACACTTTGTAATGTAGAAGGTGCTGCAATCAACGAGGCTAAAGCACGTCTTGCATTTGAGATTACAAAAATCGTACATGGCGAGGAAGAAGCTACTAAAGCTCAGGAAGCTGCTAAAGCTGCTTTTGCTGGTAAAGGTGCTAGTGGTTCACTTCCAACAACAGACCTTAGTGCAGATTTATTCACAGATGGCCTTGATATCATCAGTCTTCTTGTAGACCATACAAAGATCGTTGCAACACGTTCAGAAGCACGTCGTCTTCTTGATCAAAAAGGCATTAAACTTGATGGTAAACCTGTTGAAGCTATCGATTTCAAAGTAACAACAGATCTTTTTACAGATAATGCTTTAATGATTCAAAAAGGTAAAAAAGTATTCCACCAAGTAAATCTTGTTTAAACACAAAAAGGACTATTGCTCGTGCAATAGTCCTTTTTTATTCTTCCATTTACTTTATTAGTTTTCTTTTGGACTAAACAAGTCTCCCATATAACGCATCACAAGTAATCTAATAAAACCTGCTACTGGTACACCTAGTAAGATACCTACTAAACCACAAATCTGCCCACCTATTACAATAGCTAAAAGTACAGCTATAGGATGAAGTTTCACTGTTTTGCCCATAACTTTAGGGACGATAAACCATCCATCTATTTGCTGCAAAATCATAACAGCAATAACAGCATAGACTCCTTTAATAGGATGTGGCCCAATAAAACCAATAAGCCCTGCTAAAATAAAACCTACTACTGGCCCAAAGTATGGAATCAGATTAAAAATACCTGAAATAATGCCTATAATAATGGCAAAATCGATACCGATGCACATAAGTGCTATGCTAATTAATGTAGCCATAATAACAGCATCAATAAGTTGCCCCCTAATATAGCCTGAAAAAACATAATCTATATCTCTACCAATATCCCTTACTTCACCACTTATACGTTTAGGAATCATTAAATCTAGAAAACGATTGTATATGGTTAATAAAGTTTTCTTATCCTTCAGTCCATAAAAAGCAATGACAAAACCTAATCCAAGGCTAAGCAAATTCCCACCCATTCCAGTAAGGACACTGATAGCCTTTGTGCCTATCCAGTTTACAAAGGCATCTATGTTACTATAAACTTGCGCAATAAAGCTACCTCCACTTCTTAGAAAAGGCATACTGGATGTTGCAAATTCCATACTTTCAATCATACTGGTAAAGTAATGAGTGTACTGCATCAGACTATCTTGTAGATTTTTCACTGCTCCAACACCAATAACTTTTTTCACATTCACTGCTACCAGAATAACAAGTGCTCCTACTGCACTAATAAAACTTATTAACGTAAGTAAAGTGGCAAAACTCCTTTTAGACTTTTCCTTCTTTCCAAGACGTTTTAACCATCTCTCATAAAAATCTGTAAGTGGATCTAAAAGATAAGCAATAATAAAACCAAAAATGAGAGGCTTTAAAAGATCAAAAATCCATTTAATAAACGTCGCTATATATCCCCCAATAAGTTTGAAATTAGTAAGCAAAAATGTAGCGAATACTGTAATCAATATACTAACTACAACATAAACACTGATTGTAAAATACTTATTATTTTTTTCAAATTTCATGGGGTCACCTTCTTAGTAGTTTTTCATTTCTTTAAGAAGGTTTACTAAGTATTCATACACACGTGCCATGGAACTAATGCTTGCACGTTCTTCTGGAGAATGAATATCATAAGCATTTGGCCCAAAAGCAATCATATCAATACCTGGTATCTTTTCTAGAATAAAGCCGCATTCAAGACCTGCATGGATGGCTTCAATTTTAGGTTGTTTATGGTACATATTTTCAAATACTTCACTAGCAAGTTCACGTATACGTGAGTTTGGTGCATATACCCATGCTGGATAATCTCCATTCACTGTAGCTTTTGCACCTAAGGCTTCACTTACTAGTTTAATTTTACGAAGCATATTTTCTTTTTTAGTTGGTACAGAACTTCTTACTGCAAGTACAAGGTGGAAACGTTCCTTTTCAAGTTGTGCCACCCCAATATTAAGAGAACTCTCAACAAGTCCTTCAATTTGCATACTATAAGCTGTAATACCATGAGGAAGTAACATGAGAAGGTCAATAGCTTTTGCTGTATTTTCTAAAGAAAGAACTTCCATCTCTTCTTGTAATGTAGTAAAGATAACTTCAAGACCTGGGTCTTGTTTAGCATATTCTGTTTTAAAAGCAATAGTCATTTCATCTATAGTCTTTTCAAGTGCTTCTTTTTGTGCATTTGAAACGTAGAAACTTACCTCTGCTTCACGTGTAATAACATTATCTTTACTTCCACCTGCAAAACGTGCTATATAAAGGGGTATTTCACATCTTATCCTATCCAGCATACGGCCTACTAATATATTAGCATTCGCACGCTCTTTATGAATGTCTGCACCTGAGTGTCCGCCTGTTAAACCTTTAATAGCTAAACTATATAAAGTATGCGCTTCTGGAGCTTTTTCATAGCTTACTGGAAGCTCTACATGGGCTTTAGCACCACCTGCACAGCTTACTAAAAATTCTCCTTCAATATCTGTATCTAAGTTAAGAAGTACTTTACCTTGTAGATATTCTGGATGAAGGTTCGCAACACCATCCATACCTGTTTCTTCTGCTGTTGTCATAAGGACTTCAATAGCTGGATGCTCAAGCGTATCATCTGCTAAAACCGCCATTTGGTAAGCAATAGCAACCCCATTATCTGCCCCAAGTGTCGTACCATCTGCACGGATAAAGTCACCATCTACAATAAGTTTAATACCTTCTTTTTCAAAGTCATGCTCTGTATTTTTATTTTTTTCACAAACCATGTCCATATGACCTTGAAGAATAACAGTTGGTACATCTTCATAGCCTGGTGTAGCTGGTTTTCTAATATAAATATTATTTGCTTCATCTTGTTTAACTTCTAAGTTAAGTGACTTTGCAAACTGTACCATATAATCACTAATTTCTTTTTCATTACCTGAACCACGTGGGATTTTACTAATCTCTTCAAAGTAGTAAAAAACCTTTTCTGGTTGTAAGTTTTCTAAAATTCTAGACATTTTTAACACTCCTTTAATTTTTAAAACTATGGATAGGCGCTGGAATTCTACCGCCTCTATCAATAAATCTATCACAATTATAGCTATTGATAGGCATAATAGGTGCTCTACCTAAAAGTCCACCAAACTCTACACACTCTCCTACACCTTTGCCTTGTACTGGAATAATGCGTACAGCTGTAGTCTTAGCATTGATCATACCTATTGCCATCTCATCTGCAATAATACCTGATATCGTTTTAGCACTTGTATCTCCTGGGATAGCTACCATATCAAGTCCTACTGAGCATACACATGTCATGGCTTCTAGTTTTTCTAAAGTTAAAGCACCTGCTTCAGCTGCTTTAATCATAGCATGATCTTCACTTACAGGAATAAAGGCACCGCTTAATCCACCTACATAAGAAGAAGCCATAACACCACCTTTTTTAACGCTGTCATTAAGAATAGCTAGTGCTGCTGTTGTCCCTGGTGCACCTGCCATTTCAAGTCCCATCTCTTCAAAAATTTCTGCAATACTGTCTCCAATAGCAGGTGTTGGAGCAAGAGATAGGTCAATAATACCAAATGGTACATCTAACATCTTAGAAGCTTCCTCAGCTACCATCTGTCCTGCTCTTGTAATTTTAAAAGCTGTGCGCTTTACTGTCTCACACAAAGTCTCAAAATCTGCTTCTCTTACCTGTTCAAGTGCTTTCTTCACCACACCAGGGCCACTTACACCCACATTAATTACTGTATCATGTTCTCCTACACCATGAAAGGCACCTGCCATAAATGGATTATCATCTGGCGCATTACAGAATACCACAAATTTGGCACAACCAATACTTTCTCTATCTGCTGTATACTCTGCTGTTTGTTTAATCACTTCGCCAATAAGCTTTACAGCATCCATATTAATACCAGACTTTGTACACCCCACATTAATAGAACTACATACACGTTCTGTCACACTTAAAGCCTCTGGAATCGATTCAATAAGCACTCTATCTGCTGGAGACATACCTTTTTGTACAAGAGCCGAAAACCCTCCTATAAAGTTTACACCAGCTGCCTCGGCTGCTCTATCTAATGTTTTTGCAATAGGTACATAAGATGTAGCTTTTGTAGCACCTGCTACAAGTGCTATAGGTGTTACAGAAATACGTTTATTGACAATAGGAATACCATATTTTTTTGAAATTTGTTCACCTACTGATACTAAGTCCTTTGCACAAGTTGTAATCTTATTATAGATATTTTCACAAAGTTTATCCATATCACCGGAAATGCAGTCTAATAAACTAATTCCCATTGTAATCGTACGGATATCTAAGTTCGCTTCTTGAATCATTTTATTTGTTTCTTGTACTTCAAATCTTGAAATCACACCTATTCCTCCCTTGTAAGTTTCTTAAATACGATGCATAGAGTCAAAAATCTGTTCATGTTGAAGACGAATATCTACCTCTAAAGCCTTTCCAAGTTCATTTAAAGAATCTACAAGTTCATCAAAAGACATAGTATTTGCTTCTAAATTTACAATCATCATCATATTAAAGTACCCTTGTAAAATAGTTTGAGAAATATCTAATATATTCACATTAGCATCACTTAAAAGCGTACATACTTTAGCAATGATACCTACTTGATCTTTTCCTACAACTGTTATAATACCCTTCATTATTGTATTACTCCCTTATTATTTTTTATTTAATTTCTTCTACTAATTCTTTCATCTTATCTACTAGTCCCTTTGGACTTAAGATATTGATATAACAGCCTGTTGCAAGTTCAAAACCTGCAAAATTGCCTGTTCTAGGTAGTAGACTAATATAGAAGTGATAAGACTGATCTCCTTTTGGTTTTCCGCTCATTACACAAATATTATAACTTACCTCCGGTAGCATACGTTCATAAAGCTTTAATGTATCACTTAGAAGCAGAGCTAGTTCCTTAAGTGCATCATCCGTTATTTGACCTAAATTCGCAAAATGTATGTTAGGTACAATCCAACTTTCATAGGGTGCTCGAGCACCTTCAGGTACAGTGAGTCGCCACTTGCTTGTTTTTATAATGTCCAACCAAGAGGAATCCTGCTGTTTACAAAGCCAACATCCTTCTTTTTCATACTGCTCTCCCACGCTTTCATAATGTCTTTTCATTGTAAGTGGAGTTTCTTCTAATGCAATAATTTGCCAATGTGAATGCATAATACTAGCCCCAGCCTTCTCTCCTTCATTTTTAAAGACTTGAATAAACTGTATACGCTCATCTTGGCTTATCTCTAGCCATCTAAGCTGTATAAGCTTGATAAGGTCATACCAATGACTTTTTGAAAAGCTATGAGGTTTCTTATCATGATATAACGTTTCAATCACTACGTCATGTATACCATATAAATCTCCCCGTTTATGACAAACAGGATATTTATTATTGACAATTCTTATATGATCTTCATCAGAAGTGAACGTCTCCATAACAACTTGTTCTATTGCCGACTCATTTTGCTTACAGAAAGGACACATACTTTCACCTTTGACCTTATTAGGCCTTTTCTGCCTATTCTCCGCTATAATAGTACTTATTCCTAAAGCTTCATTCTCATAGAGCATCTTCTTGTTCACCTCTTATTTTTCATAGTTTTTATTGTACTATATCCCTTTGTAAAATTAAAGATACCAAAATAGACTAGTTCAATTGAACTAGTCTATAAGTTTCCATTCTTCTATATTTGAGTAAAAATTAATAGGGTTTGGTTGTATATTACCACCTATCTTTTTCTTTGTAATGAGTGCACCATTCTTAAAATATAAACTAATATAAGGATTTTGCTCTGCAATATATTGTTGCAAACGTCCATATGCCTCTGTAATTTGATCAGGATGACTATTAAAAGCATTTCTAATTAAATCATCCATCATTTGATCCGAATAACTGATAAAATTATCACCATTTGTAATTTGACTAGAATGGAATGCAAAAGTTACATCTGGAATATATGAAATCTTCCATCCACCTAAGAAAGCATCAAATTGCTTATTATAGATGCGTTCTTTATAAACCTCGGCAGCTACTTTATCAATGTTCACTTCAATACCTAATTCTTTGTACATCTTCTGCATATATTCAGCTACACGAAGACGCTCCTTATTCTCTTCATTAACAAGAAGATTAAAACTTAGTGGTACATTATTCTTCGTAAATAATTTGGAATCCTCATCATATTGATACCCCTCACCCACTAAAAGTAATTTCGCTTTCTCCACATTATACTCTTTAATCTGAAGTGTTGGGTCAAAGAGATAAGAATATGGTGCAATAAGTGTATCTGTTACAACTGAATGCCCTAGATAGTAGGTATCAGATATCTTTTGCCTATCAATTCCATAAACTAACGCTTCTCTTACCTTTGCATTTTGAAAAATAGGTTTATTAAAATTAAGTCCCATAAATTCATAGCAATTAGTTCCTATTTCATAAATAGTAGCTGATTTATCCTTAGCATATTTTCCCCATTCCATTACATCTGTATAGATGACATCAATAAGTCCCTGCTCAAAAGCATAAAGTAAACTTTCTTCATCTGGAATAATCATAACTTCAATATTTTTAATAGTAGGCTCTCCTTTAAAGTAATTAGGGTTAGCCTCAAGTGTAATTTCCTTATGGGGTACACTTTCCTTATACATATAAGGTCCATTCCCTATAGGTAATAAGGACAGCTGTTGCTCTTTCTCAACATTATAGATATGTTTAGGTAAAACAGGGAAGAATAAAGTTTGGTAAACTCCACTAAAATCCTGTCTATAGAAAATCTTAAAAGTATAGCGATCCATAGCCTGAACATTAGCTATATTAGCTGTAGTTAACTTATAAGGTGACTCTGTAGCATTCTTAATCAAATCTAAAGTAAAAAGAACATCTTCACTTGTAAGAGGCGTGCCATCTTGCCATTTAATATCTTCTCTAAGTTTTACAATAAGGACTTTGTCCTTTGCACTATACGTAAAGCTTTCAGCTAAATTAGGTGTTACACTTCCGTCCTCTTCAATATTTACAAGAGTATCAAAGAGGAGATAAAGTGTGTGCTGAACACTTTTATCCATATTATAAATAGGATTTAAAGTGACTGGATTTTGCATACCTATTGTAATTTTAGATACAGATTCTTTTTTAGGTGTTTCTTCCTCAACAGGTACTTCTACTTTTGAAGTAGAGTTTTCTTTAATATCTGTCTCAGGCGTGCAGCCTGTTAAAAGGCCTACACACATTATTAGAAAAATATATTTCCATATCTTTTGTACCATTTACATTCCTCCTTAGTATAACAAATTATAAACTTTATAATAAAAGCTTACTTTTTGTATATACTTTTGTGTCTCTTTAAAGGGAATTGTATGCAAAACATTGCCATCGCTACTATAAAGTGTATTGTTACGCCACTTGGCTACATTACCTGTACCTGCATTATAGGCTGCTAAAACAAGTTGCAAATTGCCTTCATATTGTTTCATAAGCCTTGCTAAATACCATGTTCCAATTTGGATATTAATACTTGGCTCAAACAGTCTATCATTAGCATAATCAGGAATCGCACATTCTTCTGCTCCCCAAGTTCCTGTTTTATTCATAATTTGCATGAGCCCCTTCGCACCACTTTTAGAAATAGCCATAGGGTCATAACCGCTTTCTGCTTTCATAACTGCATAAACAAGGTTGCTATCTAGACCATACTGGTTACTATAAGTTTCGACTAAATCTCTAAATGGTCTTCTATAGCTTAAGAACAGACCTCCTGTAAGTATACACACTATAAGTATACCGTACACTAACCCTTTAATACATTTCCTCATCTTCACGCTAATACCCCTTCATTATTTTTTCTAATAAGGCTTTTAATTGTTCTTTGGTATTTTCACGTGTGAAACGATTATCAATAATATAGTGAGAGACTTTTTCTAATTCTTCCCACTTTTTCTGCTTATTAATCCTCTCTAACACTTGTTCTTTTGTAAAATGATCCCGTTCTATAAGACGTGTAATACGTGTCTGTTCATCTGAAAAGACACCTATAATACGATCCGTTAAAGGAACAAGTCCTATTTCAATTAAGAGCGCCGCATCTATAATGACAAAATCCCATTTCTCTTCTTCTTTACATCTTTCTACTTGTACTTTAATTTCATTATAGATAATAGGATGTGTAATGGTATTAAGTGCATTAAGCTTTTCTCTATCTGCAAAGACTATATCTCCTAACCTTCTACGCACAATCTGCCCATTTTCATCTAAAATACTTTCTCCAAAGGTTTCAACAACTTGATCATATGCTAAATCCCCCTTTAGCAAAATACGATGACCTAGCTCGTCTGCACCTATGACAAAACATTTTTTAAGTTCACAAAGAAGAGATACAATCGTGCTCTTCCCTGAACCTATTCCTCCAACAATTCCTAATGTTTGCATCGCTTTCTCCTATTTTGCCGCCAACCAGTTTTCACCGCTATGCACTTCTACAGACATAGCTACTTTTAAATTTACTGCTTGCTCCATTTTTTCTTTTAATAGTTTGGCAACCTTTTCTTGTTCTGGTCTATAAACTTCTAATAACAGCTCATCGTGAACAGTTAAAATAACTTTAGACTTAAGACCTTCATCTCGAAGTGCTTGGTGAACATGCACCATAGCCAGCTTAATTATATCTGCCGCTGTACCTTGAATAGGGGTATTCATGGCTTTACGTTTGCCAAACTCTCTTAAATTGAAGTTTTTAGAATTAATCTCTGGGATATCACGTTTACGATTAAAGATAGTCTTTACATAACCATGATCTCTTGCAAAACTTATACATCCATCAAGGTATTCTTTTATTTTAGGATATTTTTCAAAATATCCCTCTATATAAGCTGCCGCTTCTTTCTGTGTAATCTTAAGATCTTCTGATAAAGAAAAGGCACCTATACCATATACGATACCAAAGTTAACGGCCTTAGCATTACTACGTTCAAGTGGCGTAACTTCTTCAAATGGCACATGGAAAACTTGTGATGCTGTTAAAGTATGAATGTCAATGCCTTCATTGAAAGCATGAATGAGGTTCTCATCTCCTGCAAGTGCAGCTAGAACACGTAGTTCAATTTGTGAATAGTCTGCATCTAAGAAGATATACTCATCTGAACTTGGAATAAAGAGTTCACGGATACGTCTCCCCATCTCTAATTTTACAGGGATATTTTGAAGATTTGGTTCTGTAGAGCTAATACGGCCTGTAGCTGTAATAGTTTGGTTAAAGCTTGAGTGAATTTTATGCTCAGATGTCATTACTGCAATAAGACCTTCTACATAAGTAGATTTAAGCTTTGTATACTGTCTGTAGGCTAGAATATGTTCTACAATTGGATAGCCATCTCTTAACTTCTCAAGGACTTCTGCAGCTGTAGAGTAGCCTGTTTTGGTTTTCTTAACAGGTGGAATATCCATCTTTTCAAAAAGTATAACACCTAACTGTTTAGGCGAATTAATATTAAAACTTTCTCCCGCTAACTCGTAGACTCTTTCTGCTTCTTTCTCAATTAAGGCATCTAATTCTTTGCCATAAGCTTGCAGTTTCTCAAGATCTACTTTAATGCCTTCCCTTTCCATATCAAAAAGCACTTTAACAAGCGGCATTTCAATATCATTAAAGAGTATCTGCATATCATTTTTATCTAACTCTTTCTGAAGTACATCATAAGCTTCATAAAGAATATGTGCTCTTCTTGTTAAAAAGTCCACACGTGTATTTTCATCTAAACCTAGCCAGCGTTTTTGACTTTTACCTTTGCCAACAAGTTCTTCATAAGAAGGTACATTTTGCATCACTAAGAAATTATCAGCAAGCTCACTAATCTCATAGGTTTCACTTGTAGGATCAATGAGATAAGCAGCAATAAAAGTATCAAACACTTGTCCTTTAATCTCTATGTGCATCTCAGCTAGAATATGTCTAAGCTTCTTGCTATCATGAATCACTTTAAGGCCTGTCTCTTTCTCAAAGAAAGTCTTGACCTCTGCCTGATCTTTACTTAAATTTAAACTTAAGAAATTAACGCCTTTGCCTTCTGCAATACCTAATTCTAAGCATCCATCCTCATAAGCATAAGTAATCGCCATGCACTCTGAACTTCCCAATGACTCTAAGCTTTCCTGCTTACTTACTTCTATAGTTTCTACTTTTTTAGTGGCTGAAGTTCTTGGAAGTCTTGCTATAAGCTTTTTAAAGTCAAGCTGTTTAAACACTTCTTCTGCTTCTTCAGATAAAGTAAGGTCTAGATAGAACTCGTCCCATGTATACTCAAGCGGCACATCACACACAATCGTTGCAAGCATCTTACTTTCTAAAGCCTGATCTTTATAGGTTATAAGATTTTCTTTTAATTTCTTTTGTGTAAGCTCATCAATATGTTCATATAAGTTTTCAATGGAATGATATTGTTTAATCAGCTTAATAGCTGTTTTTTCACCTATGCCTGGTACCCCTTTTATATTATCTGAGGCATCTCCCATAAGCCCTTTTACATCAATAAATTCCAAAGGTGAAACTTCATATTTCTCCACTACATCTTTTGCAAAGTAACTTTCAATCTCTGTTCCCTGCTGCTTTGTTTTAGGAATTTTAAGTTCAATGTCCTCACTTGTAATTTGCAATAAGTCACGATCTCCTGATACGACCACCATATTATAGCCGTCTCTTTCACCAGCTTTAGCTAAAGTACCCAGTATATCATCTGCTTCAAAACCTTCTTTTTGCAGAATGTGTACGTTCATAAGAGCAAGGACTTCTTTAAGCAGTGGAATCTGCTCTCTTAATTCCTGTGGCATCCCTTTACGTGTCCCTTTGTATTCTACATTTTGAATATGTCTAAAAGTTGGTGCACTTACATCAAAAGCTACACCTACTAAGTCTGGTTTTTCCTTTTCAATCATACTAATCATAATATTTAAAAAGCCATAAACAGCATTAGTATAACGTCCTTCTTTGTTTGTCAAAAGTGGAATGCCATAAAAGGCTCTATTAGCAATACTTAAACCATCAAATAATAATATTTTTTTCTTCATTATACACCTCCTATATTTAAGGATACCCCAAAATATTCCTATTTATTATAGCATACTTTATGCTATAAACGAAGAAAGAGCTTAGGAATTTTAAGATAAAATTCCTAAGCTCTTAATAAATTCTAAGGTTTTAAAAGACTTCTCAATATAATAGGCAACCATTTCATCACATAGCCTTGCCATCTCTTGCAAGACATAGGGTTTAATTTCGAAATTAAAAAGTGTTTTATAGGGTGCAAGTCGTATGTAATTAAGCACATACCATGTTGTATAACTTAAAGTTATAAGAGCGCTCATGCTTCTACATTTCTTGCAGCATAAACCACCTTCTTCCACAAGAAAAGTATAGGTAGCATGTTCATCTCCTTCTACTGACATACCGCATGATACACATCTTGTTAACTCCGGTGTGAATCCTAATACGACAAGAGCACGCATTTCAAAGGTACGGCGAATACGCTCTGCACTTTCTTCACTACTTTTATTCAAACTATGTAAAGCATAAAGCATAAGAGTAAGCAGCTCACTGTTACCACTACTTTCAGTTGCTACTTCACTTACAAATTCTGCAATGTAAGAAGCATAACTTAAAATCACCAAGTTTTCTCTTAAATGATGAAAAGTATAACGTGGCTCTACACTAATTAATTTGTAAGTGTGCTTATACTGAGTCAAGACAAACTCACCATATACAAAAAGCTCTGTTCCTGAAGCAAGTCCTTTATCAAACTTCTTAGCACGTGGTGCACCTACTTGAATAATTCCATATTCTCTTGTAAAGAGAGTGATATATTTATCACTCTCTCCTACTACATATTCTTTTACAACAACTGCATCAACTTTTATAACCATAATCTCTAGTTTTCATCCAATCTCTTTTCTTGTAAGCCTTGTCTGGTTCTTTCATATTCTTTAAAGTTCAAATAGGTTTGTATATCTCCTGTGGTTTCAAAGCATTTCCATAAATGATCTAACATATGAACTACCCCCTTCAGCTTATTACTATTAGCTTATACAAGTTTGGCTATCCTATGCTACAAAAAAATTGCCATTGTAAAAGACCTTGACTATTAAAATTTTCGATTACTAAAAATCTTGATCATTAAATCCATAATTTTTAAGTAGGAATTGGCTGTCACGCCAATTCTTCTTAACTTTAACCCATAAAGTTAAATAAACCTTAGATCCTAAAAGCCTCTCCATATCATAGCGTGCTTTACTTCCGATTTCTTTAATCATTGCACCTTGTTTACCAATAATAATACGTTTATGAGAATCACGTTCACATACAATCGTTGCCTCAATATCTACAATATCTCCATTTTTTCTAGATTTCATTGTATCAATTTCTACCGCAATACCGTGAGGGATCTCTTTATCTAAAAGGTGAAGTGCTTTCTCACGAATGAGCTCAGCTACAATTTGTCTTTCTGGTTGGTCTGTTAAAACATCGTCTGGGAAGAACTGCGGTCCTTCTGGTAAATACTTTTCAATACATTTTAAAAGGGCATCAATGTTAGCCCCTTCATAAGCTGAAATAGGAATAATCTCACTAAAATCTAATTCCTCTTTATACTTATTAATAGTTTCTGCTACTTCTTCCTTCGATACACTATCAATTTTATTGATACAGAGGAAGATTGGTGTATGAACTGATTTAAGCTTCTCAATAATAGTAGCTTCATTTTTGCCAATGATTGGATGTGGCTCTACAAGGTAGAAAATAATATCCACTTCATTAAGTGTTGTGTTAGCTGTTTTAATCATCATTTCCCCTAATTTATTTTGAGGCGTATGAATCCCAGGTGTATCTATAAAAACAGCTTGATACGTATCTGTAGTCAATACAGTTTGAATACGATTACGTGTTGTTTGAGGTTTGTTAGACATAATAGCGATTTTCTCGCCAATTAATCTATTCATAAGTGTAGATTTCCCTACATTGGTTCTCCCAATGATTGAAATAAAGCCTGATTTAAATGTATCGTTCATGAGTTTCTCCTTATTTGTTAAGATCTTCTTGTGTAAAGTGCCCAGGTAAAAGCTCTTTAAATTCAAAGACTTTTATTTCTCCTAGTGCATTTTCTAATATAATATGGCCATTTGGCATAAATTCTCCGATTACTTGTCTGCAAATCCCACATGGATAAGTAAATTCCTTGCTACTACTTACAATAGCAATTGCCTTATAGCGAAGTTCCCCTTCTGATACAGCCTTAAAAATAGCTGTACGCTCTGCGCAGTTTGTTGCACCAAAAGATGCATTTTCAACATTACATCCCGTATAAATTTTATCTGTGTCTGTAAGGAGCGCTGCGCCTACTTTAAAATTAGAGTATGGTGCATAGGCATAGGTCATAGCCTCTTTGGCTTTTTCTACTAGTTGTTTATACTCTTCCATTTAAAACATCTCCTATCGATTAATTCCAAGATCTGAAAGCACTTCATTTTGCTTTGCAATCATTAATTTTTCATCTTCTTCATTCATATGGTCATATCCTAAAAGGTGGAACATGCTGTGTGCTACTAAAAAACATACTTCACGCTTTAAAGAATGTCCATAGGACTTAGCTTGTTCATCTGCTACCTCATAGCATAACACAATATCTCCTAGCATGATATGATTTGTGTCATAATTCATCACTTCTGTTTCATCTAATTTTTCCCAGTCAATTATACCATTTGACTCAGGATCAATTTGTGGAAAAGATAAAACATCTGTTGCACGATCTATATCTCGGTATTCATGATTGATAGATCTTATCTCTTCTTTGTCTACGACAGTTAAACTAATTTCTGATTCATAAGGTACTTTTTCAACTTCTAGGCATTTTGCAATAACCTTTTGTATCTCCTCAAATAAGTCTTCATGTTTTTCAAAAAAGTTATATTCATCTTCTAAGTATAAGTTCATTCTACTTGCCCTTTCTCTCTGGGTATTCAATACGTTCATGATACATCCCTTTTAACATACGCGTAAAGGAGTCAATAATTTTTTCTATATCAGATATATAAAGTGGACATTCATCTAACTGTCCTTCATCTAATTTTTGTTTAACCATTTTTCTTACAAGGTCTTCAACAGTTACCTCTGTTCCTATTTTATGCTGCATAGACCTTACTGTTGCTTCTACCACATCTGCAAGCATAATAAGTGCCGCTTCTTTACTCTGTGGCTTAGGCCCCTTATAACTAAAGTCCTTAATGTCTACTTCTTCCCCTTCAATATTTTTAGCTTTAATATAAAAATATTGTGCTGTGCTTGTCCCATGATGTTCTTTAATCATATCTTTTACACACTTAGGAAGTTTATATGTATCTGCCAGTTCAATTCCTGAAGTTACATGGGATAATATAATATCTGCACTTGTTTGTGGATCTAAATAATCATGTGGATTATCAAGTACTTGGTTTTCTTTAAAATAATTAGAACATGTCAGTTTACCAATATCATGATAGTAACCACCTACCCTTGCCATAAGTGGATTGGCTCCAATTTCATCTGCTGCAGCCTCTGCTAGGTTGGCAACAAGTAGACTATGATAATAAGTCCCTGTCGCTTCAATAAGTAGACGCTTCAATATAGGTTGGTCTGGATTGGTCAGTTCAAGTAGCTGAATGGGTGTAATAAATCCAAAAGCTGCTTCCCATAAAGGTAAACTTCCTACTACAAGAACGACTACAATAACACCTACAAAGAATGCTTCTACTCCCTTTAGCATAAGCTGTGTAGATAAAGAAATTCCTACCAACATATTTAAACTAATAAAAATTAGTGTTTGCAGAAGTCCTACTAATAGTGCATTGACCATAGTTTGTTTACGCTCTTGCATTTGAGCCACGATACTAATACTAATGAGCCCAGCTAAAAGATGGTAAATGATAAATACACTATCAGCCTTATGAGTCAGTGCAGCTACTACAATCAAAATAAGATGCATAACAATAGCAATATCTTTATGGATTAAAATAGCAACCAAAATAGGAGCAAACGCCAATGGCATATAAATATAGTCTCCCATTAAAACCATTCGAATAATCCCTAAAGATAAAATATACAAAATAAAAATCAAGCTAGCCTGTCCTCTATTAAGACTTGTATTACTTATCTCGTATTTCATACTACGATAAAGGAATAATACGGCTAATATAATAAGAATCCCTACACCTATATACTGCGTATAGACCTCTGAATCATCTATATTCAGATAACCTATCTTGTTTAAAACATTATAAGCTTCTTCTGTCACCCTTGTACCTTGTTCAACCACTCTTTCTCCTTGAAGTATATAAACAGGTTCTACACTTTCTCTAGCCTCTTCCTTAGCTAATGCGGTTGCTTCCTTATCTACTATCAAATTGGGCTTAATTTGAGAAGAAATAATCTCATAAGCAATTTTTTGCTCTACTGTACTCAAATCTGTCTTTTCTAGTTTAGCTCTTACATCGAGAGCCTTATTTTCATTCTCTTTAATGCCTTCTTCCATAGTGTTGGTAAGTAGATTGATACAAATTTGTTCTAAACTATGTAAACGGTTCACACTCATTCCGAGAAGTGTTTTATATTCGTCTTCGTAAAGGGGAATAGGTGACTTACTTTGAAGCGTCTGTATAGGCGATACTCCATGCTCCTGTGGAATAGCTGTCACCTTAATAGCTTCTGCATAATCGAATAATAACTCAATATTAGCAATACCCTTTTCAAGTACACGCTCATCCATTTTATAAATATCTGGCGTTAGTGCTTCCAATTGATTACGTTTTCTTTCTGTTGCAATTTCATTTTCTACTTGAAAAGGGGCCTCAATGGTTTCACTTGCGATTTGTCCTATCTCGATATGAATCTTTTTCCTAAAGAAATCCCCCGAGCTTATTACAAAAAAGGTTAGCATTACAGCAATCATGAAATAGATAACTTCCCATCGAAACTTTTTCATCCCCTGCCTCCATTCTGCAAAAAATACCGCTAAAGTTTAGCGGTTATTTTTTGGTTTCTCATGTACTTTTTCATACTCATCATAAGCATCTACAATTTTTTGAACCAATGGATGTCTTACAACATCATTACGATTTAAATAACTAAATCCAATACCTTCCACATGAGATAAAATCTTAGCTGCTTCTTTTAAACCACTTTTTTGATCTGCTTGTAAGTCTATTTGTGTTAAGTCTCCAGTAATAATGGCTTTACAGTTAAATCCAAGTCTTGTTAAGAACATCTTCATCTGTGGTGGTGTTGTATTTTGCGCTTCATCAAGGACAACAAAAGCATTGTTAAGTGTACGCCCTCTCATATAAGCAAGTGGGGCAACTTCAATAAGTCCTTTTTCCATATTCTTTTCAAACTGCTCAGCACCCATAATCTCAAACAACGCATCATATAAAGGTCTTAAATAAGGATCCACCTTACTTTGAAGGTCTCCTGGTAAGAAACCTAGCTTTTCTCCAGCTTCTATAGCCGGTCTCGTTAAAATAATTTTACTTACTTCATTCTTTCTAAAAGCATTTACAGCCATAGCCATAGCCAGATACGTTTTTCCTGTTCCAGCAGGACCTATCCCAAATACTACCATATTCTTTCTAATACTGTCTATATATTGTTTTTGACCTAATGTCTTAGCTTTTAAAGGTTTTCCAGCTGCAGTCATTGTAATAAGGTCTTGTGTGGCCATAGAGAATTCTTTTTCTTTGTTTTTCTTAATAAGGTCAACGGTATATTCTACCATCTGTGTATCTATAACTTCTCCTTTTTCAGCTGCACTTAGAAGCTCTTTGAAAGTTCTAATGGCTAAATCGATATGCGCAGGTTCTCCAGATATTTTAATATCTTCATCTCGAAGGACTACTTTGATATGAAAAAGTTTTTCTAGAAGTTTAATATGTTCATCAAACTTTCCAAAGATTCCTGCTATATAACATGTTGGAATTTGTATTTTCTTTTCGTCTAAACCCATTATTCGTTTTCTCCTTCTACTTCACTTTGTGGCATCATCTCTTGAGGTGTTAAATAAAGAGCTTCACTAATATCTTCTTCTACAATAGCCTGAAGCTTTGCAACCAGCTTATTATCATCTTTACTATAAACAACTTCATGGTAAATCACCTGAGCCTCATCACCTAACTTTTTAAGCAAAGCGTCATAAAGTGTTCCATAAAGTTTTTCTTTAGCACTTTCTTCATCAATAGGCTGTTTATACGGTGTATACTCTACTTTCTGCTCTTTTTCATAATAGAATGGTAATGGAAACTGATCTGTAAGCTTAAACTGTTTAACCGTTATCACTTCATCATAATCGTCATACTGCTCTTTTGTATGACTCCTTAAAAAAGGAATTCTTAAATCAAAAAGCCTTAAATCACACTTTGTACTGACACGATTGGTATAAACCTTTTGAACTGTTTCAAGAGGCATACTTGCTTCTAGCGCATAGCCTGTCTTTGCCTTAACGGTTGCCTTTGCATGTGTTAAATAAAGGGAACCTCCTTCATCACCTAGCTGCATACTGCCTGAGACTAAAATATCTCCCTTTTTCACAGTATCTCCTTTTTTCACGCCAGGCATTCCTTTATCTGTCGCAATATAAGTAATAAGTCCATCATTTTTAGCAACAAGGTGACAAGGTGCATTTTCTGTATGTATAGTTGGTTTAGGAACAGATTCTGAAATCTCTACAACCAACTTTGTTCCTTCAAACTTAATCCCAGTCCAAATAATGTCCGGGTATGTATTAATGAGTTTTTGCTCGGCCTCTCGTAAATTCAGTCTTGCTTTAAGCCTTCCTGCTTTGTAACCACTTTCTTCTAATGTCTCTATAACCTCTGTTTCATTAAGCCTCTCACAGCCTTGCACTTCTACAAGCCATACAAATGAGCTTAGCAGGTAAATACAACCTATAAACAAAAAGACACCTACACTAAACATGACACGTTTACGATATCTAAATGTCAAAAAAGGAAGACCCCTTTTTTCTACAATTCTCATACGACACCGTGCCTTCTTGGCATAAGGCTTCAAACGCTTGAAGCCTTCAATAGTAGTACTTAAATAGATTTTACCATCTTTACGTTTAATATTCCAAAAAGTATTCTGATGGCGTATTGCTAAATTCATAAATTTTTCTAAAGTGTAGCCACTTACTTCTACTATAACATAACCTTTTAAATAATTCCATAAAGATAAAAACAAATGGCTCACCCCCTATTCCCAAAGCTTAAAGCTTGGATTTTCCCCTTGATTTGGATATGCTCACTATCCATACTACGTGCCTCTAAGTTCTTGCCTTCTATTGTAAATTCTCCGCACTGCGTTTTTAATCTAATGACTTCATCTCCATACTCTACGATACTTATAAAATTCTCAATGACAATTTCTCTATCTCCAACTAAAGAAATAATAGGTACATCCAGCACGGTTTCTTTAGGAATTTCAAAGCTTTCCATCATATCAAGTATCCATTCTTTCTTCTTGTCTGATTTTTCCTTCTTCATGACTGATTCCCCCCTTATTTCTATATTATGCATAGGGCAGGACAAGTATAACAAAAAATCCTAGAAGCTATCTAGCTTCTAGGATTTCATTAGCCAATATGTGTTGACTATAGCACTCACTATTTATACTAATTAGTATTGTCTATTTTTTTTGCGTGCTGCTTCTGATTTCTTTTTACGTTTCACACTTGGTTTTTCGTAATGTTCTCTTTTACGAATTTCTTGCATGATACCTGCTTTAGCACAATTTCTTTTAAAACGACGAAGAGCGCTATCTAAAGATTCATTTTCGCGAACAGTAACCTCTGACATTTCTTTCCCTCCCTCCGGGCTGCAGTATCGTGCTTTATGCATTTGTACGGAGAAAAGATTAAAGCACTACCCTAAATTATAATTGACATCTTATATTACGTCAATAGGTTCTTAGCAACTTTTAGCTATTTCTTTAATTGTTCTTTAATTGTTCTTTAATGATATCTGTTGCTGTTTGTAATGCTTCATTCATTTTTGATGCATCTTTACCTCCAGCTTGTGCCATATTAGGGCGACCACCACCGCCTCCTTGTACGACAGGAGCAGATGCTTTAATAATATTACCACAGTGGATACCAGCGCTTACTGCATCATTTGTAGCCATTGCTACTAAGCTTACTTTTTCATCTTGGCTACTTGCAAGTACAACTACACCTTCACCTAATTTGTCTTTGAATGTATCTCCCATATTACGAAGAGCATTCATATCCATATTTGGAAGTGCTGCTACTAATACTTTAAGTCCTGCAATTTCTTGTACCTGATCAAAAATATTTTCTGCTTCAGCTTTCGCCATTTCTGCTTTAAGTTTATCATTTTCTTTTTGAAGCTCTTTGCTTTCAGCCATTAAATGCTCAACTTTTTTAGTAATACCATCTTTTTTAGCTTTAACAAGTTTAGCAACTTCATTTAATTCTTTTTCAATTTCTTGGTAATAATGGATTGCACCACGACCTGTAACTGCTTCAATACGTCTTACACCTGAAGCAACACCTGATTCAGAAACAATTTTAAATGTACCAATTTGAGCTGTATTAATAAGATGTGTACCACCACAAAGCTCTACTGAGTAATGACCCATGTCTACCACACGTACAACTTCACCGTATTTTTCACCAAAGAGTGCCATAGCACCCATTTTTCTTGCTTCATCAATAGAAGTTTCCATTGTTGTAATATCTAAAGCAGATAAGATTTTTTCATTTACGATAGCTTCTACACGTTCGATTTGCTCTGCTGATAAAGCTTCAAAGTGTGTATAGTCAAATCTTAAACGATCTTTTGTTACATTAGAACCAGCTTGTTCTACGTGTCCACCTACTACTTCACGAAGCGCTTTTTGAAGAAGGTGTGTTGCACTATGGTTACGTGCAGAATCAAGACGTACTACACTGTTTACTTTAAATGTAGCTGTTTCACCTTGCTTCACCGTACCTACTACTACTTTACCATGGTGTACAAATTTACCACCCACAGCTTTTGTTGTATTTGTTACTTCTACTGTACCTGTAGCTGTTGTAATCGTTCCTACGTCACCAGCTTGACCGCCACTTTCAGCATAGAATGGTGTTGCTTTTGATACAATATACACGTCCATGCCTTCTTTTGCTTCTTCAATAATTTCTGTTTCTGTTGTGAGTGCATCAATAGTAGACTCTACTTCTAGTGTATGATAGCCAACGAACTGTGTTGATAAGTTTGTATCTAATTTGTGGAATACTGTTTCATCACTACCCATGTAGTTTGTTTCACCACGTGCATCACGACCACGTTGTTTTTGTTTTTCCATTTCATCTTTGAAAGCTTCCTCATCAATTGCAAGACCTTTTTCTTCTAAAATCTCACGTGTTAAATCGATAGGGAAACCATAAGTGTCATAAAGTTTGAAACAAGCTACACCATCTAATACTTTTTCACCTTTTGCTTCAAGTTCTTCAATATAAGTTGTTAAGATGTTAAGTCCTTGTTCAATTGTTTTGTTGAAGTTTTCTTCTTCTACTGTAAGAAGTTTTACAATGTAGTCGAATTTATCTTCAAGCTCTGTATACTCATGTTTTGAGTTATCTACTACTGTTTTAACAAGTTCTTTTAAGAATAAGCCTTCAATACCTAAAAGTTTACCATGTCTTACTGCACGTCTAATAAGTCTTCTCATAACATAGCCGCGGCCTTCATTTGATGGAAGTACCCCGTCAGATGCCATGAATGTTGCTGAACGGATATGATCTGTAATAACACGGATAGACATATCTGTTTTTTGAGATTGACCGTATTCTACACCTGCAAGTTCACATACATGATCACGGATTGCTTTAACTGTATCTACATCAAAGATAGATGTTACACCTTGCATCATAGCTGCAAGTCTTTCAAGACCCATACCTGTATCAATATTTGGTTTTGGAAGTGGAAGGTAAGTACCATCTTCTTGTCTATCAAATTGTGTAAATACTAAGTTCCAAAATTCTAAGTAACGGTCACAGTCACACCCTACCGCACAAGTTGGGGAATCACAACCAAACTCTGGACCTCTATCAAAGTAGATTTCTGAACATGGGCCACATGGACCTGTTACGCCTACTTCCCAGAAGTTATCTTCTTTGCCCATGAATACAATGTGGTCTCTTGGAACGCCCATTTTTTCATGCCAAATTTCAGCTGTTGGCTGATCCTCTTCATAAACAGATACATAAAGACGGTCTTCAGGAAGTTCAAGTACTTTTGTTACAAACTCCCATGCCCAGCTAATTGCTTCTTCTTTGAAGTAATCCCCAAATGAGAAGTTCCCTAACATTTCAAAGAATGTACCGTGACGTGCTGTTTTGCCGATATTTTCGATATCACCTGTACGAATACATTTTTGACAAGTTGTCATACGTGTCTTTGGTGGTACTTCTTGACCTGTAAAGTAAGGCTTAAGTGGTGCCATCCCCGCATTGATTAATAATAAACTGTTGTCATTTTGAGGTACAAGCGGGAAACTTTTTTTACGTAAGTGTCCTTTTGACTCAAAAAAGCTTAAATACATTTCTCTTAGTTCATTTAAACCGTAGTTTTTCATAAGTAATCCTCCTTATTCTTTATAAAAAGCTTCATAATACTCTTCAAGACAAAGTCCTAGCTTAGCCATTTTTTTAGCATGCCCTATACCTACGTAACGATAGTGCCACGGTCTATAAGAAAACTTTGTATAGAACATCTTATCTTTAGGGTACCTAAGTATGAATCCATAAGATGTGGCATATTCCCTCATCCAATGGAACTGTGGACTTTCTTCATATATAGAAATACTATTATCTTGTTGCATATGATGAAGTGCAATGTCAATACAAAGCCCTAACTGATGCTCACTGCATCCTGGTGGCATAAGCGTTCTTCTTGCTTTTTCATAAGCAAGTTCTGCCTTAAGCCCCTGCCTTATATTTTTTTGAACTTCATTTTGAAAAAGCTTTTTTTGATAAGCAAAGCATAAGTAACCCCTGCGTCCATAAATAGATGGCAGGCCTTCTCTTTGCAAAGCTCTATTCATCTCATAAAAAGCTTCATAAACCTCTTTGACAAGCCAAATATGCATGACCGGCTCACAAACTAAAGACTCTGGAATATATAAAGCATCTAAAGGTCTATCTTCATTGACTATACTAAGTTTATACATAGAATCACCTCTTTTTGATTTCAAGGCAAAATAAAAAACCCCATCCCAAATTAGGGACGAGGTTTCTCGCGGTACCACCCTAGTTATACTCTACATAGAGTATCCCTCTTCAACTTGTAACGTAGTTACCCGTACATCCCTACTTATGGTTCAAGATGCATGCTCAAAGGCTGCTTCTATAAACAGGCATTAGAAAGCTCTCACCACCACTTTCCTCTCTGAAAACCCTTATTTATATACTATTCCTTATCTTCGCATTTCACTTATTCTATATATATACTTAGTACAGCTTCTCATATGCGTATTATGATACTGATTATAAGAAATAAAGGCATTTTTGTCAATGCATGTCTCCTTTAAAACCTATGAATAAATAAGCCGCTTCTAAGCTTAGGTTCAAACCAGGTGGACTTAGGTGGCATAAGTCTATTAGCATCAGCTACCTGTATAAGCTCATCCATAGTAGTCGGATAAAGTGCAAAAGCAATATCCATATCTTCATCTGTACGCCTATTAAGCTCCTTTATCCCTTTGATACCTCCTATAAAGTCTATTCTTTTATCTATCCTTGGATTCTTAATATGAAAAATAGGCTCTAAAATTAAATCTTGTAAAATAGCTGTATCTAGCCTTGCTACAGGGTCCTTTTCATTAATCTGATTATTCTTAAGTCTCAGATTATACCAACTTCCCTTATATCTCATCCCTATATGATGGGGCCTAGGTGGATGGTATATCTGCTCTTTCATCTGGGTAATATTAAATTGTTTTTCTATGGCATTCATCAGTGCCTCTTCACTCAATTCACTCTCATCTTGAATCACACGATTATAATCTATAATGTTTAAATCAGATTTTGGAAATATAACACCTAGAAAGTCTTCATATTCTCCTTCTTCCTTAAATACCTCTTTTCTTCTTACTCTTGCATAACTTGCTGCAGCAGCTAATCTATGATGTCCATCTGCTACATATAAATTCTTCATTTTATTAAAACAGGCTATTACTTCAGCTTGTTCATGCGGATTCTCTATACAGTATACCAATTGCCTTACTCCCTCATGTTCAAAATCATAAAGAGGTTTATGATCTAGCCTATACCTTTCTATAAAAGCTTTAAGCTGTGCTTCTTCTTTACATGCTAAGAAAATAGGCCCTGTATGCGCCTGACACTCTTCAATATGCAAAAACCTATCTTGCTCTTTATCCTCTCTAGTCTTCTCATGTCTTTTGATTTTGCCTTCATCATACTCCCTACAGCTTAGACATCCTACAATGCCATATTGGCTACTTGAAGATGTAATAAGCCCATAGATATATAGGCAAGGACTCTCTTCCTGTATCAGTATACCTACCTCTATAAGCTCTTCCAAAATGTTTCTAGCATACTCATATTGCTTCAGCTCTTGTCCTTTATAAAAAACTTCTGGTTTATCTATATGCAAAAAAGAATAGGGATTACTTTCTCCAATTCTTCTTGCTTCTTCTTCACTTATTACGTCATAAGGTAAGGCTACAACCTGCATTGCATAATCTATTCGGGGTCTGTAAGCCCTAAAAGGCTTAATAGAAATCATCCCATATCCCTCCTTTCTATCTTATTTAGTTTTATTAAGAAGAACCCTAAATTATGTCTTATTTTTCTTTCAAGTAAAAAGTCATACTAAAAAGGAGTAAGGCATTTAGATTGCCTTACTCCTTTTTTTAAATTCTATCTTTCTTTGTATAATGTGTATGTAGCAGTTCATGTGCCTTATGACTCATTGGATGTCCAAAATAAGTGTCATACATTTCAATTACTGCTGGGTTTTCATGAGACTTACGTAGTGGTTTATGCTCATCTTCCCTATAAAGTGCCTCACGGCGTTTTTGTACCACTTCAATATTGCCATGATGATAAGGCTGGCCACCACCGCCAACACATCCTCCTGGGCATGCCATCACTTCAATAGCATGGAAACCTCTTGGGTTACCGTTTCTTAATTCTTCCATAAGTGTTCTTGCATTGCCAAGGCCATGTGCAATACCAATCTTTAGATCTAAGTCTCCCACTTTTACAGTAGCTGCACGTACACCATCAAATCCTCTTAGCTCTTCAAAATCTACTTTACCAAGACTTTCTCCTGTTACTTTTTCATATGCTGTACGTACTGCTGCTTCAATAACACCACCTGTGGTACCGAAGATTACAGCTGCACCTGTCGACTCCCCTAATGGATGATCAAATTCAGCCTCTTCTAAGCTATTAAAATCAATATTAGCCTGTTTAATAAGTGCCGCAAGCTCTCTTGTTGAAAGTGTAATATCTACATCTTTCTCAAACTCTGGTCTATCTGCTTCATACTTCTTAGCTAGACATGGCATAATAGAAACTACTATCATTTTCTCTCTTGGAATATTCATTTTTTCTGCAAAATAGGATTTTGCAATAGCACCAAAGATTTGTTGTGGAGATTTTGCCGTAGATGGATAATCTAATAAATCACTAAATTGTGTTTCATAGAAATTTACCCAAGCAGGACAGCAACTTGTAAGGATTGGAAGATGTACACTCTTATCTCCTTTTATTGAACGTGTTAAACGGTCAATCAGCTCTGCACCTTCTTCCATAATGGTCACATCTGCCGCAAAGTCTGTATCAAATACATAATTAAAACCAAGTTCTTTTAGTGCTGCTACCATCTTACCTGTTACAAGTGTACCTGCTTCCATCCCAAACTCTTCCCCAAGTGCAGCACGAACAGCTGGCGCAGTTTGAACTACTACAACTTTGTCTGGATTTGCAAGTCCACTTAGTACATCACTTACTTGTTCATTTTCACAAAGTGCTCCCGTTGGACATACAGCTACACATTGACCACATTGTGTACATACTGTTTCTTCAAGTGGCAGACCAAAAGCTGTGCCTACAAAGGCATTAAATCCACGATTTACACCTGAAAGAGCTCCTACAGTCTGTACTTTATTACACATTGTCTCACATCTACGACACATAATACATTTATCCATATCACGCATAATCGATACGCCTAATTGTTTTGGATAAGTAGATTGTGCATGATTTTCATTAAAGGCTACATCACGGATACCAAACTTCACAGCCATATCTTGCAGCTGGCAATTCCCAGCTTTTTCACAGCTTAAGCAATCCTTTGGATGGTCTGAGAGCAAAAGTTCAAGTACCATGCGTCTAGATTTCATAACACGTGGTGTATGTGTCTTAACCACCATACCATTTATAACAGGTGTTGCACATGCTGGTGCCAGATTTTTTCTACCTTCTACTTCTACAACACAAATTCTGCAAGATGCAGTCTGACTTTTCATTGCTGTACCATGTAAATTAAGATAACAAAGGGTAGGAATTTCTACACCTACTTGTTTTGCAGCATCAAGAATAGTTGCACCTTGATTTACCATGGTTTCTTTGCCATCTATTGTAATTTTAAGTTCTGACATCTTAAACTCCCCCCTATTCTCTTACAATAGCCCCAAAACGGCATTTAGTCATACAAGCACCACACTTAATACATTTAGTTTGGTCAATTGTATGTTGTTGTTTTGGACTACCTGAAATTGCATTTACTGGACAAATTCTTGCACACGCTGTACAACCTATACATTTATCTGTTATGTTGTACTGAAGTAATGCCGTACATTTACCCGCAGGGCATTTATGATCTCTTACATGGGCAATGTATT
Organism: Zhenhengia yiwuensis; assembly: GCF_014384995.1. Taxonomy (GTDB): domain Bacteria; phylum Bacillota; class Clostridia; order Lachnospirales; family Cellulosilyticaceae; genus Zhenhengia; species Zhenhengia yiwuensis. The sequence continues at coordinate 65,806 of NZ_JACRSY010000009.1, read as the reverse complement.
CATCTTCAAACGCTTCAAGTGTAGATAAAATAGGGTTTGGTGCTGTTTGGCCAAGTCCACAAAGTGCTGTATCTTTAATCACCTGGCTCAGTTCTTTTAAAGTCTCTAAATCTTCCATCGTACCGTTACCAGCTATAATCTTCTCTAAGATTTCAAGTAAACGCTTTGTACCTACGCGGCAAGGTGTGCATTTACCACAAGATTCTTCTTCAGTAAATTCTAAATAGAACTTAGCAACAGCTGGCATACAGTCTGTTTCATCCATAACAATCATACCACCTGAACCCATCATAGACCCTTTTGCAATAAGGTTATCAAAATCTATAGGTGTATCTAAGTCTTTTTCTGTCAAGCAGCCACCAGATGGTCCTCCAGTTTGAACAGCTTTAAACTTCTTACCATCTTTAATACCGCCACCAATATCATAAATAACTTCTCTCAAAGTGATTCCCATTGGTACTTCAATAAGCCCTACATTGTTAATTTTACCTGCTAAAGCAAATACTTTTGTACCCTTAGATTTTTCTGTACCAATCTTACTAAACCAATCTGCTCCCTTAAGAAAAACAACAGGTACATTAGCGAAAGTTTCAACGTTATTTACATTAGTAGGCTTACCCCAATAACCACTCTCTGCTGGGAATGGTGGTTTGGTTGTTGGCTCACCACGCATACCTTCCATAGAGTGGATAAGCGCTGTTTCTTCTCCACATACAAAAGCACCCGCACCAAACTTAATTTCAATATCGAAGTCAAAACCTGTACCCAAAATATCATGACCTAGTAAACCATACTCACGTGCAGCTAAAATCGCTGTTTCAAGACGTTTAACAGCAAGTGGATATTCTGCACGAATGTAAACGAGCCCACGATTTGCCCCTATAGCGTAACCACAAATAGCCATAGCCTCTACAATAGAGTGCGGATCCCCTTCTAGAATAGAACGATCCATGAAAGCACCCGGGTCCCCTTCATCCGCATTACATACAACGTATTTCTGATCACTCTTGTTTTTATAAGCAAACTCCCATTTAAGCCCTGTAGGGAATCCACCGCCCCCACGTCCACGTAAACCTGACTTCTTCATTTCATCAATAACTTCTTGCTGAGTCATAGAAAGAACTTTACCAAGTGCCCCGTAGCCATCTCTTGCAATATATTCCTCAATATTTTCTGGATCGATAAAACCACAGTTACGGAGTGCTACACGCATTTGTTTTTTATAGAATTCCATATGCTTGGAATCTGATACACTATCACTTGTTGTTGGATTCACATAGAGAAGTCTTTCAACTTTTCTACCTTTTACAATATGTTCTTTTACAATTTCTTCTACATCTTCTGGTTTTACCTGTACATAGAACGTATTATCTGGAAGAATTTTAACAATCGGTCCTTTTTCACAAAAACCAAAACATCCTGTTGTAAGTATCTGTACACTGTCTTCCATACCTACTTCTTTAATATGTAAATTAAGATTTTCTACAATTTCCTTAGATCTTGAAGAAATACATCCTGTACCACCACATACTAGAACGTGCATTGTATATTTAGACATTTTTAGGCCACCTTCTTTCTTTACTCATCAAGGGATTTATGAATAGCTGGTATAATACCATCTGCCATTTCGCCGCCAAGAATATGTTTCTCTAAAATTTCTTTTGCTTTGGCTTTATCTACATTTCCATAGACAACTGGCTCTTTCCCTGGAAGTGTAACTTCAATTGTTGGCTCTGCATAACAGTACCCCATACAGCCACTTTGTGTAATGACTACATTTTCGATGTCTTCATCTCTTATAAGCTCTGCTAAATAGTTCATCACTTCTCTTGCTCCTGAAGCAATCCCACAAGTTGCCATTGCAACACGAACGACTACCATATTTTCAACATTTTCACCTTTTACTCTTAGATCAACTTTATTTTTTACGTTGTCTCTTAGTGTTTTAAGCTGATCAAGTGACATAATTTTAGTCATAGCTTTCCCCTCCTGAATTAATCTTGGTACTCTTTAATAATCTCTTTAACCTGTTCAGCTGAGTTAATGCGTCCATATACTTTATCTCCAATAAGTACAACTGGCGCAAGGCCACATGCACCTACACACCTTAATGCATCAAGCGAAAACTTACCATCTGAAGTAGTCTGCCCTACATCAATGCCAAGCTCATTTTTAAAAGCCTCTAATACTTTATCTGCACCTCTTACATAACAAGCTGTTCCTAGACACACAGAAATAGGATATTTCCCCTTTGGCTCCATTGTAAAAAAGGAATAAAAACTTACGACACCATAAACTTGTGCTGTTGAAATATTTAACTTTTCACCAACGAATGCTTGGACCTCCTTCGGAAGGTACCCAAAAATAGATTGTGCTCTATGAAGTACTGAAATTAAAGCGCCCCTTTTTTCTGGTAATTCATCAATAAATTTTTCGAGTTCTGCATACATTTCTCTTGCAAGCTCATTTTTGCAACTTTCACATGACATAGCCTATCCTCCTCACACTTTTATTACTTTTGGCTAACTTATTGAATAAGTAGCCAATATCTTCAATAACTTATTTATGAAAATACTACGCTTTTGTAGTATCATCATCACTTTTACACTTTACCTAACTTTTCAGAAAACCAAACAGTTGCGTTTGACTTAAGTATTCTAATTCTAAGAATTGCTCACTTTCACAAAGCGCTTCTAATGTATGCGCATCAGAACTTCTAAGTAGTTTATACCGGTTAAACTGTCTCTCAAAAACTTCCTGATTTCCCATCTTAGAGATCTCTAATACTTTGAAATCTAAGTCATCAGGTACTGTTCCTAGATTCGATAGAATACTATATGCACTTCGGTCTATATGAGCAGGATAAAGAATACCCCCACACTGTTTAATTAAGAGTACTAAGTCATAAATAGATAGATTGGTAGCTACTAGAAGCATCCTTTCAATTTCTCCTGCAACCTCTCCCTCTTCATCTAGTAGCCACTGGTGTCCAAATATATGTGTTTGATTTTTGATATAGGGCATATGCCCTTGTACTTCCTTTTCTATATATTTTGCAGCATCCAACGAAGGGAAGAGTGCAATAGCATGAAATTCTTCCATACATTCTATTTCCATCCCTGGGATAACTATAATGCCTTTCTGTCTTCCTAGCTTTACGGCAACCTCACAGTTGCCACAGCTTTGGTGGTCTGTAATGGCGATAATTTGCTTACCAAGTAAATAGGATAAATTAATAATGTTATTTAGGGTCATGGCCTCATCCCCACAAGGTGAGGCCGTGGTATGAATGTGAAAATCATAAGAAATTCTCACCCTATCCCCCCTAAAGTTTGGTCCATCCCAAACCTATAAGCGATCTCAAAGCTACTTAAAGGAGAGGTAAGAACGGGAATACCATTTTCCTGTGCTTTTTCAAGCATATCAGCCGTAGGCTCACTCCCCTCAGCTAAGATAATAGCCCCTATTCCTACCAAACTTGCAACCGCTATGGTATTAATATGTCCCTGTATAGTAATCCATACCATTTTTTCCTTGGCATGTGCCATTACAAAACTTAATAAATCCCCTACATATCCACCTGTTATCTCTTGATTTAGACCATCACTTTCACTTAATATACTCAAATTATATTTCTTTACTAATTCTCCTACAGTCATATCGCCCCTCCTAACCCTTAGTAGTCGGTAGAATTTTCTTTGTAAGTTCAAACATAGATTCTGATAATTCCTTAATACGTTTTCTAAGCATAAAAATACAATCCTCTACATTTGCACATCCCTTGACCACATCTTCTGCAAAGCACCTACACGTAGGGGCTCCACATGATCCACAGTCAATTTGCGGAAGCTGCTTATATAAACTTTCTATATGTTCCATCATTTCTATAGCAGTCTCTAAATCTTCATCTAATGAAAATACAGGTTTAGGGTCAACGGATATATTATAAAGGTAGGGGATTTCCTCAAGTAGAGTATCTTCTTGTATAGCCTTATCTCCTAACAGCTTACGCTCTTTCTCTACTAATTTCTTAAGGGTGTGCCTACTTACAAAAGGATTCTCTATGGTTAAGGCACCTCCTAAACATCCTCCTGTACAAGCAAGTGCCTCTATATAATGAATCTTTGACAAAGTGCCATCTTCTACTTTTTCTAGAATATCAATAACTCTCTCTATGCCATCTACAGCAATATGATTATCTATTTCATTATTAGAAACGCCTCCATTACGTGTTGCCCAGAGAATGCCATCTGGTGAAGGTACTCTCTTCTTTTCTTTTAAATAGGTTCCTTCCATAGTATGGATTACTTTTAGATAAATCTCCTGCATAGAGAATGCACCATCTACATAAGATTTTTCAAAGCCTTTAGGCTTATGAATATCTGTTGCCTTAGCAGGGCATGGTGAAATAAAGAATACGCCTACCTGACTTACATCTATACCCGCTCTAGCATAAGTTTCTTTTACATAGCGCGCAGCAAGCTCCATAGGTGACATAATGGGTAGGACATGGTGAATAAGTGCCGGGAATCTTCTTTGAATAAGTCTCATAATAACTGGACAGGCTGAAGAGATGACTGGATATTCTCTATCTGATTTCATATACTCTTGTGTATGCTTTGTAATAATCTGTGCAGCCTGACTCACTTCAAATACGTCTGTAAACCCAATGGTATATAAAGCCGCAATAATATTTTCTATACTTTCTCCTTTAGAGAACTGAGCATAGAAACTAGGAGCAGTTAAAGCGATACGGTAAGGATAAGCCTTAATCATTCCTATGCTATCCATAACTGCTTTCTTAGCACCGTTGTTACATACAGCAATACAGTTACCACAGTCAATACAACGGTCATTAATAATTTTAGCTTTTGAATCACGTACACGAATAGCTTCTGTCGGACATCTTTTAATACAGTCCGTACAACCTCTACACTTACTGCTATCTAGTGTTACAGAATGGCTATACATCTCTTTTCACCTAATTTCTACTTTAAAAGTATTATGATTTCTACTTTAGTTCCTTTACCTACTTCTGATGTAATATGAAGGTTATCACTGTATTTCTTCATATTGGGTAGTCCCATTCCTGCACCAAATCCAAGCTCACGTATTTCATGAGAAGCTGTAGAATAACCTTCCTTCATAGCTAAATCAATATCTGGAATGCCCGGTCCTGTATCTTGCAGTACAACTTGTATCTGTTCCGGCAAAATATCTACATCTACCCTTCCTCCATTAGCATGAATGACCATATTCATCTCTGCTTCATACATGGCAATAGCAATCTTACGAATGATGCTACTTTCTATTCCTAATTTTTTGAGTACATTTTTAACCTTTCCCGATGCATCTCCTGCAAGTAAAAAATCATTCCCATCCACTTCAAAGTGTAGCTTCATTCTATTCCTCGCCTCCACCACCTAATCCTTTTTCATAAAGTTTGCCACAAGCTATATAAAGTGGTTCATTAGTTGACAAAAGTGTAATATGTTTTTGCCTTGCAAGTTCTATCATGTCTTCTGTTGGGGCTTTCCCTCTTACAAATACAATAGCTCTAATATCCAGCATTTCAGCCGTACGAATAACCTGGGGGTTAATAAGCCCTGTAAGGAGTAACACCTTTTCTTTAGCAAAAGCGAGTACATCACTCATAAGGTCACATCCACATGCAGCATGTAAGCATTGATCTAGATATTCTTCCCCTACCCATATGGTTGCACCTAATATTTCTTTAATTTCCCTTATTTTCATCATTGATTCCTCCCTCATTATCAGCTGTAATAGGCTATGCCTGGTAATTTCACAGTAAAAAAGCCTTCCTGAAAACTTGTTTCAATTTCTCCACATCCGGTTTCTTCAAAAATTTTCTGTACCTTTTTAAGTCCTATTCCAAAGTGAAGTGTATTATCTTTTTGTTCAAATAATAAAAGTCTAGAGTAAAGCCATGGATTCGTATGGATACTAAGCTGATTAAACTTTTCATAATAATACTGTCTTGGATTCATAACAGAAATTTTATCTAAGCCAATTTCCACCTTAGTATAATAGTAAGGGTTCCAATAATCTCTATGAATAATGGCATTTTCAAGTACTTCTGATAAAGCTTCATAAGGATAACTGCTTGGCAAAAGTGGCTTAATACGTTCATTAAAGTCTTTGAACATCTCTATTATATTGCCCATAATACCAAAGTTTTCTTTTTCATAAGTTACCTCTATCAATGCATTAGGCATAAAAAGCTGTGGAAGCTTACCAAAAAGAAGTAAACCGCCATAAGTAGGGCATGTTAGTATTCCTTCTTCTTTATCACTTATAATACCTAGCACTTTAAGCATCTGCATTTGATTGGTTTCATATAGATTAAAATGTTTTAAATAACACTCTATAAGTTCAAAATTTAAATCCTTTAAAGTCGCAGCCCTACAAGGTACCTGCTCAAAACTTATAATTCCCTGCTCTTGGAGCATCTGAGCTAATTCATGCCTTGTTGCTGTATCTGTTGTAGAACCTCTTCTCACATAAAATGCTCCGTTTTGACGCATCTGATGTGGCACCTGCCTGCTTTTAAAAATAGTAAGTATACCTATCTTCTTTTGCTTTATTTCTAGTATTTCAAAACTTGCCGGAACAGGTGGTACACTTCTATAAGCAATGACTTGTTGAATACGCTCTTCTATATCTATAGGTATATCCTTTAGTCCTACTAATCGCTTCGTCTTATCTTCAATACCGTAGATGATATACCCTCTCCCACCTTCTGTATTCGCAATAGCAATAACATCTTTTACGAACTCTTTCTTATCAGAGTCTAATTCTAAAGCCAATTTAAGCTTAAAATCTAATTTAAAACCTTCATCTTCATTAAGTAAGTGTATGAGCTTAGATTTGTTCATTAATTCACCTGCCTAATAAGAATTCTAATTTATTTGATTTGTTTCTATTTTAACACATTAAACAAACAATTTGTAGACTATTATATTGTTATGTTACTTATTTAATAAATTATATTTTATATTTTACAGAAAAGTTATACTTTTCAATAAGGTTATCTCTCTCTATTCTTCTTCATATATATTATTAAGCTTCAATTTTATATGAGGAGGTTTCAAAATGCCCACAAAAAAGGATACATCCCTTTGTTATATACGTCTTTTTAACGCTTTCACTTCATCTATAGCCTTTGACCTTTATTTAGATAATCAACTCATGTATAGTTATTTCCTATATGAAGACTTTACTAAATACTATCCTATTCCATCTGGAAAGCATATCTTAAAATTAACACAGCATTATAAGGAAGATGTGCTCTATGAAAAGAAAATAAACTTGCAACGTTTTCAGATTTATACAGGTGTCTTAGCTTGTAAGTATAAAGACCCTGAAACTTATCATATTTTCTGTTTAGAAGAACCGCAAAAGCTTTTAGAACCACCTAGACTTGCTGTACGTCTTAACCATTTTGCACGCTTTGATGGTGCTATTTCTTTAAATCTTCCTGAAGAGCCACTTCCCATTCGTAACATTCGCTATGGCCAGGCTTCTTCCTATCTTGTTAAAGAACCAGCCCCTTATACCTTCATCATTAAAGAAACAAGTGAGGAAAATGAACTTACCACACTCTCTTCTAAAAAGCTTAAGCCCGGTAGGCTGTATTCTATTTATCTAGTAGGTGATGGCACTAAGACTTTCCCATATAAAACCGTTTTAAGTATTGATGGTTTTTCCTATCTACCCATTGAAAAGATACAAAAAAGAACCACCTAGGAATTATTTTTTCCTACGTGGTTCTTGCTTTTTGTTTACTACCGACTTTTTACTTTTTGAAAAAGTACTGTTACCTTTTGATGTCTTTTTTGAAGCAAACTTTTTAGTATTTTTCTCTGATTGTTTTTTCTCTGCTGCAGTTCCTCTTCTAGGTTGTTTTTTACTCTTCTCACTAATAGAACTCTTGTTAGTACGCTGCACCTCTTGTTTACTTTTTACTGGTTTTGTTTTCTTAACCGAATAGCCAAAAGTGCCAAGTTCTTCTCCTAATGTAAGGTAGGTACCATGAGAATAAGCAATCAAATCTGTCTGATTTAAATGGAACTTACCTTTTTCATCCATATACTGGTCATCCACATAGACTTCTAATACATCTGCAATGAATAAGTCATGGGACCCTAATGGTTTAATTTCTTTAAGCTTACAAACAATATTAACTGGGCTTTCTTCAATCATAGGAACACCAGCTACATTGTCACAACTTGCTGTAAGATTCATTTCTTTAAATTTATCTACATCCCTTCCTGATCTTACACCACAGAAATCTGTAGCTTTAACAAGTGCTCTTGTTGTCAGGTTGATTACAAAATAGCCACTTTCTTTAATAAGATCATAGGAATATCTAGAGGGTCTTAAAGAAATATAAGTCATAGGTGGATTGGTACAAATAGTTCCTGTCCATGCAACTGTTACAATATTAGGCTTATCTTCACTTCCACAGCTTACCATAATTGCTGGCAGTGGATAAACCATATTGCCCGCTTTCCATTTTTGTTTTGCCATTAATGTATGCCTCCTTGATGTTAGTCTTGGCTTTACAATGCTTATTTAAGCATATAAGGAATAGCACAGTTTTTCAAGTATTTGAATAGTATTTGGAGAAATATTTTTATACTTTAAGGCTGCCCTACCAGGTCATTATGTATGCCCTAATACTAAATGTAAATAGACTTTTGAGATTCATCAATATCTTAAAATAAGCTTTCATACTTTTCCTTACCACTTGTAATTTGCTCAATACCGCTCTTTTCCTCTAAAAGTGTCTCCTTAGAATTTTTATGTTCAATTATGCTTTCCCACCTAATAATCTATAGTATTTAGGGATTTTTTCACTTTGGCTGTTACTACACTTATACTTAGCACAACACATACATTTAGGTCCACCACAAGCCTTATGCATGCGCTCCCAAATTTGACCAATAGGCTCTTCCAAAACATTACCGTAACTTTTATAAATAAAATCACAAGATCTAAAATCACCTACTTGATCAATATAGCTATGCTGTACACCTGCTCCACAGCCATATTGATCTTCAGATTCTACATAAGGAAATACAGAAGTCTTAGGATAAGACGGGTCCTCGTTAAATGTAATGTGTAGCTGAATAAGCTCTCTCTTTTCCTTTTCTGTTAGCATTTCATCTTTAGCCTCTTCTAGCAGTCCACAAGGAATAGGCTCTACTATTCTTAATTCATGTATACCTTCTTGCTTTAAGAATTTGGCTATATCATGAATCTCTTTCGTTCTAAGCATCTCCTTCGTACAAACAACCTGCCCCATAGTATAAAGTCCTGCTGCTTTAGCATGTCTAATAGCTTTTAAAGCAATCTCATAAGCCCCTTTATAACCACGCTTTACATCATGTACCTCAGCTTTAGTGCTATCAAAACTTATAGCAATGCCAAAGAGTCCCGCTGCCTTTAAGGCCTTGGCACGCTCTAATGTTAGCCCATAGCCATTTGAAAAGACTAAAGTCATACTTCTATTATCTATAGCTTGTATAATCTTCTCTAAGTCCTTTCTTATAAGAGGTTCTCCCCCTGTAAATCCAATAATACCTACACCTAAATCCTGTAGACTCTTTACAATTTGGATTATCTTACGTGTATCTAAGTCCTCTTCTCCTTCTTGCATCATCTTACTTGCACTACAATGCCAACAATGATACATACACTTTCCGGTAACTGCAACATAAGTAGAAATAGGTGCTAATCTTTTACCTGATACATGGCTTGTATAAAACTCTGCCCCTTCTCCTGGTACACTCCTAGCAATTTGTTCAAAAGCTCTACTATTTACTGGAGGTAAAAACGCATTGATGATATAGTACCCGTCATGCTTTACAATTCTTTCATGCTTAATCACATTACATGAACAGTCTATAAGATAACGCAGTTTATATGCTTTATTTTCTTTAAAACGTCTATGTAAAGTGTAAAAGTTCTTTATCGCCATTCTATCTAAACACATAGGTAGAATCTTACCTATTACTTGTCTATCCATATTCTACTCCTCCTTTTTAAAGATGCCCCATACAAAAGTATGCGTTACCTGTTTAATCCCTTTTTCAGCAAGTAGTTTACACATTTCCCTCTGCACACTTTTATTCTTTAAATCAATCATAGTATCAAAACCTGCTAGCGCCCCTGTATGGGTGACCCAGTCTATTAATAGACTTTCCTCCTCAAATGTAAAAATATGTTTACCTTCTTCACCTTCTAAAACGTTGAACCCCATCTTCTCAAACCAACTATCGAAAGTTCTTTTATTGACTGGATTAGGAAGTTCTAACATAACCTTTTGAATGGCTTTGTGTTCCTTTAAAAGGAGCTTTGGATAAATGCTACGTATTTCTGGCAAGGTCTCCTTTGTGTTCACAATAACACCAAATAGACCACCTGGCTTTAAGACTCTATAAACTTCTTTGATAATCTTTTGAGGGGATTGATATTTAATTGCCCAGCAGCATATGATTCTATCAAAGCTAGCATCTTTTTCCCTATCTAAAAAACTGAGCATATCCTGCTGTGTATAGGTTGCATTTTTAAGCCCTTTCTTCTTGGCCTGCTCAAGCATCCCTTCTGAAATATCTACAAGTTTAAATTGAGCTTTTTCATAGTACTTTTGAAGATACACACTGTTATAGCCTGTTCCACATGCTAGGTCAAGCACACGTAAATCCAAAGGAGGCTCTTCTTTTAATAACCCTTTTAATACAAGGTCATTATAAGTATGCATTGTTTTTAAAAAATAATCTTCATACGTACTACTTACCTCACTATAGGCCTGTCCAATACATTCCTTTGTCACCATTTGATGTGTTAGACAAAGCCCTACAAGTCTAGCCAGTAATTGTATATGCTTAAACATTCTTCTTTTCTCCTTTATAAAGCATCTCAAAAGCGCTTATAGGTCTAATCTCCTGATTTTTAAAATAAGGGCTACATAAGTTAAGTAAACTTTCCATTGTAAACATATGGCACCGTTCAAAGCATAAAGTTTCAAAGCACCAAATACACATAGCTTTTATATGACGAATATTAAATTCACTAATCACAAGTATTCCTTCTTCAGTTAGGCATAAGGCAACCTGTCTTATAATTTCCTGCTGATTACTTATATGATGCAAAGCATCTCGTATGACAACTATATCAAAAGGTGCTACTTCATTATGTTGCAATACTTCCTCGAGTGTTTCATTATAAATGGTAAGATAGGCATTTTTCTCTTTAGCAATAGCTGTCATTTCCTTCTGAGGATCTATGAGTGTGACATCCCCACCCATGTGCTGCAACTTATCTGCCAAGGTACCAGTTCCTCCACCTAAGTCTAAGATACGCTTACCTTTAAGCTCTCCTAGACTTTCTAAAAGTACTTCATTTGTATCTAATTTAAACCTGCGCATAAATCTATCGTAAATTCTAGCATAGTATTTAAATAAATAAGCCACTTACTTCTCCTCTATTCTTCTTCGTTATTCAAACTAAGTCCGCAACTTGGGCATGCCTCATCCGTTTCTGCTAAAGTTATACCACAAGCAGGGCATTGCTCCATGCTAAGCACTTCTTCTTTTATTTCTTCATTCACATGCTCTGTGCAAATCTCATCTCTTATCTCTTTAAGCAAAACTTTAATTTCTTGTAATTCTTCTACTATTCCTGAGTGCTCCACCACTGTCATAAGTATAAGATACAATACATAAAAACCTATAATCACACCTATTAAAATAAGTAACATATCCTTTCCCCTTTCTTACCTTCTCAATTAAGCCTATTATACCATAATATTTTAAACTATTCTGCATCTATACCTTTGCAAATAATCCTGTATTCTAACCTAGTTTTTTGCTATAATATAGGAAGAAATGCTATACAGGCAATCATAATAGGAGGTTTTATATGTTTAGAACGATTTATTGGTATGGTTATTTTGCTATTAGCTTAGTATTTACTTTACCTGCACTTTATAAAGCTAAATCTCTTCTTAAACAAGGACAAACTGAGGAAGCGGAAAAATACATTAATAAAGTGACCTCTAAATGGGCAATGGCCCAAGTTAAGAACAGTGGTGCAACTGTACATGTACATGGCTTAGAAAATATTCCAAAAGATAAAGCCGTTGTTTTTATGAGCAACCATCAAGGCAATTTTGATATTGCCCTTTTCATGAGCTATATTGATAAACCAAAAGGTTATGTATCTAAAGTTGAAATTGATAAACTTCCTATCGTACGTACTTGGATGCGTCTTATCCACTGCGTCTTTATGGACCGCTCTTCCTTAAAAGGAGCTGCAATGGCTATTGTAGAAGGTATTAAAATCATTAAGGAAGGCCACTCTCTTGTTATTTTCCCAGAAGGTACACGTAGTAAAGGCGGTCCCCTTGGTGAATTTAAGGCAGGAAGTTTTAAACTTGCTACAAAATCTAAAGCACCTATCATTCCAGTAACAATGGATGGTACTTATAAACTCATGGAAGCTCAAGGCGGAAAGGTTAAACCTGCTACTGTCAATGTTTATATTCACCCACCCGTTGAAACCGCTAACTTAACTAAGGAAGAACAAATCGAACTTCCAGAACGTGTTAAAAACATTATTGCTTCTAAACTTTCTTAATAAGAAGTACTTTTATAATGCAAAAAGCACTAGGCAATCTTTTACTTGCCTAGTGCTTTTTTATTTAAGTTTAATAAGTCCGTGTTGTGTACAATACGCATAAATGTTACCTTTACTCATTTTAGGAAAACGTACTTCTGCGTTTTGTTCTGGGTAAAGTTTTACAATAAGTACACGATCATATCTTACATAAGCTATAAATGAAATAAAGTGTGCTTTAGTCATTTCATGATTTATTGTAATATAATAATCATCTTCCACTTCTTCAATCTCTACCTCATGCCCTTCATCCGCTTTCTGTACTTCTAGGGCTGCAAGCTTTCTACCACAGCAAGATAGTTCTGCTTCACCTGTACTCCATACAACATTCCCACACTGTGGACATGCATAAAATTTTATTTTTTTCATATTGCCTCCATCCTTTTCATTAGGTGATAAATCACCTGCTAAAATCTGCTCTACATTGACACCTAAAAGCTCAGAAAGGCTACGTAAAAGTGTTACGTCAGGACAGCCAAGCCCTCTCTCCCATTTTGAAATGGTTCTATCGCTCAGATGCATAGCCTCTGCTAATGCCTTTTGTGTCATATGCTTTTCTTTTCTTAAACTTGCAATGAGCTTACCTACTTTAGTGCAATCCATCCTGCTCACCTCCTTTGTTATCATACTGTTTTTATCTTAAACCTACAACAAACGCTCCGTAGAGTTCACCCTTCTTTTAATAGAAATAGCTGCATGTTTTTAGCATGCAGCTATTTCTCCTTTATTATTTATTAACTTACTAAACCTTCAAACTGAGCCTCATAAAGCATTTTGTAAATACCTTCTTCAGCAAGGAGCTCTTCATGGCTTCCTGATTCTTTTATACCTTCTTTTCCAAGTACAATAATCTCATCTGCATTACGGATTGTAGAAAGCCTATGAGCAACAACAATTGTTGTACGTCCTTTACATACTTCATCAATAGCTTTCTTAATCATAAACTCTGTTGCATTATCCAGCGCCGATGTGGCTTCATCAAGGATAAGAATAGAAGGATTTTTAAGAAATACACGCGCAATAGATAAACGCTGTTTCTGTCCTCCCGAAAGTTTTACGCCTCTTTCTCCAATGAAAGTTTCATAACCGTTTGGAAGGCTTAAAATAAAGTCGTGAATATTAGCTTTCTTCGCTGCATCAATAACCTCATCTTCTGTAGCTTGTGGATTCCCATAAAGGATATTTTCTTTAATGGTTCCTGTAAAGAGGAATACTTCCTGGGACACAATACCAATGTGAGAACGAAGGCTCTCTAACTTAATATCATAGATGCTGCGTCCATCAATTTGGATATCCCCTCCATCAATTTCATAAAATCTTGGAATAAGATTACAGAAGGTTGTTTTACCCCCACCTGATGGGCCTACAAGTGCAACCATCTTACCTTTTGGAATGGTTAAATTGATTTTATCTAAAACATATTCATCTTCATATTTGAAAGAAACTTCTTTAAAGGTAATTTCCCCATCTACCTTTTCTAAATTAATAGCATTCGCTCTATCTGCTTCTTCTATTTCATCCATAAGCTCTGTAAAACGTTTGAAACCTGTCATACCACTTTGGTACTGCTCCATAAAGTTGACAAGTTTTTTAATAGGTTGTGTAAACATTTTAATATAAAGCATATAAGCCATAAAATCACCAAAGGTAATGGTGCCATTAATAGCAAAAAGCCCTCCACCAATCATACATACAAAGTCTAAAATATCAATACATAAAGTAGAACCTGAGAAGTACTCTGCCATTACTTTATAGGCTTTTTCTCTTTCATTCTTAAAGGCATTATTTCCTTTTTGGAATTTCTCAAGCTCTGTGTCCTTGCTACAGAAACTTTTAGAAACACGCATACCTGCAATACTATTTTCTAAAATAGCATTAACTTTCCCTGTTTCTACACGGCTTGCTGTAAAAGCTCTTCCCATTTTATCTTTCTTCTTCCATGTAAACCAGAAAGTAAGTGGGATAAAAGCAAAAATAAGTAAGGTTAAAGATACATTAATATTTAATAAAATAATGAAGGAACCCACTAACATAACAGCTGAGATAAATAAATCCTCAGGACCATGGTGAGCAAGTTCTGAAATGTCCATTAAGTCATTAATGATACGAGACATGACATCTCCTGTCTTTGTATTATCAAAGAAGGTGCAAGGTAACTTCTGCAAATGTGTGAAAATATCTCTTCTCATATCTGCCTGCATACGTACCCCTACAACATGTCCCCAGTATTGCATAAAGAAGCTACATGCATATTTAATACCATAAATCATAAGAAGACTTATTGCAAAGACCCCTATCATACGGAATTCTTTGTTTGGTATACTATTGTTAAGTAATTCTCTTGTCATCATGGGGTAGACAAGGTCACATACTGCAAATAAAAAAGCCACGAGTAAATCTAAGAAAAAGAGCTTTTTATATGGCTTATAATAGCTTACAAATCTCTTAAACATTATATGATCATCCTTTCAAGTTTTTTAATCATTCTTATCTATTGTAGCATAGGCTCCTAACTTATAAAACATTTTTATCCGTTAAGGAACTTTATTTTATATTCATTCGTCTAAAGTAACATAGAAATTCAAACATGTAATCTTAGGAGGATTTAATATGAGTAAAAAATTATTAGTTATGCTTACAGCAATGGGTACACTTAGTGTAACACTTATTGCAGCACCTATCGTAAAAAATGTAACAGCAAAAATTGACCCAGCTATCTCTTTTGAACTAAATGGTGAAAAAGTTATGGGCGATTCTGAAGCACTTATGTACAATGATACTCTTTATGTACCTGTACGCGCAATTAGTGAAACATTAGATGCTGATATTACTTATAAAAATAAAGTTGTATCTATTACAACAGGAGAAACTGACCCAGAAGCTGCTTCTTCTAATACAAAAGAATCTCAAGTATCCGCTACAGAAATAACACCAGAACTTGAAGCTGTAACGATTGATGAAGCTACTATTATGAGCGTTGATGTAGAAAGTAAACAAGTAGGAGTTCTTCCAGCAGGTAAGGAAGATGTTTTTACAAACTATATTATTTTAAATATTAGTGAAGATACTACACTTACACAAGATGGCACTTCACTTACATTAAATGATCTTGTAGAAGGTATGAAAGTATCTGTTACACATTCAAGTGTTTCAACACGTTCTCTACCACCACAAACAGCAGCTTTTACACTTAATGTACTTGCAGAAGCTGAGGTAAAACCTCTCGAAAACGTAACACTTGAAGATGTCCAAGTTGTAGAGGTTAATGAAACAAAATTTGGTTACTCTGTGTTAGTAGGAAAAAATGAAAGTCCAGAAGATATTATGAATCAAACTATTCTTCACATTAATGAAGAAACGGTCATTAAACATGAAAAAAATAAAGCTATTTATAAAGCAAGTGACTTAGAAAAAGGTATGAAACTTAAAGTTGTTCACTCACCAATTATGACTTTATCTCTTCCAGGTCAAACAACTGCTATCGAAATTACAATTTTAGCTCAATAATTAAAACTAAAAAAGAGGCTGCCCTAAGGGGCCAGCCTCTTTTTTACAAATTTATAAGAGATTATCTTCTATTTTTACGTTGAGCAATCTCTACGTTAATTTTTCTACCTTTATATTTTTGTTTTGTAAGTACACCTAGAATTTCATCTTCACAACCATTTGGCACTTCAAAGAATGAGAATTTCTCCATAATGTCTACTTTTCTAATGCCTTTACGTGGCGTAGATGTTTCATTACTTACAAGTTTAATAAGATCTATATCTTTTAACTTATCTTTTTTCCCTAAGTTAATAAATAATCTTACGAAGTCTCCACCACCTTGGTATGCTTCACGACGTGGTTGTAAGTCTTCCATTTTAATATGATCATTTGCACTCATTGTTTGATTGCTCATTACAAGTTTAAATAAAGCAATCATGATTTGCTCTTCATTGTAGCCTTCTTCTACAAGATGGTCAATGCATTCTTTGTAACGTTTTGGCATTCTTGATTGAGCTGCCTCACGGATTTCATCACATACACGAAGAAGTTGACCTTCTTTAATCGTTTCGATTGTTGGAATCTCAGCTTTTTCAATTTTAGATTTAGTGTAATTTTGAATAAATCTAAGTTTTGAACGATCTTTAGGTGTGCAAAGCGTATAAGATAAACCTTGACGCATAGCACGACCTGTACGACCAATACGGTGTACGTAGTACTCTTCATCTGTTGGTACATCATAGTTGAATACAACATCAATATCATCGATATCAATACCTCTTGCTGCTACGTCTGTTGCAACAAGTACGTTAACAAAACCTTTTCTAAACTTAGCCATTACACTATCTCTTTGAAGCTGTTTCATATCACCATGAAGTGCTTCTGCTAAGAAACCTCGTTGTTGAAGTGCACTACATACCTCATCTACACATCTTTTTGTATTACAGAATACAACGCCTAATTTGAAGGCTGTTACTTCCATCATACGGCTAAGTACTTCAATTTTATAACGTTCATTTACATCTAAATAATATTGTTTAATTGTATCTACTGTTACAGTTTTTTTAAGCACACTGATACGCTCTGCATCTTTTTGATATTGGCTAGCAATATCTTGAATAGCTTTTGGAAGTGTAGCAGAGAATAAAATGAATTGTTTTTCTTCTGGAGCGCTTTGAAGAATTGTATCAATATCTTCTCTAAAGCCCATGTTAAGCATTTCATCCGCCTCGTCTAATACGAGCATACGTAAGTCTTCTAATTTAAGAGTACGTCTTCTTAAGTGGTCCATCACACGGCCTGGTGTACCGATAATGATTTGTGGTCTTTTCTTAAGAGCCATAATTTGTCTGTCCATAGGTTGTCCCCCATAAACAGCTAATGTACGTACATTGCTCTTATATTTACAAAGTGAGCGAAGTTCTTCTCCGATTTGGTTTGCAAGCTCTCTCGTTGGGCAAAGGATAAGAGCTTGTACTTTATCACTGTTTGTATCTATTCTTTCAACTACTGGAATACCAAAGGCACATGTTTTACCTGTTCCTGTAGGAGCTTGTGCAATAACATCTTTTCCGTCCATAATTGGATCAATAGATTTCGCCTGAATAGGTGTCATCTCTTCAAATTGCATATCACTTATAGCGCGTTTGATCTCGCTGGAAATATCTAGGTCATTAAAAAGTCTTGTTTCTATAATCTATACCTCTACAATCTATTAAATTTGTCTATTTTCGTTTCTCTTTTTCTCGGCAACCCTCATCTTAACACATTTCCCTTAAAATAACAAGCTAGGCCTATTAAAAAAGTCTCTTCCAAGTGAAGCTACTTTTCTAACGATTTCACTCATTTCTCTTCTACATCAGTATTCATATAGGTATGCCTTTAGATAGAAACGATAACTTTTCCATTAATTTACATACTTTAATATATTAAAAATTGAACTAATAGTTGAATCTCATTCATATAACTCATCATTGTACTTATTTAATATTCTCTTTATACTGAAAGTAAAAAAGAATGCCCAGGATTCCCTGGGCATTCTTTTTGCTAGCTACTTTTCTAACTATTTTACGCAGTATTCAGCAAGATATGCTTCCATACGTGCACGCATTTCATCATCGATTACAACTTTTCCATCGATTTCTACATTATGAAGTGTTTCGATAATTTCTCTCACTGTAACGATTGGGTATGTTTTTATACCAAATTCTTCTTCAATTTCTTGAATAGCAGTTCTGTTTGATTGGCCTCTTTCCATACGGTCTACAGAAATAACAAGTCCAGCAATCTCAATATTTGCTGCTGCTTTTAAAATAGGAAGGCATTCACGAATAGCTGTTCCAGCTGTGATAACATCTTCTACAATGATCACTTTGTCTCCATCTTGAAGTTTGTATCCTACCATTGTACCACCTTCGCCATGGTCTTTAGCTTCTTTACGATTAAAACAGTAGTTTACATCTTTATCATGATTATTTGCAAGAGAAATAGCTGTTGCTACAGATAATGGAATTCCTTTGTAAGCTGGTCCAAATAAAGCATCTACATCATCTTTTATATTTTCTGTAATACATTTTGCATAAAACTCACCAAGTTTCCCTGCTTGATAACCTGTTTTATAGTTTCCTGTGTTTACAAAGTAAGGTGTTTTTCTACCACTTTTAGTTGTGAAATCTCCAAAAGTAAGTACACCTGAACGCACCATAAATTCAATAAACTCTTTTTTGTAACTCATATGAATCCTCCACTCTATACGCATTTATCTTATCTATCATATCATGGAAAATGTAAATTGACTATAAAAAAGTTACCTTCCTTATAATAGAAGATAACTTTTTTGTAGGGTCCATTTTATTGTTCTAAATGATACTTCCAAATCTTCCTACTGTCATAAGCTGCATATATTTCCTGAAGGTCTGTATATAGAATTTCTTGCCCAGCCTGCAGGAGGATACAAAGCTTCTTAACATTAAAGAAATTGAGTTGCCATACACGTCTTAAGATGGTATCTTCTACTTCATTATAAAAAGCATAGGTTAAAAAAGCTTTTTCATATTCTGTAAGAGTATGTTCTATTTCACGCTCTGCAACTGTAATAAGCTGTTCAAGTTGCTTTTCCTGTTTTTCACATTCACGTACAAAGGGCCTATCTATACCATTCGTAAAAATAAGCATCTGCTGATCATGTATAACTTTTTCTACTTCTTCCTCTATATACACCTTTAGATACCCTCTTATGGCTGACAGCACCTGCTCATGCTCTGCTGTAAAAGGATTAGGATTGAAAGCCGCTCTCTCTTCTCTTAACCCCCTCTTTAATTTTGTAATACATATTTTTAAAAGCCCACCTACTTGAATTAACATCCCCTAACTGCCCCCTTAAAAATATTACATATATATTACATTTTAATTAAATTTGGAATATTTTTCAAGGAGTTTTCCTGAAAACTTTACTACAATATATGACATGTTTCAAAGAGTTTTAGTGCATTTCCGCCCATAACTGCTTTCTTTTCTTCTTCTTTAAGTATATTAAGTCCTTCTTCATAACGGCTGATAGGAAGAAGTGGATAATCACTGCCAAAGAGTAGTTTATCCAGTATACCAATTTCACGAATTACCTTATAAATAGTGGGCTCATATAAAAAGACAGCTGCTGCTGTATCATAGTAAACATTTTTAAAACTGCTTCTTATTTCTTTCATCAGTTCATAAAATAAAAGTCCCCCACCAAAATGCGCAAGTATAATAGGAATTTCTTGATGATTACGTACAAAGGTTTCAATGCTTTTCTGACTCACGCTTGTTTTACCTGCATACTCATGTCCTACAAGTTCATTAGCATGCAGAAGTACAGGCAAATTATAGTTCATACAACATGCTTTTAATGCCGTATGATGAAGCCCTTCAAGCTGCAAATTCTGCCCCTCTGGGAACAATTCTCCTATACCTCTTAACCCACCTTCATAACACCTTATAATTTCTTTTTCTAAATCTTTATGATGGGCAGGCATGGTCATAAAACCAATAAACTTATCAGGATACTGCTTAACTGCTTCCATCGTATAATCGTTGACATATCTACATAGTCCCATATCCTGAAAAGAAAATCCGAATACTACACCTTTATCAAAACCTTCCTCCTCTAAATGATTTGCTACTGTTTCATAAGTGGCAAACTTATTATGAGGCGTTGCAGACAATAAATTGAAGTAAGGCTCACGCTGTCCAATTTTTTTCCAATCCTTTATGATATCTGGGGGGGTAATATGAATATGTGTATCTATTTTCATTTCTAGTTTCCTTCGCTTTCTAAAGTTTCCTCACTTTGCAGATTTGTAGCTTCTTCATGAGTAGCATGACCTACTTCAGACTCTTTTAATACATCTGACTCGGCTGGTTTAGATGTTGTGGTCACAGGTGGCTGAATCTCCTCCTCTAGTACTACTGTATTCGGTTCATTAGGTGTAGTAGGTGGTACTTTATTTGGAAGAATGCTGTATGGATTTTCGATAATATCCATAACTTCTTCTGGCGTAATAAGGAAATCTGCTTCTAATCCTTCTATATAAATTTTATTTGTCTGCTCCTTTAGATCAAATCCTTCATTTAGGACATCTTTCACACTTGGTAATAAGTCCTGATTCATACTTTTTAAAAGCATAGGCAGAACAAGTGCCTTGTTGGTGGTTTCTTCTAACATTTTAAAAGTCTCTTCTGCCTTGTTTAATGTAGCTAGGTAAGTATCCATAAAGCTATTAACACTCTCATAAATACGTGCAAACTCTTCGCCCTGACTGGATACATCCTTATAAGTTTCTTTGAACTGCGCTGCTAATAAATGTGCATTTTCAGCAAGTGGCGTAAGCGTAGCACTATTTAGGCTTTTCATATCCCTTAAGAGCGTCAAGCTATCTCCTATACTCCCAATAACATGGTCCTCCATATCACTTGCAAGTTTTTTACGTGCATAGCGTACAGGGTCTGTTTCTGCCTGATAGTATTCATACCCAAATAAGAAATAGTGATCTACTAAATACTCACCTATATAAGTAATATCTTCTTTGGTAAGTGCATAGTAAGTAGTCATATCTAAGTTGGCATCCGTTGCTGCGCCATCTACCGTCACCTCAGTTTGCTCAGATTCCTCTATAATCATTTCATCTTGAACCTCAGCAACTTCTACCTGTTCTACTTTTTCTTCTTCTACTTTTTCTTCTTTTGGCTTGTCTTTTTTAGGCTTTTGGGGAAGAGGTGGTTTAATGGCTACTTCTTCCTGCTTGATTTCTATTTTTGTTTCTTCTTGTACCTTTTCAATCTCCTTTTCTGCTTCTTTAAGCATTTCTTGCACCTGCTGCTTAATAATTGCATCTGCAATAGTCTTTTCTCTTTTATGTACTGCAATAACCATTTCATTAATAGTCTGACTTGCAAAGTTTAAGGAAAAACCTGTAACGGCGGCTAGGACACCTAGTTTCATTAAATTTCTAATCATGTTCTACCCTCCTATTCCTTTCGCTCTATATTAAAGTCTCTTTTATACGTAATCCAAAGAGCACCTATAAAAGTAAGTACCATACTTGCAAAGAGTATACCATTACGCCATGCAAAAGAAGCGACACTCATTTGGCTTGTAAAGTCTAGTACATACACAAATACAGCACTTGTTAAAATACCTATTATTAAAGATAGGAATAACGCATAAGCTTCCTTATGCGTAAGCAGTGAAAAGACCATACTGAGCATACCTACTGCCAAATACAAGCTAAATACAGAACCTAAGGATAAGCCTATGGTTTGAAAAGGTGTGTAAATAAAGTTTCTTGCACTTTGCCCCATGGTTACCTGTACTTTAAGGAAATCTGAACTCCAACTTGCACTAAAAGGAAAGACTTGATCACTGATTAAAAAGTTTAGCGTAAAAAGTGCTACAAAAAATAAAAGGGTATAAAACAATAAAGTGACCCATTTCCCAACAAGCCATTTTCCTCTACTTTGGCACTTAATGACTTCTAAAGAACCAAAGTTATCATCAAACATAATGCCGCATATAAGGAACAAGTAAAGAGGTAAATAAATATAAATAATGCTTACCGTATCATTTAAAATTAAATAAGTTATCTCAAGAGATGAAAACGTAATGGCTGTCATATCTGATATTTGTATATACTTCGCCACACTTACAACACATGCAAAGGCAAAAGCAATAATGGTCAGGCACCATCTTACTAAATTAAAACTTTCAGAGATATTATAACGAATCATTTTCGCTGTAACCATAACGTTTCCCCCCTTCTATAAAGCATACTACCTAATACAAGTACACCAGATACCCCAAGTATAATGAATAGTTCAAGGCTAATGAGCTGCATATCTACATGAGTCCTCATAAGCCATGGTGAAAAGCTTAGTGGCGGATAGAATTTTTCCAGATTTAAATAAGGAAAAGCATAGATAAAGAGTAAATATAAAACCTGAGGCGTTACAATAGGAATATACCGTTTTCTATTAACAAATGTCAGGCTATAGGCAAAAGACCCATAGACAAAACCGAATAAAAAGCCTAATAACATAACGCCTACTATCTCTTCCTGCTGCACATAAGGTGAGAAAAGGCTGCATACACCGTATAACATAAGCATAGGGATAAAAAGTGCTATACCTGAAAGGATATTGTTAACAAACCATCTTTTCAAAGTATAGTTCTTCCCCTTATGCTTTAAAATAAGCAAGTTCCTATAGCCTGAATCCTTCTCTAGCATATTCATATTGCTATAAACCATAGAAGCTAGAAGTGGTGCAATAAAAGGCATAGCAAAGGATTGACTGACAATAAAGGCCTGATCGGCTGTATAGGTATCTTGTCCATATACATAATAAGCTAAACCTAAGGCTAAACTCAGTATACCTAGGGCTATAGCGCCTAAAAAGCTACGTTCACTTAGTCCCCTTTTAAAATCTGTTATAAACCATCTCATGCACTCACCCCTGCCTGCGTTTCTTTCTGTGCTCTTAAGGTGCCATCTGCAATATAAAATAACTCATCACATAAGATTTGAATGTCCTCTTTATTATGGCTAGCCAGTAAAATGGTTACACCATGCTCTTCTTTAAGCGTTTTGAAAAAGTGACGCATACGCTTTACGCTTTCCTCATCTAATCCATTCATAGGCTCATCTAAAATAAGTAAATCCGGTTTATTCATAACAGCCTGAGCAATGCCTAACTTCTGTTTCATTCCTAATGAGTAGGTACGAACAGGCTTTTTGTTATCTGGATCAAGCCCTACAAGACGCATACTTTCTTTTAATTCTTCTAGAGACACAGGCTTTTCAGATAGACCATTTAAAATCTTAAGGTTTTTAAGACCACTATAGTGGGAAATAAAACCTGGAGTTTCAATAAGTGCACCAATAGATTTTGGAAATTGTTTAGAATGAGTCATATTAACTTCTTCTAAGAAAATTTGACCTGATGAAGGTCTCATAAGACCGGTAATCATCTTAAAGATCACGGTTTTTCCTGAACCATTACGACCTACAAAACCATAAATTTGGCCTTTCTTAAGCTCAAAGTTTACATGCTTTAAGACTTCTTCATGACGAAAAGATTTACATACGTTTTCAAATTTAATATATATTGACATACATACCTCCCTACATGTGTAAGTAATCTCTTTTAGTATACACTTATTCTATGAATTTCTAATATAGCCTGTCGTTTATTTTTATGCTTAAGTTATTTATTTTATATGTATTTAGTGCAAAATAATAAAAGGAACTGTTTTTCTAAACAGTTCCTTTTGGAATTTATTCTAATGAATCAAAATCAAATACTGCCGCTTTGGTATAATTGGTTACTTTAGCTTCAAAGAAATCTGTCTTGGTAGCATTAAGACTGGAGAAGTTGTCAATCCACGCCATAGGATGAGCAGTAATCTCTAAGTATAAAGGCTCAAGGCCAATAGCTTTTAGTCTTAAGTTAGATAAGTACTTAATATAACTATCTATAAGCGCATCATTAAGCCCTAAGATTTGGTTATTGGTCACATACTGCCCCCAAGCCACTTCGTGCTCTACACCTATGCGCATCATTTCTCTTAATTCTTCTTCAAAGGCCGGTGTAAACAAGTCGGGATTCTCTTTTTTTAGCTCTTTTAATATATTTTGAAATAAAACTAAATGCGTTACTTCATCCCTATTAATATATTTAAAAAGTGTACTTGTAGCTGTCATTTTACCTTGTCTTGCAAGGGTATAGAAGAAACTAAAGCCTGAGTAGAAATAAATGCCCTCTAAAATATAGTTGGCCATAATTGCTTTTAAAAAATTATGGGTTGTAGGCTCCTCATTAAAAGCTTGATAGATGCCTGCTATAAATTGATTACGTTTAAGAAGGTGCTCATCCTCTCGCCACATATCATAGATAGCATCTCTTGTCACAGGATTGGTTACTGTATCCAAGATATAAGAGTAGCTCTGCGCATGAATTTCTTCCTGAAAAGCTTGAATATTAAGAAGGGAAGAAACTTCTGCTGCTGTAATATAGCGTGATAAGTTAGGAAGATTTTCTGACTGTACAGAGTCTAGGAAGTTTAAGAAAGAAATAATCTTATCAAAGGCATTTCTTTCCCCCTCTGTTAAATAAGGAAATTGCTTCACATCTTCATGTAGAGAAATCTCTTCTGGAATCCAGAAATTATTGAGCATAGTACGGTATAAGGTATTCGCCCAATCGTATTTGATACGATTCCATTCTCTTAAGTTCGTTGTATTCCCATTAATCATAGACTGCGTTCCTCTATCGCCTCTTTGATTAAATATCATTTTTTTATCCATTTTATAACCCCTTTTCTCTTAAACTCCTAGCTTGAACAACTTGTACATTCATCCATTTCCAAAGATTGATTTCTTACATAATAAAGTGTTTTAACGCCTAATCGCCAAGATTCTGTATACATATCTAGAATATCTTTAGCTGCTATATTTGGTGTTATATATAAATTAAAGGACTGTGATTGATCAATATGTTTTTGTCTAATCCCACAAGCTTTAATACTCCACTGTTGGTCTATAGTATGCGCTTCTTTATAGGTCCAGAAATTCTCCATAGACAAGTCAGGTGCTGTCTTTGGTGTGAAACTCCCTTTCTTCTCCTCAATAAAGAACTTCTTAAAGATTGGATCAATCCCAGCTGTTGTATTGGCAATATTAGACGTACTACCTGTAGGTGCCACTGCCATAATGTATCCATTTCTTACACCATGTTTTTGTACTTCTGCTTTTAAAGCCTGCCATCTTGGAGAAGTATAGCCACGTCTTTCAAAATATTTACCTGTTTGCCATTCTGATCCTTCAAATGCAGGATAAGCACCTTTTTCTTTAGCCAGTTCCATAGAAGCTTTAATAGCTTGATAAGCAATTTCTTCAAATAGCTTATCAGCTACTTCAAGATGCTCCTCACTTTCCCATGCAATATTGTGGTTAACTAAGTAGTGCTGATAACCACTTGTTCCTAGACCAATGGCACGGTATTTATCTCCTGTAATTTTTGCTTCTGCTACAGGTAATTGATTAAGTGTAATAACGTTATCCAGCATTCTAATCTGCAGTGGAATACTATCTTTAAGCTCATCTATTTCAGTTTTTCCTAAGTTAATAGAATTTAAATTACATACAACCATATCCCCAGATTTTACTGTTGTTAGCACTTCTGGTATACCATCTTTATTTATAATCTGTTCTTCTATCTTTTCACTTTCACTTACATTTTGAGCAATCTCCTGACAGAGATTAGAAGCATAGATCATGCCGGCATGCTTATTTGCATTGGCTCTATTTACTGTATCTCTAAAGAAGATAAATGGTGTTCCTGTCTCTACAGCACTCTTCATGATTTTTTTCATAATATCTAATGTCTTAACCGTAATACGTTGTAAGAATGGATTTGCTTCACATTCGAGATAACGCTTTGTAAAGGCTTCATCTTCTATATCATCAAAGGCATCTTCTAGTCTATAACCCATAAGCTTTTCTACTTCATAAGGGTCAAATAAACTCCACTCTTCTCTCTTTTCCAGGCGCTTCATAAATAAATCTGGAATAGCTACACAAGGGAATACATCATGCGCTTTTCTACGGTCATCACCGTTATTAGTTCTAATTTCTAAGAAATCATATAAATCTTTATGCCACACATCGAGGGTAATAGTCGTCCCACCTTTACGCTTTCCTAATTGGTCAACAGCTACAGCTGTAGCATTATAAAGTCTTACCCAAGGAATTACCCCACCTGATGCATTTTTAAAACCACGTATTTCACTATTAAGCGCTCTTACTTTTCCAAGATAAATGCCTAGCGCGCCCCCATGTTTAGAAACCTGTGAAAATTTCTGATTTACATCATAGATAGACCAAAGATTGTCCCCTACAGCTGAAATAAAGCAACTGCTAAGTTGATAGAAAGGTGTTCCTGCATTACCAAGTGTTGGTGTAGCAGAAGTCATTTTAAGCTGACTCATCAGGTCATAGAAAGCTTTAGCATAGTACACCTTATTTTCTTTTTCAGGTATAGCTAAATGCATAGCAATAGTCATAAAACGCTCTTGGGGTAATTCAAACACTTCTTTTTTGAACCCTTTTACTAAATAGCGGTCTGCAAGCAGTTTTAGTCCTTCATAGTTAAATAAATAATCACGTTCCGGCTTAATATATGCTGCAAGTTCTTTAATTTCTTCATCTGTATAAACTGCTGTTAGGTACTCCCCGTACAGATGCATCTCTACCATCTTTTTTACAAGTTCAAAGTAGTCCCCATAACCAAAATGATTGTAACCTCTATTGATTTTAGCTTTTTTATAAAGATCAAAAGCAAGTAGCTTTGCTGCTACATACTGCCAGTTTGTGTGAGTGGTCTTAACTGCATTACCGAAACCATCTACTTGCGTTTGAATAACTTTTTCAATAGCTGTCTGAATAAGAATTTTCTGAATTTCCGCTGTAGTCATCCCATCTCTAAACTGAATATGTGCGTCTAATTCCAGTTCTAAAGGATCACAACCTGCAAGCCCTTCACAGGCTAATTCAACCATTTTCTTTGTTTTCTCTATACAAAGTGGTTCAAAAGTACCATTTCTCTTTTGTATTCTAATACTCACATACATCATTCCTTTAACGACTAATTTATAGAACAAAAATTTTTAAATAATATCAATTATCTCTTATGATTTCTTATTCTATCATAGATAATTTACTAAGTTAAGTCCCATATGAGCCTTAAAAGCATTCCCATATACATCCAGTATAGCCTAGGCTAGATATTGTAAAGGTTTCTTGAAGAATTCAAGTCATCTAAAAAAAATCAATGACATTTCCTCATTTTTTTGTTTATTTTTCCATCTTCACATGGTATAATTCAGAATATAAAACACTTTTCATTGTTTTGTATCGGAATGTGGCCCAGGTGGTAGGGCACTCGTCTGGGGGGCGAGGAGTCGCCAGTTCAAGTCTGGTCATTCCGATTAAATCATAGAGGAAACTTTGGGAATACTAAGGTTTCCTCTTTTTATTGTCTTTAAAGTTAAATTTAGGCCTAATTTCTTCATCCCTAGTATCCTTAGTTGACCACTTGGCAAGGATTAATTTACGAAAGACTTTATCCCATTAATAAGCCTATGACTATTCCCTATAATAATCACTATACAACCTTATTGTTATATTCTTATTTTGGTCCTATAGAAAGAAATCACCATACTCAATACACTCTTGTATTAATTGCCTGGGCTGTCATATACTCTGAGTCCCAGTTTAAAAATAACAAACGTAATGCATATGGTAATCAGTGCTACTACAGGTGTTAATAAACCTATAACAGCATACTCCCCTCTATCTAAAATATACAAAGTGGGAAAAAAACTAATAAAGGCATAAGGAATGATAAAAATAAGTACAAACTGAATACCTGTCTGAAAAATTGTCAGAGGATACTTACCAAACTCAGAAAAAGTGTGAATCAGATGCGCAAAAGATGTGTTACCACTCTTGAGCCAGAAGCAAGTGCAATTAGCTGATAAGTTCAAACAAACGCGAATAATACTTGCCGATAGTATAAAAAGTATAAACATCCCTACCTTAGCGAGGTTCCAATTCACTTCTAGCATACTTAAAGCTTTTGCCATCATACAGGCACTAATGAGAATCTTTCCAAAACCATCTAGGTTAATTTTAGTTGCTAAAACCTGCATCCCTATAGGAAGTGGTCTTAAAATATAGCGGTCTAAATTACCTGAATGGATATATTGGCCTAACAACCAAGTTCCTTCAAACAAAAAATTTATTACACCTTCTGTAAAATAAATCATTCCGTACATAAAAATGACTTCCCACATATTCCATCCATCTATATAAGGGATTTTTGAAAAGATAAGATAAATAAAAAATAAGCCTGAAATCTGTGTAAAAAATGTAAAAGCTAGCATAATGAGAAAATCCATTTTATATGCCATCATACATTTTAGTTGTTGAATCATAAGTTTTATATAAAGACTTATAAACTTATTGATAGTCGTCATATTAACCTCCATTAATGGTAACTTGTTGAACAGCCTGCTTCCATAATAGGTTACTTATTCCCCACAATACCATCAGCCATATTGTCTGTCCCATAAGTGCATGATAGATCTCACTTCCACTTAAAGTTCCTATAAAAATAGAAGTGGGTATATATACAATTCCCTTAAAAGGTAGTAGAAAAGCAATTCTTGCTAATAGGGGTGGAAAGAGTTCAAATGGGACTAACGCACCTGAAAAAAAGTTAGAAATAGTAGACCTAGCCGTTGCTATACCGTAAGCATTTGAAGTCCAAAAACTAAATAAAGAAAAGATATAACTTAAGATAAAATTAAGCAAAAAAGATAACCCTATACTTATAAGAAACGAAATCCATATTTGAAAATCTGTTGGCAAAGATACCTTAAAAATAAATATAGCACAATAAAACATAATGCCTATTGCACATAAATTACTAAAAAAACTATTTCCTATAGCTTGTACTAAAGTGACTGTCCTGAGATTAACAGGTTTAATTAAATCAGCAATAATATTACCTTGAATAACTTTTTTTGACATGCTCATTTCTGCATTCCATGAAATAGTAGACGTACATAAGAAAGAAACGAATAAATAAACCTTCATACTCTCCCATGTATATCCTGCTATGATCTGATTAGATTTAAACATAATTCTCCAAATATAAAACATAACAATTGTTACAGCAAACTTCGAGAGAATACCAAAGAAAAAGTTCCATCTATAAATCATAGTTTCTTGTACTGCACATTTAAAAAGAGAGATATACTTTTTCATTATTCACCTCCTAGCTTATTAAAAAGGTACCATTATAGACTTTTTTAATAAGCTGCTCAAGGCCTGGCTCTTCTATTGAAAAGTCTTGAATACCCGTTATCTGAAGCATATTTTCAAGTATGGTAACCGCTGCTATTTCATTTTGACTAAATAAAATACTTACCTTATTAGTATCTTCTCTTATAACGGTTACAGGTAAATTTTTCAGTTTCTCTTCTAAGACATTTCCTGTATCCTCTATAAGGGCATTTATTTTTCTTTCTGAAATCAGTTCACCTTTAATCTTTTGAATGGTATCATCATAAATCACTGTACCTTGATCAATGATGATTATTCTATCACATATTTTTTCTATATCTGCTAAATCATGGCTTGTTAATAAAATGGTTGTCTTCTTCTCCTTATTAATATAATTTAAAAATTCATGCACCTTCTCCTTGACAGCTACATCGAGTCCTATAGTTGGCTCATCTAAATAAAGAATAGGTGGATTATGTAAAAGTGAAGCGGCTATATCGGCACGCATCCTCTGGCCTAAAGATAGCTTTCTAGCGGGTTGATGGATAAACTGCTCCATCCCTAATATATCACAAAATATCTCTAAATTTTTCTTATACATAGGTCCTGGAATTTCATAAATATCTTTTAGTAACTTAAAAGACTCTATAATAGGAATATCCCACCAAAGCTGTGTTCTCTGCCCAAATACAACACCAATATTTTTAGTATTCTCTATGCGATTTTTATGCGGATCTAGACCATTTACTGAAATTTTACCTGATGTTGGTAATAGTATACCCGTCAGCATTTTTATTGTAGTAGATTTACCTGCTCCATTAGAGCCAATATAAGCCACTTTCTCCCCTCTTTCCACTGTAAAACTAACATGTGATACAGCCACTTTATCCTCATATTTAGGATGTATTAAATGTTTAAAAGCACCTTTTACCCCTGGCTCTTTAATCGTATTCCTATAGCTTTTACTTAATGCCTGTACTTCGATTAAACTCATCTTACCCCTCCCCTATCTTTTGTTTCTGGTATATTTAAACCTTATAATAAATTAAATGTAATTTTATTATACTAAATATTCCAAATACATAAAACATAACTTTTTTTAGTTTTAGCAAAATATATTGATTTTTACCTATTTATATGCAAAAAAGTCAACCTTTAAAGGCTGACTTTTTTACTCCATTTATTCTTCTACTTCTTCATATACACTCTTACATTTTTCAAGGAGTGATGTAAAACTCCATTCATTCGTTGTGTATTCACATACACCATTAAGTACCATATAAAGCTCTCCACTTCCAGTTGGAATCAGTTCTAATCTATCTGTTTTTCCATCTTTATAACTTAACGTAATGGTAGCTACCGTCTGCAAATTAAAACTTTCTACCGGCTCTACTTTAGTTGGTGTGAAAGCTATAATCATATTGCCTACTTCTTTAAGCTCTTCACTTGTAAGTTCTTTTCCATCTGGTATAAGATTTAATGTCTCTGACTCCGTTGTAACGCTAATACTTGCTATATCATCACTTGTTCTATTTTCAAACATATTGCGTGTCAGTGTTATAGGTGTAATATCGAGCCAGCTTAAATCACTTTGGTTAACATTATAAATAATCGGCGTCCCTTCTCTCATCATATAATAAGTGTCATTTTGTCTTGTAACGGTTAATCTATAATTTTGCCCATCTGAAAGCTTTATTTCAAGAACAGAAAGAGGAGCATCAAATCCATAATCTTTCATTTTCTGCTCATCTACACGAATCCCTTCAACAGCTGTAGCATAGATACTAAATAGGCCATCTGCCCAAGAAGTTACATCATAAGTTGTAAGATCCTTTGCATACGGTGCTGTCATTTTATAATAAGCTGGAATCACTTCCTCCTCTACTTCTGTTTCTTTAGACTCTGATGTATCTACTGATGCAGCATCAGCTTCTCCATTCTGTGCAGTATCTTCAGGGGCTGCGTCTACATTTTCTCCCTCTTCAGGTTCTTTTTCTGTAACAATTGTTTCTTCTGGTACATAAGTAAGTTTTATTTCAGGTCTTCCTGTATTTTTTAATACCAATTCTTCAATATGTACATCACTTGATTTGGTAGGCAGAATTTGCGTTTCCACAAAATCATAGAGTGTTTGGTCAAAGCTCATAGCAACACTTGTACTAATCAAGTACACTTTATCATTAAAAAGAACATACTGCCCTTGATAAGATGGTGCTTCACTTCCTATAGCTACCTGGTACGCTTTTCCATCTTGCATATCCATTTGAACTTTAATAGCAGGTGATTCTAATCCATATAGAGCTAAATCTAAAGCCTCTTCTGTTTTGATTTCCTGACTCGCTTCAAGATTGATACATGCCTCAACAATGATATTTACAGCACTAGTAGAAAGGGGCATATTTTCTAGACCTGTTACACTAAAACCTTCTTCTTCACCTTGATTAATAAGTTCTATCTGCTCCGTATCTGTCTCAAGTTTTATTTTACTTACTTGATTCTTTTCCTCTTTTATAAGCTCTATGCTCTCACTTGCTGCAGTCTCTTCTTCTGGTACGCCTTCCCATGTGAGTGCAAAGGCTGCTCCTCCTAGTAGAAGGACTAAAAGAAGCGTACAGCCTATTAAAGTCTTAGTCTGTTTACTCATGGCATCTAACTCCTTCTTCGTTTAATCCAAATAGTAATACCTACTGCAAGTACAGCA
The DNA here is from genome assembly GCF_014384995.1 of Zhenhengia yiwuensis. Lineage (GTDB taxonomy): Bacteria > Bacillota > Clostridia > Lachnospirales > Cellulosilyticaceae > Zhenhengia > Zhenhengia yiwuensis. Next base: position 33,538 of record NZ_JACRSY010000009.1, on the reverse strand, counting down.
ATTGGAAGTACAATAACAAGCATTACTGTATATAAGAGTACTTGCCCCTGCGTTAAAGTAAAAGAACCCCCTCCTAAAACTTTTGGTGCAATAGAAAATACATTTTCACGATCTGCTACTGTATTAAAGAAAGATAAGAAGTATTCCATGTTAGCAAGTGAACTGCTATTTAAAAACTGCTCGTTTAAAATCATATCAGAACCAAATACACATAGCATAGCATTTACGCCATCTTGATTATAAGTAGATTTAGCTGCAACACTAATTGGCCCTTCCTGAACAATATCCTCTACGGAATTAACATCTTCATCAATAATCCCTGCAGATTCAGAGTAAGCAAGAAGGCTTCCTGTGTTATAGCCCATATTACTTGTAAATAACATCTCTACTGGACGAGCAAATGGCATAGTAAGTGGAATATCTGTATTGGTCATATGCTCTGTAACAAGAAAATCATCTATATCTGCAATACCAAAGTAAGCATTATTACTAATTACTCTATCTTGGTCTGTTTCTGCTACCATAACGCGTGGTACAGATAAGCCCCATTTTTCAAGCCATCCCTCTAATACAGGAAGCTCTGGTTGCTCCGCAGACGCAAAGTATAGCATGGTTTTATTTTTTTCAGATGCTTCCATCATAAAGCTATCCAATTTTTCTATATCTTCTTCTGTATAATCTCTAAGTGGTGCAATAGCAATCAAAATCTCTGTGTCTTCTGGGATAGCCTCAGCCTGAAGCATGATACTATTTACTTCAAAGTTATTTTTCTCAAGTAGATCTTCTAAATTTATATTTTCATTTTCTTCGTGTCCTGTTAAAAAGGTTACTTTTGTTTTCTCTTCACTTGTCACATTCATAATAGCACCTGTCATAGCTTGTTCAGCATTAGAAGACGTAATGCTACCACCATACCAAGACTGTTGAATGTTGAAAAGGTCGTAAGCTGTTAGCTTCTGTGTATTTTCACCACATGCTACTAAAATATCATTAACACTAATACTTAAATCAGCATGCTCAGAAGCATATGTTGGATTAGCCATTAAATCTATGAATTCTAACGTAATATTATCGTTATACTTAGCATACTGCTCTACAACAGTTATAGCCTGCTCATAGTATTCACCACCTCTAGCAAAGCTATCTCGTGTATTCATAACAGTAATCGTAATGTCTTTATCTAAATCACTTATGTATTTAATAGAGTCTTCAGATAGCTCAAAGGCCTTATTAGAGGTTAAATCTATTTTCACTGGATATTTTTCTGTAAAGGCAGAGGCAATAACATTGACAACAATAAGGCATAACACCACAATCAAAGTAATTGCCGTACTCATAATCCCTGTTTTTTTCTGTACAGTTAACTTCTTTTTCATTTCCTCACATCCCTTCCTTAACTCCAACGTCTTTTATCTAGTACTCTAACAGTCAAGAAGATAAAGAGAGCTGCAATAGAGACAAAGAATATGACATCCGCTATATTTAAAAGACCTGTTGTAAAATCTTGATAATGTGTATAGAAAGATAAATAATTGCAAACTTTTTCTATGAGTGGCGTACCTAACATCACACCTACTGAGTCAACCATAGTAAAGAATATACCAAATCCAATAGTCCCAACGGCTGCAATAACTTGACTCTCCGTTAAAACAGATACAAACATCCCTATAGCACAAAGGGCTCCGCCTAGTAAAAACATCCCTATAAAGTGCCCCAAAAATACAGCTAACTCTACAGGTGCTTTCACTGCTACGATACCTAAATATAAAAGGGTAATAGCAAGGGCTAACATAAAAATACTAAGAGCTGCTAAATATTTGCCTGCTACTATACCCGTAAGACTAACAGGCGCTGTCATCAGTCCTTGATCTGTCTTATGTCTCTTTTCCTCACTAAACATTTTCATAGTTAAAAGCGGTGATAAGAAAATGACCATACTAAAAAGTGCATCAAATAAATAACTAAAATCCGCATTACCTCCATAAAGCTGATAGCCAAAAAAATAATACCCTGCTATAGCATAAAAGATAGCTAGAAACACATAGCCTATAGGCGTTACAAAATAAGAACGCATGTCACGCTTATAAATCGCAAACATCTTCCTCTCCCCCTTCTTCTTCATCTAATGTATAGGCATCGTAACTCTTTGTTGTATATTTCATAAATACATCTTCTAAAGTAGGCTGGTTAGATCTTAGTTCCAAAAGCGGTATGTGATTCTGGACCAGCACAAAGGATAAAGTAGCACGTACATCTACCCCTTTTGTCTCTAAGTAATATTCATACACATCTTGCTGGGTTGTCATTTTGTAAGTTACATCTTCTACATTTGGAATCGTTTTGAGTAAGCTTACGATTTGGGTTGGTTTACCCTGAGCTTGCAATGTAATACATTTTTCCATCTGCTGCGTTTCTATCAGCTTTATAGGTGTATCATCTGCCACAATCTTGCCCTGATTAATAATAATGATACGGTCACATACAGCCTCTATCTCCTGAAGAATATGAGAAGATAAAATAACCGTTCTTGTCTTCGCTAGTTCATGAATAAGCTTTCTAATCTCTATAATTTGTTTGGGGTCAAGGCCTACTGTAGGTTCATCCAAAATCAAAAGGGGTGGATTACCAATAAGTGCATTAGCTAATCCTACTCTTTGCTTATACCCTTTAGAAAGGTTATGTACAAGTTTATTTTTTACATCTGTAATTTGTACGAGTTCACAAATCTCATTTAGATGTTCCTTCTTATTTAATTTCACTTTTTTTAAGTCATAAGTAAAGCATAAACTTTCCCATACTGTCAGGTCCTGATAAAGAGGTGGAATTTCTGGCAAATACCCTATTTGTTTTTTTACCTTTTCCGGATCTGTTAAAATGTCATGACCATCTACTGTAATTTTCCCTTCGCTACAGGAAAGGTATCCTGTAATCATATTCATAGTGGTGGACTTACCAGCACCATTGGTTCCTAGGAATCCTACAACTTCACCACTGCCTACAGTAAAGCTAATGCGATCTACCGCCAGCTTATTACCGTACTTCTTAGATACTTCTACCACTTCAAGCATCTTATAACCTCCTTTAAATCTGCACTATAGGACTATGTTACATTTTTATCTAAACTTATCCTAGAGCATTCCGGTGGCAACTTTGTGGCAAAAATGTGGCAGCTTATAGGAAGGTAACCCTTTTGGAGATATAGCAAAAGAGACTGATACATACTGTATCAGCCTCTAGTAGCCTCTTGGAAAATGAAGTTTAAAGATAGCGCCCTGTCCCTTAGCATTATGCGCTTCTATATGTCCTCCCATATATTCGATACTTGATTTCACAATAGCAAGTCCTAGCCCTGTCTGCCCTCCCTGACCTTTATAAAACCTTTCAAAGAGATGAAGAAGGTCTTCCGTATCAAATCCTTTGCCATCATCCTCAATGATAAAGCCATCCGAAGTAACTTGTACCAAAATAGAGGATGTGGCATATCTTAAACAGTTAGAAAACAGATTATCAATAACACTTTCAAGTAAGTATTCATCTGCCACAATACGTGTCCTTTTTGCTTGCAATCTAAATAGAATCCCTTTTTGCTCTGCCAAAGGTCTAAAGACTTCTATACGCCCTTTTAAAAAGTCCGTTACTTCAATAGGCTGAAGCTCTATACGCTGCTTCGCATTATCAATACGAGATAGTGTCAGGAGCTGATTAACTAAAGTAGCAAGTTTATCACTTTCTTTTATAATGACCGCCGCTGGATAAGTTGTCTCTTCAAATACACCACACTCAATACCTTCTGCATAGCCTCTTATAGACATAAGAGGTGTTCTTAGCTCATGAGATACATTTTCAAAGAATACTTTCTGCCCTCTATCATAACTTTCAAGACGCATAGCCATCTCATTCATAGCGGTATTTAAATCCTTAATCTCTTGCAAATTACTTACTTCTTGATTCTGTGTAAAATTACTTTCTCCAATAGCTTTAGCCTGATTACATAGATTCTTAATAGGATTTGAAATACGATTTGCTAGATTCCATATAAATGGTAAAATAATGACCGCAATAATCCCTGTTATACCAAAGACAAGCGTAGAGAGTCTACTTAAAAATTTATCTGTATTAGGCACAATACTATAGCCTATTATATACTGCACATTTGCCTTAGGATTATTAGTCTTATGAATACTTCCAATCAAATAGTGTTTATCCTCAATGGTCCGTTTATGAATGCTACCACTCTCTCTAAAGATTTCTGGATTTGCCATGCAGTACTCATAAATTGCCTTTGCACCCTCTTCAAAATGTCCCCCCATAGGATAAATAAGCTCTTCATTTTTATCTAATAGAATAACTCTTGTCTCATTAAGTCCATTTTGTAAAATAGGTTTAATCTCATCAAAAAAAGTTGCTGCTTGAAGCTGCTTGAAGATGAGCTGCTCTTCTTTTGTTCTAGGCGGATATTTCATATATTTCCCAAAAGTATGATCTACAAAAGGCTCTATTGTTTTTAAGAGCATCATTAAATCATACCTAGCTTGCTTTTCCATAAAGATTGAAGAAGTCTTATTAAACACAATATAAGTCAAAATAGGAATGGAAAGTAAAATAATAACAACAGGTAAAAAAATACTTTTTCGTATACTGAGTTTCATTTTATACCTCCTGGCCTATTCTATAACCAAACCCCCATACCGTTTCTATAGAAATGCTACCGTGCTCCTTTAATTTCTTACGTAGTCTTTTTACCACATCATCTGTTGCTCTTGTATCTGTTTCAAAGTCTACCTGCCACAGTTCTTTTAAAAGTTCCACTTTGCTGACCGCACGGTCTTGGTTTTTCACCAAAAAAGCTAGGAAGTCAAACTCCATTGGTGTAAGTGTTACAGCTCGCTCATTAATAATTAAAGTTCGCATTTTCATATTAAGTATAAGTGTGTGATAGGTAAGGACTTCACTTTCCACATGACTTTGTCCCAGCAAAAGCTCATTTCTTCTAAAAAGTGCCTTAACCCTCGCCACCAGTTCTAGGGGAGAGAAGGGTTTAACGAGATAATCATCACTTCCTATGGTAATGCCTGTTACCCTATCAATCTCACTATCTTTGGCTGAAACAATAATAATAGGTACACTACTTTCTTGCCTAATCATGGCACACAAACTTAAACCATCTATTCCTGGCATCATAATATCTAAAATAAGTAAATCTGCCGGATCTATTCTAAAACGATTTAAAAGGTCTACTCCATTTCCAAAACATTTGACCTCAAATCCTTCTTTCTCTAAAAAAGATTGAATGAGCTTACATATATTCGCTTCATCATCTGCTATGTAGATTCTCTTTAGCATTCTATAGTGCCCCTCTCATCTCTATGATCTTGCCTTATTATACCAACTGATTGTGACAAAACTTTGTAAATTCTGTGGCTAAATTATGTACTATTATGCAAAAAGGATGGGTTATAAGAAAAGGCTATTGCTTATGCAATAGCCCTCTAAGGTTGAAGGATGACTTTCACGTCTTCTCCTATTTTAATCGATTCTTCTGTCACCTTGCAGTCGTAAGCAAGGATATGAACACCTTTTGCCGCAGCATGCTCTACTGCTTTGGCAAAAGCCTCATGTGTTACACGATTTGGTGTAAAATACTTAACACCTTTCATTTGAATGATAAAGATAAGATAAGCCCTATATCCTTCTTCCATAGCTTCTATGAGTTCATAAATGTGTTTAACAGCTCTCTCGCTTGGCGCATCAGGGAATCGTACAATACCTTCATCTTCAAGGGTAACCCCTTTGACTTCTACAAAAGCTTTTTCTTGCTTCGTTTCAATGTACGCATCAAATCGAGAGTTTTTATAAGTCTTTTCAGGTTTAAGAAGCGTTACATCTCCTAGTAGACCTGGCAAAGTCACACTTTTTTCTTGAATGGCTTCATAAAATACTTTATTAGGTACTTGAGAATCCATATTTATAAGCCTCTCACCTTTTTGTACTGTAATGAGAGAATATGCTGTTTTACGGTTTGGATTTGGGTCATGTTCTAAATAGACCATACAGCCAGGTACAAGCAATTCCTTACAACGTCCTGTATTTTTAACATGCACCTTCACCCGCTCGCCTTCTACCTCACAGTAAGCAATAAAGCGATTAGGCCTTTCTATAAAAGTAGCTTGAATGCTATTTTTATACTGCATCTGCCATCACCGCACCTTCTTTATAAAGCTTTTTACGTTTTACAAGATAGAACCAAATGCTCGCCAGCACTAAACCTTTTAAAATACTACTAATACTAATACTCCACCATACCCCGTTAATACCTAAAATCCCAGGCTGTGATAAGAAATAAGCCATCGGAATACGTGCACCTGTTAATAGAATGCCCACAATAGAAGGAATATAAGTTCTTCCTAGCCCATTAAAAAGACCTGTGATCGTAATCTCAACACACATAAAGAGCTGTGAGTAACCTAAAATTCTAAGATAAACTTCTCCACCTGCAATAGCCTCTGCTTCTGGAATGAAGATAGAAAAGAGCGGTTTACCAAATCCAATAAGAAGTACCGTTGCAAAAACACCTAATATAAGCGCCATACCCATTGTAATGCCAAACCCTTTTTCAATACGGTCATACTTTTTAGCACCATAGTTTTGGCCTGTGAAAGTTCCAAGTGCTGTTGAAAGCCCTCCTGCCGTCATCCATGAAATGGCTTCAATCTGAGAACCTACCTTCTGTACAGCAATTGGTACAGGGCCAAATACAGCAATAATACGTCCAATCACCATTGAGAAAAGTGTAAAGAGTCCACTTTGCACAGCTCCAGGAAAGCCGATAATACAAATAGTTTTGATAGAGTCCCATTTAGGTTTTGTAAATAAATTAATACGTAAGTAGCTTTCTTTTCTTTTAATTAAAACGATGATGAAAGCTACTGTTACAATAATTTGAGCAGCTACGGTTGCTAGGGCCGCACCTAATACACCCATTGGAGCAATAGGACCAAATCCTAATATAAGAAGTGGATCAAAAATCATATTAAAAACAAGCCCTATTGTATTCATAATAAATGGTGTTTTACTATCTCCAAGCCCATTAAAAATGGCTGTAAAAACAGGATTGATAAAGTAAAATATCATACCCAGTGCCATCACAATAAGATACGTTTTAGACATACCTATAATCTCACCATCGCCTAAATTGAAAAAACCAATAAGTGGATTACAAAATGCAATTAGGAATAAGCCATAAAGCACAGCTAAAACAACATTAATCTGAATGGCACTTAAAATATAGGATTTAGTCCCTTCTAGGTCCTTCTCCCCTATACTCTGAGCTACTTTTATTTCTGCTCCAACTTTTGAAATCATAATAAAGGCCATAGCAAGCCATGTAAAGAAGCCTGCTGTTCCAACTGCAGCAACAGCGCTACTGCCAACGCGTCCAATCCAGATCATATCTGTCATGTTATACGCCATTTGTATAAAAGACGTTCCCATAATAGGAATCGCAAGTTTAATGAGCTTTCCTACCATGTGTCCTTGTGTTAAATCAATTCTTTTATCCATATTACTTCCTTTTCTTTCTTAAAATATCAAACTTTATTCATTATACATTTCCCACTCTACACTATTCAATACCTTTCTTTAAAATTTTCTTGTCTAAGCATTAAATAGGAAGTTTATGGTCATACTTGCTTATAAGGAGGTTTGATTATGCAAAAGACACCTATTAAAGAACTTGTCTCCAAGTTTAAAGATACCCATTTTACTTTACGCTTTTGGGATGGAGAGGAAATAGAAGTAGGAACGCCCCCCTCACAGTTCAAAATTATCCTCAATGAACCTATTCATACAATGGAATTTATCAAAAGCTATACCTTAGCCTTTGGTGAAGCTTATATGAATAAAGCCCTTGACATTGAAGGAGATTTATATGAATCCCTTGATGCTATCTTAAAATATAAGAGACATTTTCATACACACTTTCATCTACTACCTCATATTTTTCATACTTCTACTCATGCCAAGACCCAGAAGCAGCAAGTTTCTTCTCACTATGACTTAGGTAATGATTTCTATAAGCTTTGGCTAGATAAAACCATGAGTTATTCCTGTGCTTATTTCAAAAAAGATACAGACACCCTTTATGAAGCGCAAATGAATAAAATCCATCATATACTTAAGAAACTCTACTTAGAAGAAGGTCAGACACTTCTTGACATTGGTTGCGGCTGGGGTAATCTTCTTATTGAAGCGGCCAAATGCTACAAAGTAAAAGGACTTGGCATTACCCTTAGTACTGAGCAGCATGCAGCTTTTAAGTCACGTATCCAAGCTGAAGGCCTTACGGACTTGCTCGATGTGAAGCTTATGGATTACCGTGATCTTATTGATTCCGGCCTTAAGTTTGACCGTATCGTAAGTGTCGGTATGCTAGAGCATGTAGGCCGTAAGGAATACCCTACTTTCTTTAAAGCTGTAGATGCCGTACTTACGGAGGAAGGCTTGTGCCTCCTTCACTATATTAGCGGACTAACTGAATCTCCAGGAGATGCTTGGATTAAAAAGTATATCTTCCCTGGTGGGGTTATCCCAAGCCTTAGAGAAATTATCACCCTTTCAGCTAACCATCATTTCTATACTTTAGATGTAGAAAGCTTACGTAGACATTATACAAAGACCTTACTTGAGTGGTATAAGAACTTTGAAGCACATCTCCCTGAGATTGAGACTATGTTTGATGAAAAGTTTATCCGTATGTGGCGTATGTATTTATGTTCCTGTGCCGCCTGCTTTAATAATGGGATTGTAGACTTACATCAAATCTTATTCTCTAAGGACGTTAACAACACGCTTCCTATGACAAGGGAATCTCTTTATAAATGAAAATAGGAAAGTATACTAAAGTAGGTATACTTTCCTATTTTACTTATAACTTAGCTAGCCTTTCTTCCAGAAGCCGAATGGCAATCACATCATCTAAATAACCTATTGGGAAGATATAATCAGGTATAATATCTGTTGAAATGACAAAGTATAATAACCCACTCCCTATAATTTGTTTTTCTTCCCTAGATAATGCCTCTTCTTTAAAATGCTTATAAAGGACTTTCAGCCTTTCAATAAGTAGACCTTCTGCACTTAAAGCCTCTATTTTATCTCCTAGCCTTCTATCAATGAGATCTTCTCCTTCATGTGTCAAAGCATATGGCTCATATTTAATAAGTTCTGCCTTAATTTTATCTATTAATAAAGGGTCTTTTTCTAGTCCATAAAACTTAAAAATAGAGTCCATCAAATCTGGGTACTCATCTGATACAGATGCTTTGCTTGTCTCCCGCTCTTCTAAATTCATCTGAAAACCTGCTGCTTCAATAAGTGTATGCATCGATAAATCTAATGCCTGTGATAGTTTCTGCATATGAACAAGTCCTGCCTTTTGCTTGCCATTCACAATTCTTGAAAGTGTTGCCTGGTCCATCTGTACATATTGACTCAGCCTACGCATAGACCAATTTTTTTCTCTTACTCTCTCCCTAATAAGCATTCCCAATTTATTTTCATGGTGGTCATACATCTGCATTCCCCCTCAGTCTCTCTTATTATTTATATATAAGAAGGACTAAAGATTTATGCTTAGAGCTTATGAAATAAACTTTTTATTTGCTCACCTGTTGCAAGATCCTCTTCAAAAGCTGTGGCACTTCCTGCAGCCATACCCATTTTCAGTGCTTCTTTAAAGTCTCCACTTACCTTATAACCAGCAATAAAGCCTGCCACCATAGAGTCTCCTGCTCCTACCGAATTTTTGACTTTACCGTCTATGCCTTCATGCGTAAGAACTGTGCCATCTTCCGTTACAAGTACTGCGCCTAATCCTGCCATAGAAACGAGTACATTACGAGCACCTTTTTCTTGTAACTTTTTAGCATAAGGAATAACCTCTTCATGTGTTTTAAGTTCCATGTCAAAAAGCTCCCCAAGTTCATGATGGTTAGGCTTAATAAGAAATGGCCCATAAGGTAATACATTAAGCAGTAGATCTTTTGTAGCATCTACAATACAAGCTATACCACGGCTACTGAATTTTTTAACCAGCTGCTCATAAGTATCACTTGGTAATGTAGAAGGGATACTCCCTGCTAGAATAAGGAAGTCACCTTCCTTCATACACTCTAGTTGCTGCTCAAGTTCTATAAGATCCTTTACTTCTAAATAAGGTCCCCTTCCATTAATCTCTGTTTCTTCACCACTTTTTAACTTCATATTAATACGGGACATACCTTCTTTAAGCGTAATAAAATTATGTTTCACCTGTGCCTTATCTAACAGACGTATAATCTCCCCACCTGTAAACCCTGCTACAAAACCTAATGCTTCATTTTCTATACCAAGCTGATGTAAAATCAGAGAAACATTAATTCCCTTCCCTCCTACATAAATCTGCTCTTCACTACATCGGTTCATCCCACCAACTTGAAAATCATTGACCCTCACAACATAATCTAATGAAGGATTGAGTGTTATTGTATAAATCATTTTCTTCACCTTTTCTATCTATTTCTTCTTTTTTATTATAGGTTGTCTATCATTAAAGCGCAATTTAAAAGAAGTGATAGTAAACTATCACTTCTTTTATAGTTTTTTATCAATAATAAGCTCTTTAAATTCAAAAGTCACTGATACGCTCACCACAAGGCTATCTTCTTCTCTGTGATAAATCATTAGAACAATCTTTTCAATCTATTAATCGTTTCAACTTAACCTTTGCTTCAGTATTTTATACGTTAAACTTTTTAGTTATTTTATGCTTACTAATTTTCCTATCCTTTATACGCTTGTTGACGCTTTCACCTAATAAAGTATAGACTACTGAACACATCGGTACCATCATGAGCATACCCAATACACCAAACATACTACCACCTAATGTTACAGCAATGAGTACCCAAATACCTGGAAGGCCTACTGAACTTCCTACAACACGAGGATAAATCAAGTTACCTTCTAACTGCTGAAGCACAAAGAATAAAATAAGAAACCAAATAACTTGAACCGGATTGGTTACAACGATTAAAAAGGCTCCTATAAAGCATCCTAAAAAAGCACCAAAAATAGGAATAAGTGCTGTAAACCCAATAGTCACTGAAATCATCAGTTCATAAGGAAGATTAAAGAGAGACATCGTTACAAAGAACATTCCGCCTAAAATCATAGCCTCTAAGCACTGCCCTGTAAAAAAGTTACTAAATGCTCTACTTGCTATATGGAGTACACGTAATAAATGTTCTACCCTATCCTCTTTAATATAAGCATACATCACTTTTTTAGCTTGCATGCCTAGCTTCTCTTTTTGAAGTAATACATAAATAGCTAAAACAAGACCTAGCACAAAAGTAAATACCCCACTAAAAGTTGCTGAAATTACACTAAAAGTAGAACCTGCAAGAACTGTTGCACCACGTTGAATCCATTCAAAAAGTTTCTTGCCCCATTCTGCCCAGTCAATCGTAATGGTCATTTCACTTTGAAGCTCTGGGAAGTACTGAATGATATCATTTAAGAAATCTTGTACCTGTGTTACAAAACCTGGAATACTTTCTTTAATAATCAAGAAAGTACGTACAAGTTCTGGAATAATAATAACCATAACAAGTACTACAACTGCTACCATAAGAAGCATAGCTAGAACCAAGCTTACAGGACGCTTAAACTTATTGAATCTATTAGGTACGGCTTTTAAAAGTCTATTTTCTATAGCAGCCATAGGAATATTAATAATAAAGGCTATAGCAAGCCCTAGCAGAATAGGTGCAAAAAGTCCTAAGATTTGATTAAACCAATCTGCTACTTCTATATGATTTTGCAGCGCCCAGTAAAATAAAATAATAGCTGCCGCAGTTAAAAATATTTTCTTAAATTGGTCTTTATTAATCTCCATTTTCAACCTCCTCTTTTTAAGTAAACATTATACTATCGTTCATGCTATTTATCAATGTTTTGACAGCATTCTCTTTAAGGTGTAGCCCCTTTTTTATAAAACTATTCACTACAACAAAAAAAGGCTGTGCAAATTATGCTTTGCATAGCCTCTTTTACTTTTTCTTAACAAGTTACACTAACACCCGTTTCATACTTTTGATCATCAATAAGAAGTGTCACTTTAAAGTCACCTTTAAGACCTTCTTTACTAATTGGATGCTCTACAGCTCTTTCATCTGTTTCCTGGAATGTTCCTACACACATTGCAAGGAATGGTCTTTTTGTTGTTGGTACAAAATAACGATGTGTAGTTTCTTCACCTTCAAGCATAATCATAACAAGTTGACCTTTTTCAAAACTTGCTTTTAAGATGATGCGGTCTTCTTCTTCACCAATTCTTACTTTATAAGTATCTGGTACCATACCACCGTTTTCTGCTGGTACTTCCGTCATCATTTCTTCTGTAACACCTAATGAACCAAGAAGCTCACCTTTGCCAAATGTTAAAACATCTTCCTCACAGTAAAGTGAAAGTTTTTCTGCACGGTAGAAGTTGCCTGGTAAGTGCATTTCATGCATAATCACATCGTCTTTAATTTCAATAGTGATTGAATTCATCACTAAGCCTTCTTCTTTACCTTCATGCATAACAGGAGGTACGTTACATGTTTCCCCTCTTAAAGTACCTGCTCCACCTGAATGTACCATGTAATGGCCTTCACCATAGTATTCTACGTTAGAAATATAAGTTGAGAAGAAGTCTTTTCCTCTTTCTTTACCAAATTGCCATACTTGTCTAATAGTCATATCTTCTGTATTAATACGGAATCTTACCCCACGAGAGAAGTTCTTATCTGCTGGTACATAGTTTTCTTTTGATTTAGCACGGAAGTGACCATTATCAAATACCATAATATCGCCATCTGGAAGGACAACACAAGCATGTTGTTCATATTGCCAGTCAAATTCATCTCCTACTGGTGTGAAGAAATATTTTTCTACCATTTCAGCTGGCCATCCTTCTGGATCACCAATAATCCAGTTTAAATCACCTGTTTCATAGTCTAAGTTAATGACAGCATCTTGGTGTCTACCTGATAATGTAAGAGAATTTGTCTTTTTATCATACCATACTGCATTATTATGGAACCAGTCATGTGCATCTTGGCTTCCTGAACCGGCTACATTTTGAGGTAATACTTTTTTATAGTCCCAAGATTTTAAGATCTTACCTGTTTCTCTATCAATAAGAACGCACATATCTTCTACTGTGCCTGTTGGAAGATCTTGTGTAAGAACTAAAAGATTGCCATCTTCCATTTCAAATTCATCATGGTGATAACCACTTGGAAGACGGTATTCTTTATAAATTTTACCAATCATGCCCATTTCATAAAGACCAGTTGTATGATAAGGTGGTGCTACAAGGCGATTTGTTCCAAGAAGGATACGCCCATTTTTTATACGTTTTAAGTCAAAGGCAAAGTTTAATGTTCCATACCAGCGTACTTCCCCTTTATAGTCATAAGCTGCTGTCATTGCTTTAGAAGTTGGGCTAACAAAAATAACATTTTCACCTAAGTAACCTGGTGTTGTTTCTAAGTAAGTTGGTAGAAGTACTTTTTCTGGTGCTGCTTCTGTCTGAATGTAAACAGTATGACTTTCACCATTTTCTAAAGTAATCACAACTTCATTGTTATAATCTGCATATAAGCCGTAAATAGGTAATACATGTTCTGTATTTTTTTCAAAAGTAGCAGTTATATCTCCTGCTTTTTCTTTCCCTTTCACAAGTACATTTACCCCTAAAGCTTGTTCTGTTTTAAATAAAATAAGTGCTGTTAAAGGTGCAATACCATATGGATTAAGCTTAATAAATGGTGTACTCAATGTATGGTTTCCATTTTTATATTCTGTTAGAAAAGCTTGTTCTAACGCATATTGCTCTGTAATAATATGATCAAATTTTTTAAAAGTAACTGACATATCCATTTCTCCTTCGCTTGTTAAATGATTAACTTTATTTTACCATTATTGAGCAAATAAGAAATTAACCTATGTTAGGATTAAACTGGAAATTTAAGTACCTACTTTTCATATAGACCCAAAAAACTCTCTTAATGGTATCGCTCTTTAATATTATATTATTAAACGATTAGATAGGATAATTAAAAAGTACATATTAATAAGATTCAATTCCTCTTTTTAATATGTACTTTCATTTTGTATGTTCCTTAATTAATATTTTCTTAATCTTAATGGTTCAATATCATAGAGTTGCTCTCGAATATAATCATGGCATCGTTCTATTACTTTTTCAATATCTTGTGTTAAGTTACCTAATACACGAAGTACAAAGCCATTACATTGTGGTGTTGAAAGTCCGTATCTTACGGGTTTACCTAATTGCTCAATGTACATTCTCATTTCTTTTATCATACTATCTGTTATTCTAGAATCAATAACCATCATAGTTCCAAACTGTGTATATTCCTCTAACATTCCTAATGCCTGCATTGTAGAACTTTTAGGAGTAAGTTTTAGGTAATCAAGTACAACGGGCTGACCATCCATATAAATATGGGTTTTTAACTTGACTTCTTCATACTTAAATTTTTCACCTGTAGGCGCCCATCCTGAAGTAATGCCATCGATATACACAAGACTTGCATTTTCTGTCATATCAATTCTTGTATCTTGTACATAATAAGCATCTTCATAAGCTATAAGACTATCAGAAATATACTCTAACTGGCTACCTTCTTCTAAATGAATAAAAGTCTTTTGGATAGCTGGTATTTGATTAGGACTTTTAAAAATTTTATTAGGGGATTGTGTTGTTAAGATGACTTTTGCGTCCTTTTCAAGTGTAAACTTATTTTCGTATACATCGCCTGCTACAAATCCTCCTCCTAAACTTAACATAAAATAACAAGGAATATCGCTGGTATCTAAATACATTGCTGGTGATATACGAGAAGCACCCTTTTGCAGAAGCGTCTTGGCACTATAAGAACCCTTTTTGCTTTGCATACCAAGTTCTAAATAGCCTGTTAATCCTTCTTTCATTCTTAATTCAGACCTTCTAATAAACAATTCTTTTGAATCCATTCAATCACTTGGTTAACACCTTCATCTGTCTTTAGATTCGTGAAAATAAATTCTTTTTGTCCTCTAAATGTAATGGTATCTTGTTTCATGACTTCTAGGTTAGCTCCTACATAAGGTGCTAAATCTGTTTTGTTAATGATAAAAAGATCACTTTTTATCATCCCTTGTCCACCTTTTCTAGGAATTTTCTCACCTTGTGCAACGTCAATAATATAAATTGAAAAATCAACAAGATCTGGACTAAATGTAGCTGCTAGATTATCGCCACCACTTTCTAAGAAAATAATATCTAGATCTTGGTGAGTTTTTTTCATCTCATCAATAGCTGCAAAATTCATAGAGGCATCCTCACGAATAGCAGTATGTGGACATCCACCTGTCTCTACCCCTATTACACGATCTTCAGGTAATATGGAGTTTTTAATTAAAAAGTTAGCATCTTCTAGTGTATAAATATCATTTGTAATGACACCTAAACTATACTTTGGATACATCATTCGGCTAAGTCTTTCGATTAATAAAGTTTTTCCTGCTCCAACTGGTCCTCCGACCCCGATTACGATTGGTCTCATCCTATTCCTCCTTACTGATTATGACATAAAAAGTCTAAAGTGTAATGTCTCATGTCTCATTTGCGCAATTTCAAGACCTGGTATAGTCATTCCAAAATCTTCTTCTTCCAAGTTTTTAATTGCTTCATACAGTTCTATTAAAAATTCACTTATATCTCTTAAAATGATCTGCCCGTCTCTTTGTCCCAATGGAATAGCACGTACGCCATTTTGCACTAAACTCGAGACAGTACTAAAGCTATAACTCAGGATAGCATCTTTTTCACTAATACCCATGGTATGTACAGCAATTGCAAAAACAAGTGCTGGATGACCATAAGATACTGCTTGTGCAATACGTTTTTGATAAATTTCTAAAATGGGATTATCATAAAGATCCAAAATCAGCTGTAACATTTGTCGTCCAACTCTTTTTGTACCTTCCCTTGTTTCTCTTGCCATAGTTTGCACTGTAATTAATTGATCTATTTCCCATAACTTCTCTAAGTTCTGGGTACTAAGTGCCTCATAGACAAGTCGTATAGCTAAACCATCTGAATATATAAACTGACCTTTTAAGAAAGCTTTAATATACTCCTCAAAACTTTCTCGATTTGTGATCCACTCATCTCTTAGATAAGTTTCCATACCATAAGAATGACTAAAAGCACCAATTGGAAAATTTGAATCACAAATTTGCAAAAGTTGAAGAAGTTGCCTATTAGTGGCTGTGGTCAACATGTCTAAATGCCTGTTTTAATTTTTTATTTTCTCTTGTATAGCTTAAGTTTTCTTCTTTAAGAAGTCGTTCTATTAAATAATCATATTGCACAATCATACTATCTTCTTCAAATTGAGCAGGTAAATGTCTATTACCTAACATATGTGCAACAATCCCCATTTGCATCATATCAACTGGGCGAATCACTAACACATCATCAGCTTTAACACTAATGACGATAAGATTGTTACCATCCTCGTGTAAAATATCACCATCTCTTAATACACTATTAGGAGATAAGCTAATCCCAAGCTCTGTACCATGGTCCGTTTTCACACGTTGAATTCTCTTAAGTAATCCATCACTCTCTAAAATAACTTTTTCTATATGAAATGCTTGAATATCTTGTTTATCTTCTATATTACCAATTACTTTCTCTATAATCATAATGTGCTCCTTTATCTAGCGTATTGTTTATCTCTTTAGAATAAGAAGTACCTTTGTGCCATTGGTACTTCATCTACTGGCTCGCAAGTTATCAATTCACCATTAACTTTTACTTCATAAGTTTGTGGATCAACTGTAAGTTCTGGTGTTGCATCATTTAATTTCATATCTTTCTTCGTTACATTACGAATGCCTTTTACTGGAAGAACAACTTTCTCTAAGCCAAGTTTTTCTTTAATACCATCCTCATAAGCTGCTTGAGATACGAAAGTAATATTACATGCTTTCTTAGCTTTCCCATAAGATGCAAACATTTCTGTATACTGTTGTGGCTGTGGTGTTGGAATAGAAGCATTGACATCCCCTACCCAACCATTCGCTACCATACCACTCTTAAGAATCATATTAGCTTTTACACCAAAGAAGGCTGGGTGCCAAATCACAAGGTCTGCGATTTTACCTACTTCAATGGAACCTACATAATCACTAATCCCATGAGCAATAGCAGGATTAATCGTATATTTGGCTACATAACGTTTTACTCTATTATTATCTCCATATTCATGATCGCCTTCAAGGCATCCTCTTTGAATCTTCATCTTATGTGCTGTTTGCCATGTTCTTGTAATAACTTCACCTACACGGCCCATAGCTTGTGAGTCTGAGCTCATCATGCTAAATACACCTAAGTCTTGTAAAATATCTTCTGCTGCTATTGTTTCTTTTCTAATTCTAGAATCTGCAAAAGCAACGTCTTCTGGTACATTTGGACTTAAGTGATGACATACCATAAGCATATCTAAATGTTCTTCAATAGTATTTACTGTATAAGGTTTTGTTGGGTTTGTAGAGGCTGGAAGAACATTCATTTGTGAGGCCATTTTTATAATATCTGGTGCATGTCCACCCCCTGCACCTTCTGTATGGAATGTATGAATGACTCTACCTTTGATCGCATCAATAGTATCTTCTACAAATCCAAATTCATTAAGTGTATCTGTATGGATGGCAACTTGGATATCCATTTCATCTGCAACTTGTAAAGAATAATCAATTGCTGAACGTGTTGCTCCCCAGTCTTCATGGATTTTAAGCCCTACGGCACCAGCTTTAATCTGTTCTTCATTTGGTGCCTTTGCTGCACCACTGCCTTTTCCAAGAAGTCCAATATTCATAGGAATATCCTCTACAGCTTGAAGCATACGATGAATATGCCATGTCCCTGGCGTACATGTGGTTGCTTTACTTCCTTCTGCAAGCCCAGTACCACCACCAATCATAGTTGTTATACCGGATACAAGTGCTTCTTCACATTGTTTTGGATTGATAAAGTGAACATGTGTATCAATACCACCTGCAGTGACAATTAATCCTTCACCTGCTATGATTTCTGTTCCAACACCAATAATAAAATCGACACCATCCATAATGAGTGGATTACCTGACTTACCAATCCCTGCAATTTTACCATCACGGATACCTATATCTGCTTTATAAATACCTGTATAATCTAGGATAATTGCATTAACAATAACAAGGTCCATTACTAATGGATTTTCTCTTGTTTCTAATGAATTTTGCCCCATTCCATCACGAACAGATTTACCACCACCAAATTTCATCTCTTCGCCATAGATAGTCTTATCATCTTCTATTTGGATAAATAGTTCTGTATCCGCAAGTCGTATACTATCCCCAGTTGTAGGCCCAAACATATCGGCATATTGTCTTCTTCCTATTTCAAAACTCACTTTATTTATCCTCCTTGGTTAATGGCCCATCAATTTGATTGTTTAATCCATAAACTTCTCTTTTTCCTGCTAAGTCAATTAAAGAGACTTGCTTTTCATTCCCTGGCTCAAATCTTACTGCTGTTCCTGCTGGAATATCAAGTCTTTTACCATAAGCCTGCTGTCTATCAAATTCAAGTGCTTGATTCACTTCATAAAAATGAAAATGTGAACCTACTTGAATGGGTCTATCACCACGATTCACAACAATTATATTTGTACTTTCTTTATCTTTATTACATATAATAGGTTCTTTACGTAAAATATATTCTCCTGGTATCATGTGTATTTCTCCTTATGCAATTGGGTTGTGTATCGTTACAAGCTTTGTACCATCTGGAAAAGTTGCTTCTACTTGTACTTCATCTATTAATTCTTTAATGCCATCCATGACATCATCTTGTGTAAGGATTTGTCTACCCTCGTTCATGAGCATTGTAACACTTTTGCCTTCTCTTGCACCTTCCATAATTTCATCAGTAATTAATGCAACAGCTTCTGGATAGTTTAATTTAATTCCTTTAGCTTTTCTTCTTCTTGCTACTTCTGCAGCAACTACAATGAGTAATTTTTCTTTGTCTCTTGGTGATAATCTCATTTTTTCACTCCTATATATTTGAGTTATATCATTAAATAATCTATTAAATAGTTTAGTATACAATCTAAAACTTAACAAGTATTTTTACTTTAAATTTATCCAATATTTGACATAAAAGACACTTGTATCTTCTTATTAATTGGATTTATACCTACATAGGCATTTACCCCAAATATTTCTTTTAATAATGCTACCGTAATCACCTCTTCTGGAGAACCCACTTTAATGATTTTTCCTTTGTGTATCACAATAAGATAATCGCAATACATTGCTGCTAAGTTAATATCATGTATGGCAGCTAAAGTGGTCATTTTAAGGTTTTTTACTAAATCCATAAGTTGAATCTGATACCCTATATCCAAGTGATTGGTCGGTTCATCTAGTATTAAAAAATCAGCATTTTGGACTAAAGCACGTGCAATTAAAGCACGCTGTTTTTCCCCTCCGGATAGCTTGGAGAATGTCCGATTCATATCATTTTCTAATCCTACCTTTTGTAACGTTTGTCTGACTATTTGCAGATCCTCTTTAGAATAGTCTTCAAAAATTGATTTATAGGGATACCTCCCCATTTTTACAATTTGTTCTACTGTAAAGTCAAAGTAGGTGTTGCTCTCTTGTGCTAAGACTGCTATTTTTTGTGCACATTCTTTCTCTTTTAGTTTACTTAATACCCTCTCATCTAATATAATCTTGCCACTAGATGGTTTATACACTCTGTATATATTTTTGAGTAATGTAGATTTACCAGATCCATTAGGTCCTATAATACCTACAAATGCTCCGTTTTTTATATCAAAAGAAATATCTTTAAGTATTTCTTCATTATCAATACTAAATTTTAGATTGTTAATTTGAAGTTTTAACATGTCTCATTTCCTCCAAATGAATAATTTTTTTTGGAAATAAGATATAAGAAAAAAGGCCCTCCTACCAAAGCTGTAATAATGCCTATGGGTAGTTCTAGCGGTGGGAACAAGCCTCTAGCCATAACATCTGATCCTATTAAGAATATTGCTCCTATTAATGATGACAATAAAATAAGTTTTTTATGATCACTTCCAACTAAAGTCCTACATATGTGAGGGACTACAAGTCCTATAAAGCCTATTGATCCTGTAACAGCAATCAATGCAGATGTTAATAGTGTTGTTAATAGTAGAAGCAATACCTTAATCCATTTAACGTTAATCCCAAGTATAATAGCACTCGTATCGCCTACTAACAAAATATCCAGTGACTTAGAAAGGAAAAATGTAATGATCATAACTATACAAAATATTATAAATGGAAATAATAAAATCTCCCACTTTGCACCACCTAAACTGCCCACTGTCCAAAAAAGTGCTGTTTTAGCTTGATTGGTATTTGGGGATACATAAATGAGCAAATTGGTAAGTGCAGAAAAAATAGTAGAGATAGCCATTCCCGATAAGACAAGACGTGTTGTAGAAGATGTTCTTCCTAGTTGAGTCCCTATAGCAAAAACAAGTATACCCGTTAAAATAGCACCTAAAAATGCTCCCATTGTAATGCTTGTTATACCTACAGACGACATACTCCCTAAAACAATGACTGCAACAGCACCACAAGATGCTCCCGAAGAAAGTCCTAATACATAAGGTTCAGCTATTGGATTTTTAGTGACACACTGCATCAAGATCCCACATAGGGCTAGTCCTGCACCACAAAGCGCTCCTAATAAGACTCTTGGTAAGCGTATTTCCCATATAATTGCCATAACCATTGCATCACTTGTATCTTTATACATTAATCCATTAGTCAGTTTATAAATGATTGCCTTATAAACTTCTCTAGGAGCAATATAGGTGCTTCCTATAGCCACCGCTATTACTATTGAAAGGATTAAGAGTACGATTAATACACTCACCCCCAACAAAAAATTCCTCTTTGTCCAATGTCTTATTTTATTTTTTATCATTATTCTGCCTTACTTTCTTCAATATTAGGCGCTTCATAAAAATCGTGATACATTTGTTCAATCAACATAGGATTTCTAATTCCAGGTGATAAGTCTGCTAATCTAACAACGTATAATCTATTATTTTTAATAGCCTCTACATCCTTTAATGCTGGATGTTTTTTTAAAAAACTTATTTTGCTATCTGCGCTATCTCCTGCCATGAACTCTGTTATCAATATAACTTCTGGATTTCTAGCTACTACACTTTCCCAAGAAACATTAACGTAAGGTCTATTAACATCATTGGCAAATACATTACTGCCCCCTGCAAGTTCTATTAAGTTGTTTGCAAGTCCCGTACCAACTACCATAGCATCATTTTGTCCTGAATCATAAACCATCACTTTGACACGTTCTTCTTCTTTAATAGAACCGACCCTATCCGTCACGCTTTTTATATCCTTTTTCATTTGCTGTATGACTTCGTCTGCACGATCTTGTACATTAAACAATTTACCTAAAAGCTCAAAGTCTTCATATACTGTTTCGACAGTAGCATCCCCCTCATAGGATTTAGCCATAAAAGGAACAATATCTTTTGCAATGAGTTCATCAGGTAAACCTGTTGTTTGTTCGCTAATAGATGAGTCCCATCCACTTACAAAGTCTGGATTACTTGCAATAAAAGCTTCCTTAGAGATAGCATGTCCTTCGCCAACTTCAAGTACAGGAATTTGACTATAGGCTTCTTCAAATTCAGGTAATATAGGATTATCTAGTAGAGCAGTTGCTACTATTTGGTCTTCTAGCCCTAATGCTAATAACATCTCTGTCATAAATTGTGATAACGTAACAGCTCTTTTTCTTGGGGAGTTGGCTACTATATCATAAGTACCTCCCGCTCCTGAATAAGTAAAGCTGACTGGTTGAAAATACTCTTTTTTACTCTCTTCTTGTATTTGTGGTGTAACATTTTGCTGATTCATACTACACCCTACCAAAGTGCTTGCTATTCCAGCCATCAGGATTATTAAAGTATTTTTTTTGCTAAACTTTTTCATTCAAATCTTTCCTTTACATATCTTTTCTTATTCAGTATATCGGATGAAAATGTATTTTTCTACCTATTTTTATGTTATCTTTAGGTAAATTATCAATTCTAATTATAGGGTCGTAATATATATTAATATCAACCAATTTAATCTTATTATACTCTTCAATAAAATACTTATATTTTATTCTTATTGTCTCTTCCAATCCTATTAAAGCAGTTATCAAACATACAAAAATCCTCCTAATATATGGTATACCATTCAACCAATCAATTAGAAGGATTTATAGTTTTTATTTAAAGAAATTTATAGGTTTTACTCTAGAAAATTCCACAATCAATGCTTCAAAAGAGTTTATAGATCATACTTTAAAATGTTAGTTGGTGTCACTATTGCTCATAAATCTAGCATTCCCAATACTTTAACTTACTTGCATCTCAAGTCTTAATCTATCAGCAATAAGTGCAATGAACTCGCTATTAGTAGGCTTTCCCTTACCATTGTTTACAGTATAACCAAAGAGCTGAAAAGGGTTGTAAGCATTGATATTACTACGTTATATATTTTAAAGAATATTCTATATACAATTTATTTATTGGTTAGCCCTATAAATATTTATTGGTTTTCGTAAAAGTATTTATAGGTTTAGAGGATTATATCAAAATTGAGTAATTATTACAAGTATCTTCCTTATAAATGTCTATTTTATGTTCTATCTTCAAACACTTCTCTCACATAAGTACACCCATTAACACTCTTTGTCACCTTATAAGCATCCTCATGTTCCCCTTCTCCCTTAATTTTGTCATAAACATACCACTTCATACAATCATGTTGCTCACTGATTAAATCATAGGATTCTAGTATTTCCCATAAGTCAGCATTGTAATATACATTGAGCTTTTGATATTTCGTTTCTGCATAACTAATATATCTTTCTAAGCGTTTACTTATTTTATACCCTTTATACATAAAATCCCTCCCAATAAATTAGTGTGGATAAAACGTAATATATTTGCTTGGTATAAAAGACTATAACATATAATAGTTGCAATTGCTGTATGAAATAAATGGTATCTGTATATTGAAGGAAAAATATGTCAACACTAACTCTTAAGGGAGGTGCAGACTTGGATAAGCAGGAACTAAGAGAAATTGCTGGTGCTAAACTTCAAGAAATACGTAAAGGGACAGGCCTATCTATTTTTAAGGTTGGTCGTGCTATAGGTGTTTCAGGGGGATACATTAGTCAGATTGAGAGAGGTGTCAGGCCACCATCTGATGCTGTATTGATTAGACTTGCTGAATTATATAGTGTGGAACAAAAAGAACTCTTTGGGTTATACGAGAAATTGCCTGATGATGAGGTTAATATGATTATGCAAATGCCTGAATTAAGAAATTTATTTACTGAATTAACAAGTAAAAAGGATATTACTGATGAGGATAGAAAAGAAATGCTTGAAGAGTTTAAAGTAATTGCAAAAAAATATTACAATAAGGATGGTGATTGAAATAATGTTTCATAAACTGATAGATGCTTACGAATATTGGATAGTAGCATGGCTTGGATATGAAAAAGCTGTTAGGGTTGAAGAATTTATGAATAGTGCCTCTACATTTGTTTTAGGGATGCTTGCTATGGCTCTTATATCAAGCTTCTTTATAATTAGATTACATTCTGTTGAGGACTTTGGTAAAAGTAAGGTCAAACTGGTTAGGGTAGATCATGGGGAAAAATCACAATTGGTTCTGCACATCCACAATATATGGTCTGCTTTTGAAACCCTCTTATTCCTATCTTTTAGCCCTTTTTGTACTATTAAACGATTTACTGAAAGAGATGCAAGGCGTACTAGGAGGTTTTTAATTTCTATAGAGCTATTAGTTGCTATTATTCTTATTGTTGCATCTGTATCTATTTTTTCGGTTCTAGAGCCTATTTCTGAGATGGAAAGTTCTATGGTAATGTTAAAAATAATGTAGATTTAGCTAAAAAAGGGGCAGTGTGGTTAACTGTCCCTAAAAGTCTAGTATTAGATATAGTATTTTGATTCAAAGAGGGGCAATACCTTTGTGTGGATACTGCTCCCCTAATTTTTAATCTCTTGCCTTATAACATAAGGCCCTATTTCTAAGATTAGATGTCCTAATATAAAATGTTTTAACTCTTTATTATCTTTTTTGCATACTGGTTAATCTATAAAGGTTGTCTCTTTTATATCCTCAAGTATATCATATATAGAACAACCTATTTTTTTCTCAAAGTAGTCTTTAATTTCAAAAGTTTTATTCCATCTCTCTATAGTGGTATTCCAAAATCCATAACGTCTTACAACATCTACAAACCTTTTTTCTAATAAACAGAATCCATGTGGTACAGCTAAACTGTCACAAAGCTGTATGAGTTTATCATAATCATCGTATGTACACTTATTAATATATGATTTTATAAAAACTTCTTCCTCTTTATCTAATTGGTCATCAAAATCTCTATTTTTAATAGGATAAGAATGTGTCATACATACTTGAGCTACTTCATCCCATCCCTTACTCATAGTATATTGGTACCCTTCATAAACATGTTCAACTGTAACAATCCCTACTCTTCTGCCAATATCATGAAGAATACCTAAAACATATGCTTTCTCAGGTTCTAACCCTTCACATTTTTCAGCAATACATTGTGCCGCTCTACCAGTATTTAATGAATGTTGTACCCATGGCCCCGGGTTAAGTTGACCAGCTACTTCTAGCTCTTTTTCTGCTTCTAACCTACTCGGTAACATTTTATCCCCCCTACTGTAATTACTTATTTTGTAACTAATATTTATTTTACCAATAAATTATATTAAAGTAAAATATTTTATAAAAATATTAAACTCTATTTCTAAGATTGGATGTCCTATATCTATTCTTTATATTTAGTTAACCATTAGGTATCCCACAGCATTGCCATACCATCTCAACTCCTGTGGCACCTCTATATTATTCCTAACATTCCCCCCGACAGCCGTCAAGAACTTCTCTGAGCCTCCACCAACAAAAATCTTGTCGTGCAAGATGGTTTTACCAAACTTATTTTCGATGTCTTTCATAATTTCTCTACAAACCGGAAGTGTATCTGACAAATGGTCAACTAAATTAAATTCCCCTTTTTCTGTTCGTATAACTGGCTTATTACTTTGGAGCTTCTTATCTATTTGCTCTATAGTAACTTCTACACCCTCACTAGCAATCTTATCCTGTAATACCTTATACATATCATAAAGGGCAATATTAGTTGTTCCATAATTGCTTATTGTAAATTTACCATTCCATTCTACTAGGATAACATCTGTGGTCTTCATTCCTATATCTATAATAAGTGTGGTATTATCTTTATCGATGTAATTAGTAAGAACTCTAAGTGCCGCATACCCTTCTGCTTGTACTTTAACATCTACAAGATTAACAGATACTTCTTTTCCATTAACCACACCTTCAATCGTGCCAAAACCTTTAAGCTTCTCTGCAAACTCCTCCTTCTTGGCTTTATAGATGCTAATAGGTAAGCCTACACCTAAATTGATATAATGTGTACCTGATCCATACAGTCGGTTAACAGCCCATAGAATTTGATGCTCTATGTATTCTCTATTGGTCTTATCCACATTACTAAGGGTACTCTGCCCTACTCCTAATGCTAACTTAACTCCCTTACATTCTATAATATCTCCACTTATAAGAGCCGTATCCATTGAGTATACGCTATTCGTGTAGGCCTTTATTACCTCGCCTTTATCATTTATCCCAGCCACACAAATGGTGCTGTTTCCCATATCAAGTCCTAAGTTCTTCACATTGTTTGCCATGTTGTCATACTCCCTGTTGGTTAAAATTCTTCTATTTCATCATTGTTGTGTAGTGTGGTTATAATCGATGCATTTTGGTGTACTATGGGTTCTTGCTGATGCTTGATTGGTTCAATTAGGTGTTGCTGTGGTTGACATTCTTGCTCTTTTGACTCGCACTCCCACCAATTTGGTGCATCTTCTACCACACTTACACCATTCTTCCTTATATAATCATCTAAGGCCTTATTAATCTCACCATTTAGGTTTCTAAAATTAGCCTTTGCCATAAGTCCTAGTTGCTTTTTCATGTCACTAGGTATAGCTATGCTTAATCGTTCCATGTTGCTTACCTCTATGTAAATTGTAGTTGACTTACGCCACACCATTCAGTTGGTACTTCCCTATAAGTGCTTGCCAGTTCTTCATTCGTTCTAAAGCGAGTGGGTTGATCTTGATCTATAGGCTCCCCCTTTAGGAAAGCTTCTAGCTCAGGGAATCTTTTTTTAAGTCTTTCGATTGCATCCTCAGCCATCTTATTAAGGTCGAAGCCTTTCCACATGAGTGGCTTCTTTTTAGGTGGTGTGGTTGATAGTTCTTGTTGTTCTTGAGGTGCCTCCTCTTCAATATTTTCTTGTTGTGGCTCATTCTTTACCACACGTATTGTTCTTTTATAGTTGTCCTCAAGGGTTGAGGTTATGTAATTCTTGGTAATGAGTGATTGAATAATATCACTTGCTCGTTTAGGTGTTACTTGAAGGATTTCTGCAAAATACTTGTTTGATGCAAAGCAACCATTGCTTTTGTCTAATGCTTTGATGATTGCTAGAGTAAATTTTTCTTGAAGTGTTAAATTGGAATCCTTGAGGATGTTAATGTCTATCCAAAGTCCTTCCAGTTGGGTTGATGTATTTTGCATGATGTGGTTCCTTTCTGTATATCCTAGATGTAAGTGTAGTATAGCTTAAAGGTTTCTAACTGTCAATAACCGTTTCTAACTTTAAATTAAAATTATTTACACATAGTGTAAAACCATTTAAAATATAGATATTGACTAAATTTGAGGAGGTAATTTGATGGCAATCGACAAAGAAACTCAAGTATCTGCATCAGTAGTTCTTGATAAGAATATATATGAACAACTTAAAGAAATCTGCAAAAAAGAAAAAAGAAGTGTATCTAGCCAAGTTGCTCTTCTCGTTGAAGATTATGTAAAAAATAAATCAAAGTCAAAAAAATAGCCACCATATGGTGGTTTTTTATTGTCCTCATTCTTCCTACTCTCTTTCTTTAACAATAACGATACTATAAAACATATTATAAGCTTTATTATAAATATATTATTTATCCTCACATCCTTATATCCCCCTCCCTGTTTTCATGGAACCCCCTTGGAAATAAAAAAGAACCCCCTAGAAGAAAAGTTCTAAGGGGTAGGAAATATATAGGATAGGGGATGGAAGAATAAATGTAGGGGTGTGGATAAAGAATTGGTGTAAAAAAAAGAAGGCCAACCTTGATGGCTGGCACATTGAATTATATTATTGATGTCTTTTTTATTTTTTGCATGAATAGAATAACTAATTGCTTAGTTGAAAGATATCTCATTTAACCAGTTAATTATAATGTCACAAAAATTTTCTACTTGATCCGTATGCACAAGATGGCCACAATCTTTTACTACTTCAATCCTACTATTGGGAGAATAATTGAGAAAGTACTCTGCCGAATATTTGCTCATAACAGGATCTTTATCTCCTTTTATCAACAGAGATGGACAATTAATCATTTTTAAATAAGGTAAAAAACTTTTGTTGTTAACCTCATCTTCTAATATTTTATCTCTATGAATTCTACTACTTTCCCATTGTGTATCATCAACATTACCTAATAACCAATATTTCTTAACCTCCTCGGTTAAAGGTTTGTTATAGTATACCTCATCTAAAATAGTTTGAGGTATCTGTCCCAGCAAGTTAACAAGTTCTGTTACATCATTAGAGCTTGTGAGTTTTTCTTCTATCATATGAGCTAATTCATTATAGCCATGTTTTAATAATACCTTTATAGTATTTTTGTGTATTGTTCGAATAGCATCAATAGTACCCCAATTAGAATTTTCGTAGATTACTGCCTGTATTGAGTTTGGATACTGATATGCATACAGTAATGCAAGCAATCCTCCAAATGAATGACCTAATAGAATCCATTTATCAATATTATAATATTCCCGTATATATTCACAGTCATCTACTAACATTTGAACATTCAATTCCTCGTCACTGTAAATCTTTTGAGATCTTACTACACCTCGTTGATCAAACATAATCACATTAAATGATTTTGACAAATGATGCGCAGCGCAATGGAAGTCTTCACAATGCATACCTGGCCCACCGTGTAAATATAGGATGGTAGGAGCTTCTTTTAAAGCATTAAAATAACGCATAAATATTTCCTTACCGTCCTTTAAACTAAACATAAATTCTTCCATACTACTTCCCCCTTGCAAATACCTATTCTAGAAACTGAACCCTACTTCCTTATATCTTGATCTTAGTATAACCCTATAACAATTATTTGTAAATTCTATATTTTATCAACATAAGAGCTCACTTTTATTACTAATGACCTCACATTATCCTTTGTATAATTCCCCTTAATCCACACTTCAGGACTACTAATAATACCCTTCTCCTGCAATACTTTCACAGCCTTCACAAGTTCTTTATCCTCACCCATTTTGCCCTTCACTTCTTCCTTCAACCTCTTAAATGCTCCCACATCTTCTACATAATACTTAGGACATACCTTCCCTGTTACGTCATAATGGCGAATAATGGCTTGTGTGGGCTCTAACTTATATCTTCTACACAATTCTACTAATAGGTTAACAAGGCTGTCATACGCCTTTTCTGTAGGCTTTCCTGACCAATCAGGATGGCATATCTCCATACCTATAGAATAGCTATTAGCCTTACTTGCATGATAGGCTACTTCACTTTCCGGAAGGCATCTTACTACCACACCATCATTGCCTATAATGTAATGGGATGATGCGTAGATGTAGTCACCCGTTGAATTCTTTTTTCCTACTTTTAATCCATCAAAATACTTCGCATTATTTTCTGCTGTCGTTCCAGCATTGCCAATCCAATGGATAACGATATTTTTAATTTGTCCTATCTTCTTCTGTGGTCTACTATATGGGTTTGGTGTAATGAACATTTCTTTGATTTGCATCTTATGTACCTCTCTTACTGTTTTATATTTTGCACAATCTGATCGAGTTTTGTATTAATGTCTCTTGCTAATATTGCATTGGTTTCAAGTAGCATCTTATTAGTAGCTGACATTTCTCCTAGCTGTGTAAGTAGCTTCTCCTCTCGTTCCTTCGAATCTACTCTTTGTTCTGCCTGTACCTTTGCAATGTAAAATCCAAGGCAAGCCACACAAGCTACTGGAAAGCCAAAGGTCTGTAGTAATTCTGTAAAATTCATGTTGTCACCTCTTTTCTCGATATAAAAAATCACCTAAGCGCATTGCAACTTAAGTGTCTAACATTCTCTTTCATTTATACATTCAATTCGTCATAACAAATCTCTACCTTACCTGACATAGTAAGCTTAGTAAAAGAAGTCCAGCCAGGTGGTGATAAAGTTGGTACAATCATCATATCGACCGATTCATCATTAAACCAAACATCACCACATTGTGTTAATGTACCATTTAATGCGCCTCCCCCTTGAACCGTTTGAATCCCTTCTGCATAACCGTTATCATTTATAGCAGATAGACCAATTGTTATAAAACCTGCCAAATTGGGGGATTTTGCATAGGATTGATTCTGTGTTATCTCTAAACTTGTACCCACTGGTGCATCAGCAAATGATTTTTTAACGCTATGACTATCTGTTAGAAAGGTAGAGGCTGTTAGGAATATTTCACAATACCCACTTGCTTTCCCTGCTGCTGATGCATTGGATTTGGTTGTACCACTCCAAGTAGTTGTCACCTTAATTCTAGCCGAACCATTTAATTTAGGCAGTCTTGTGCAAGGCAATGCGATCTTACGATGGGATTTCTTTTCATTGTCTGTACTTGTAGGGGTAACATCCATACTCGGAATATTATAGGTTATTTTTATATGATTACTTGCTCTTATTTGCATGCCCATTCCTCCTAGCCTCTCCCATCTTGTCCACGCCTTACCTGACGAAGACCTCATATACATTTCATTTCTTCCATATGGCATAGCTATTTGTGTACCATACCCATCAGTATTATTATGTTTCTTATAATTTAGGTGCCAATTTCCTGCATCAGGCAATCCTAGAGCTGTAGCTTGTGTACTATGTACCCAACAATCATAGTTTTGATGATGTGCTGGATTATTAATAATAGATGTACTTGGATTTGAGCCAAGATATACTGCAATATTTTGTGCTGACACATTGCCTATTTTATCTGAGTTCACTGCATGACCTACACTTACTTGACTCGGCTGATAAACATATTGTTCTGTACTAGAACCTTCTGAACCCCATAGGTGTGTGGGTGCTTTAGTGCCAAAAGACCAATTAAACTGTTTTCCACCTACAGTATCTGCATTACCTCCATTAGCTGGAAGTGAGGAAGGGAAGTCAGTTATTTGTGCTTTTGTGTGGGTGTGGTCAATAGGTTGAAACTCTGTAGGTTTATTCTGAATCCCCTCCCAAGATACATCTAGTCCCTCTACTTGCCTTTGAATTTCTTCCACACTTGCCCTAATGTCCCCATGAGCTTCCTCATCACTTTCATGCTCCTTCAAAGCTTCAGCTGTTAGATAGACTAGACTCTTATCAATGACTGCTGTAACTTGTGTGGTATTGGCTACAAGTACGGTTACATTAATCAGCTTTTCATTTAAAGAATCCTTTGAGATATAGGAACTATTAGTAGTATGTCCGTACATATAAAGCACTTCTACATTATCCTCCCCCCTTGCATAGACTCCAATTTCAGTCCATTCAAAGGGTATGGTTATATCTTCAATTTTAAGAGATGTGCTTAAGGTAACTTGACTACCTTTTCTTGTTATTTTATTGATAGGCAAGCTTTGTCTGACTTCAACTAATGCTTCTGCCGAACCAATGTCTCCTTCAAAGTTTCCACTTCCCATTTCTATTCTTGTAAATTCTAGCTGCTCTCCACTAAGAGCTTTTGAAAGTAATTCCATTCCTTTTGTGGTTATGGATTTAGTTTTAAATTCACTCATGTTGTCTCCTTTATATTAGATTTCTATTGTGTCACTTGTTTGGATATATGTACCCACATAATATGATAGATTGATAGGGCTTAATCTATTTATGATTAAAATTAAATGAGCTGGAAGTTTATCCTCCAACTCTTGTCTTAGATGTGCTATAAGGTGTTCTTTATGTTTCATGATGCTGATCGTTAAAGTGTAGTTGGTATGATCGAGATCAAGTAAGTAACTTTCTTTTCCAACAGTGCTATTTAAGCTATTTTGTAGCCATCTCATAGTAAAAGGTATTGTAGAATTGAACTTAGCTAATATATTGAACCTTCTAACCTCCATATCTTTATCAGGTCTTATTTTAAGCATTCTTTCATAGTAACTTAACCCTTCATGATTAGCTGTTTCTATGAATTGGTTTTGCTGGATTTGTTGTATAGCGTGGTTAAGTTCATCTAGTTCAGGTGTTAAAGCTTTATCTAACTCTTGAAACTCACTAATACCACTTACAAAGTCAGGTAAGTACTTATTCAGTTTCATTAGTCACACCTACAAGTACAGGAACCTGTTCATCAGTTAAATAAAGGTTAGTACTGCTTCCATTTAGCTTAGTTCCTTGTACATCTATAATGCCTTCTATCTCTAATAACCTTGCTTCAATTTGACTTATCCTAACTACTATATCTTCTTCATTCCACTTTGACCTGAGTTGTTTAAAGTATTCCTCAACCACACTTGTTACTTCATTTTTAATATTATCCCAGTCTATCCCTTTAAAGATAAGTTGTGTGGTTATCTGTACTTCTACTTCTTCTGCACCTTCTACTGTAACCTTATGCCCTATGGGTGCTATACCTAAGCCTTCTCCACTTGTTTCTATTGGGTCAACTAACTCTTGAACCGTTTGAACTAATTCAGGTGAAGGTACATTATGTTCAGCATCAAGTAACCTTACTTTCACAGTGCCACCTCCAGCCCAAGTAGGGTAAACTTTAACCACACCTACCCCTTCTATACTTCCAATCTTCTCTTCATAGTCACGTTTATTCCCTCCAAAGGCTTCTTTTTCAAAACTCCTAAAGTATCTTAACCTTAATGATTCATCTTCTTCCTCATCTTCACCAGCAATCACCACTTCTCCTAAAGTTGCACTTTCTAGGTTCTCTATGAAGTCCATATTCACCAACTCTCCACTATATCTATTACCTATTGCACCAGTTTGGTTCGCCTTGGCGAGAAATACACCCTCTTGCACCTTCTCGGTGACTGTATACACCAATTCTTCTTTTGCCCATCGTGAACCAATAGGTACATCAATATTAAAATAAGCCTTCCTAGTGGCATAAGTTGCTGACTTTCTATAGATACCTCTTTCAGCTGTTCTTCTTTCTAGGTATTCACCATAAGCTGTATCTGCAAAGACTCTCTTCTCTAGTTCCTCAATGTGCAAATAAGCTTCATAAAGTTCAGCAACACATGGTGCTATGGCATCAAATAAAAAAGAACCCTCAGAAGTATCCATTTGACTTGATACCCTCTTAAGCGCTCTTTGTAATAATGCATCATATGTTAGGGCCATTGATTTCCACCTCCCCATAAATAGTGTTAACTGTAAAGTCTACATTTAGTTGGTCATTAATTAGTTGAATGTTGAAATGGGTGCAGGCTGTAATCTTATCATTAATAAGTAAGCAATCCTTAATACGTCTTTCAACCTCACTTCTAATAAATCCTTTCTCATACCCTTGTCCAATAAGCTCGTCTAAATCCTGTCCAAAGTCCCAACTATAAATAGTATATCTATAACGTTGTGTAAGAAGAGTTTTATATATCCACATCCTAAGGGCTTCTTTACCTTCTAATAATCTCCCTGTAAGTTTGCCTGCTTCAAAGTTAAATTCATATTCTTTGTAGGCTTTAGGTGTGGGTATTGCCTGTTCTTCCACACTTCTTATAAATGGAAACAAACTCATAGCTTCACCACCTTACAAATCACGATATAGGTTTGCCTATTTTCTGTAGGCATAAGAGCTAATAGATCTCCACTTTTTAGGTCAGCCTTAAAAACTATATCTGCTGTTCCACTCAAATTGTAGGATGCACTAATTTTATGATTATGTGTAGCAAAAGAGGCTTCTCCTGTGTAGATTTTCAAGCTGTTCTGACCCACTTTTTTAAAAATTTACGTTTAAATTAGACCCAGGTCTTGTAACTAGTAAATCTAGATATTTATACTTAAAGTTGACCCACCCTAGATTTACACCTAGAATTGACCCACTTCCTTACAATGTTTTTA
>NZ_JACRSY010000008.1 GCF_014384995.1 Zhenhengia yiwuensis | reverse complement strand
ATGTATTATAACACAAAGCGAATTCATTCTGCTCTTGGGTATATTTCACCTGCACAATTTGAAGAATTAAATTCATAAAATCAACTTAACTTTGTGTCTACTTTTTATTGACAACTCCAAGTTTTTATTTTTTTAGTTGTCTACTTGACGGGTAGCAGTTCAGATAATATATTGCAGTTACCTTTTTTTTATAAGAAATGAGGCAGTCCATAAGGAGGGCTGCCTCATTTCTTATGCTTATTCCGCTAGAAGGTCTATAATATAGTGTATAGAACCTGAAGGATGTATACGGTTTACACGAACTGTGTAAGTGGATTCATATTCCGTTAAAGAATCATCTGACTTAAATGAAAGGCTATAGGCATCATGAACCATCTCGTTAGTACGATCTGAACTAATAAGTGTAAACGGCTGAAAGTACTTATCATCTTTTAGTCCATATGTGTTACGATAATATTCATATAAGGCTCTCATAAGGGTTGCATCAAAGCTTTTATGAAGATCCATTTGCGTTAGAGTTTTAGAAGGATAAAATGTAGCCCAGTACATAGGAGAGTTAATACGTGTATCCCCTATATATAGAATAAGATTATCCCCTGAGAAGCTCACCTTAAGGGGAAGCGTTATTGTATCTGTAAAGGTATTAGGGTAAGTATGTGTATTAATAACCCTAAAGCTTACTTTCATATTATTATAAGGAGAATACGTAACACGTGTTCTAATAAAGTCAGCAAGCTTTGCTTTATTGGTATTATCTAAAAAGCTTATATACTGTTTAGAAGATACTGCAGATGTAATAGCGGACTGAAGAACTTCTTCACTACTTAGATTAAGTAAATGTGCTGGCAACCTCTCTAAGTTATAAAAAGAGTCAATAAAGCGGTGTTCTTGTGGATCATCCATATTACGAGAATAAGGCGTAGGGATATTTAGAAAAATTTCCTGAGTATTAGAGTTTGTTTTAAGCGAATAGCCTAAGGAACTTAATAATTCAATAGGTATATAAAGTTTATCGTCTAAAATAAATGGACTAACTGAAAAAGTATAGCTTTTACCTTCTAGGTTAAAGGACAGCTTATTTGGAGCAAATAGGACATCTTTACCTTGAACAGAGAGGGTATAAGTACCTTTGTGTTCTGTAAGGGTACCAAAAGTAATTTCAGCGAGTTCATCAGCTGTTATGTAAAGCATATCATTTTTTTGAATAAGTGGAGATTCTAAGTTGTATAAGATATTGTTCACTTTAAGTGAATAAGTTGTAGATGCTTGAAGTGTTGTTGTGGATAAAAATATAAAGAAGAAAACAAGCATTTTAACTAAATTTTTCATAATCCACCTCCTTGATAGATTATAACATATAAATAAACTGTTAATCAAATATATACGAAGTATTGCATTTGTTACAAAAAATAAAAGTAAAAAGCTGTAAGTACTGGGGCTTAAGCCTCAGTACTTACAGCTTTTAAATGCTCAAAGAAATGTGGATAAGAGATACGAATACATTCGCTATTAAGAATTTGGGATGGTGTAGTTGCTTTAAGAGCAGCCACAGCTAAGCTCATGGCAATACGATGATCATCATAACTTTCAAGTATAGCCCCATGAAGCGTTGCATTCCCTTCTATAATCATGCCATCTTCTAGTGGCCTAATAACAGCACCCATTTTACCTAATTCATGGCACATCGTATCAATACGATTAGATTCTTTAACACGAAGTTCTTTTGCATCTTTAATAATAGTGGTTCCGTGTGCAAAGAGTGCTGCTACAGCAAAAGCAGGAATTTCATCAATCATAGTTGGAATAATATCACCTTCTATGGTAATACCGTGAAGGTCTGAGCTTTCAATTATCATATCACATACAGGTTCCCCACAAAGCTCTCTTTCATTAAAGCAGGTAATGCGTCCGCCCATAGCCAGAAGGGCATCTAAAATACCACGTCTTGTAGGATTGATGCCTACATTTTGAAGTATAAGTTTACTATTTGGGACAATAAGTCCGGCAACCATAAAGAAAGCAGCTGAAGAAATATCACCAGGGACAACGACTTCCATTGCCTCAAGCTCAGGATTAGGATAAATCGTTACACATTTATCTTTACGTTCTATAATAGCACCAAAAGCGCTTAGCATACGTTCTGTATGATCGCGCGATAGAGCAGGCTCACATACAGTAGTTGGAGTGTTCGCATAGAGGCCAGCAAGAAGTACACAGGATTTAACCTGAGCGCTAGCTACAGGAGAGGTATAACAAATACCCTCTAAAGTGCTTGGGGAAATAGTAAGAGGACAGAAGTTATCATCTTTACCTTCTATAGCAGCATGCATCTGGCGAAGTGGTTCTATAATACGTTTCATAGGACGTTTTTGAATAGAAGCATCCCCAGTCAAAGTAGAGGTAAAAGGCTGACCTGCTAATATACCAGAAATAAGACGTGTTGTTGTGCCACTATTACCGCAGTCTAGGATTTCAGCAGCAGGCTCAAGTCCATGTAGGCCTTTGCCATGAACGAGGATATGGTCGTTATGCATTTCAATATCTATACCTAGTTTACGGAAACACTCAATAGTGGATAAGCAGTCATCCCCCATAAGAAAGTTATGAATTTTAGTAGTACCTTTAGCGATACTACCAAACATAATACTACGGTGAGAGATGGATTTATCACCTGGAATAGAGAGAGTCCCTTTTAAGTGAGAAGCAGGTTGTATAATCATAGTCAAACTCCTTTTCTTTAGTAAAAACAGTCTATTTTAGCAATAGACTGTGTAGTTATGTTTTATAAGAAGATGTTTAGCTTTTTCCATTTCGCTTTTCTTACCAAAGGCAATGCGGAGCACGCCACTGGCGAATTCACGTTGGTTAACAATACCAATATCTTTGATATTAATGCTATGAGAGCTAAGTAGTGTTGCAATACATGCAATAATACCAGGCTCATCTTCTGCATCTACAAAAATAGTAAATACTTTTGCAATATCCGATTTAATACCATCTTGGAAAGTATCACGGTAGCGTCCTGCTTCATTAAAGAAGTTATAAATAGCTTGGCTATCTTCACTTTCTAAAGTCTGGCAGAAAGCTGTAAGTGATGCAATATAATTTTCAAGGCAAGCTTTAATAGGTGCTTTATTAGATAGGCATATGTCTTGCCAAATTGTTGGATTTGAAGATGCGATACGTGTAATATCTTTAAATCCACCTGCAGCTAATGTGTGTAGCGAATGCTCACAGCCATCTTGATTTTTTACAAGATGAACGAGACTACTTGCGATAATATGTGGTAAGTGACTGACAACAGCAGTTGCAAAGTCATGGTAGCCTGGTTCAAGTGTAATAGGAATAGCACCAAGACGTTCAACCATTTTCTGCATAATAAACAGAATAAAATCAGGTGTACCTGGTGATGGTGTTAAAATATAGTATGCATTTTCAAATAAATAATTAGTAGAAGCTTCGTAACCGGATTGTTCAGAACCAGTCATAGGATGGCCACCTATAAAGTAGGCCTTTTTAGTATGACCTGATAAAATATCTTCTACTTTTTTCATAACACTCTCTTTAGTACTGCCAATATCGGTCAAAATACAATCGGATGCTATAAAAGGTAATAACTTTTCTACTACCATATCAATAGAAGATACAGGTGTACAAATAAAAATAACGTTACATTTAGAAAATTCTGCCCCAAGTTCAGTTGCAATGTGGTCAATAGCACCTTCTTCTAAGGCTTTAGCAGCCGATAGACTATCTGTATCAAAGCCTATAATGAAGCTATTTTGTGCATGAACCTTCTTAAGTGTCTTGGCAATTGATCCCCCAATCAGGCCAAGTCCGATAATACCAATATGCATTAGAGTTCACGCCCTACAGCAGTTGCAATAGGTTTAAGCTCATCCATCAGTACGCTGAAATCATGGGGATCAAGAGATTGAGGGCCATCAGAAAGTGCAACTTTTGGATTAGGATGAACTTCAATAATAAGTCCATCTGCGCCTGCTGCAATAGCTGCTTTAGAAAGGCTTGAAATATAGGCACGTTTTCCAGATGCATGACTTGGGTCTACGATAATAGGTAAATGACTTTTTGCTTTGATAACAGGAATAGCACTGATGTCTAGTGTATTACGTGTTGCTGTCTCGAAAGTACGGATACCTCTCTCGCATAAAATAACGTTAGGGTTACCTTCACTCATGATGTACTCAGCAGCATTGAGCCACTCATCAATAGTAGCGGAAAGACCACGTTTTAAAAGAACAGGTAGGTTTGTTTTACCTACAGCTTTTAAAAGTTCAAAGTTTTGCATGTTGCGTGCACCAATTTGAAGGATATCTACATAATTGACCGCTGTTTGTACAGCATTAATACTGGTAACTTCACAAATAACAGAAAGACCTGTTTTTTCTCTTGCTGTTTTCATATATTTAAGGCCTTCTTCTTCAAGACCTTGGAAAGCATAAGGTGAAGTACGTGGTTTATAGGCACCGCCGCGTAATACCTTGGCACCGCCATTTTTAGCAGCTTCAGCAGATTCGAGAAGCTGGGATTCACTTTCAATTGCACATGGACCGGCCATGACAATAAGTTTTTTACCGCCTATCTCACAGTTGTTTAACTTGACAATAGTTGGTTCTGGATGAAATTTAAGATTAGCTAATTTATAAGTCTCTGTTATAGGCACGATTTTATCTACTCCATTCAATGAACAAAGGCAGTCACTACTTAGCCTGGATTTATCGCCTATTACCCCAAGAATCGTTACTTCAGACCCTTTAGATATATGGGCAGATAATCCGGCATTTTCAATTGCCCCCATAGCGACCTGTATATCTTCAGGCGTTGCTGTATGTTTCATGACAATAATCATAGGTACAAACCTCCTTGTATAAACCCTATTTTACATTTTATTAACTTATTGTACAAGGATGGTCTTTGCTCTGTCAATGTTTAAAAAGTCAATACAAGTTTAAAAAGTCAATACAAATTTAAAATATGCAATTTAATTTAGCTAAAATTGCATATTTATTTGTTGATATGACGTTTAAAATACAAATAGGAGTAGAGCATCGGTATAAAAAGAAAGATAAAAGCGACTAACAGACATGCTGAAATAAGTAAAGAAGATGCAAAACCTGTAAGAAGGAATAAAATACCTGATGCAATATAGCAATAACCGCCTATTCTATGAGTAGCACGCCAGTTATTTTCATCTGCAAGTGTCCAAGGCAATTTAATACCATAGGTGTAATTAGGTCTAATTTGCGGCATATAATTACCAATTACAATAAAGAGTATACCAATGCTAATAGGAACAACCTTTTGAATAGGCAGATTATATCCTAAAGCAACATAGAGACTAACCCAGTGTAAGAGGATAAAAAGTAACACTAAAAAAGCTATAAAAATGGTATAAGCTTTTTGATGCAGTTTATAAGAAGCAGACTTAGGGTCAAATTTAGGAATAATTTTTAAGAGTACTAAGACTATAAGTGGTAAAAAAGCGGTAAAGAAGGTAAAACTACGTGGGCCATAGTTATCGGGATTACCTAAATAGTCAAAGTGAATAGGAATTTCATTCGGCAGATTAGGATAGAAGTACAGTGTTAGAAGTATGGAACAAATAGTAAGAATAAATATGCTTTTGAAAAATATATTTTTAGTTTTCATAATCAGAATCTCCCTTATTAATTAAATCAAAGAAAAATGAAAGTGCATCTTGCAAGGTTGTAGTGTTCAGAGAATAAATAACATTTTGACCTTGTTTTTGAGACAGCACGAGATTAGCTTGCTTAAGTAAATTAAGATGGTGACTAATAGAAGGTTTTGCCATATCAAAGTGGTCAGCAATCTCTCCAGCAGTTAAATCACCTTCTTTAAGAAGCTGAATTATTTTACGCCTTGAAGGGTCTGATAAGGCTTTAAAAAGATCGTTCATGGATAAAAATTCCTTTCGTAAAATATTGACGTATCTAAAAATAAGAGTATACTTTTAGTTAATTAGATAAATATCTAAATATCTAAATAGAATATAAATCAATAAGTATAAAAAAGCAAGAGGAGAGAATAAATATGTTAACCATTAAACATTTTTCAAAGTGTTACAAAGGTGGCAAGAGAGCTGTAAAAGATTTGAACCTACAAGTTGAGGCAGGAGACCTCTATGGATTTATTGGACATAATGGAGCTGGCAAGACTACGACTATTAAAGCTATAGTAGGCATACTAGATTTTGAAGAAGGAGATATTGAAATAAACGGTATCTCCATTCAAAAAGATCCTATTGCATGTAAGCGTAAGATTGCTTACATACCAGATAATCCTGATTTGTACGAGCATTTAACAGGTATACAGTATTTAAATTTTGTAGGAGATATTTTTAGTGTAGGAAAGGATAAAAGAGAAGTTACTATTAAAACTTATGGGGATATGTTTGAACTAACATCTAGTTTAGGTGACTTAATTCAATCTTATTCACATGGTATGAAACAAAAATTAGCTATTATTTCTGCTCTTCTTCATGAACCTAAATTACTTATTTTAGATGAGCCTTTTGTAGGGCTTGACCCTAAAGCTGCGCATACTTTAAAGAGTATTATGAAAGAGCTGTGCCATAAAGGATGTGCTATCTTTTTCTCAACGCATGTACTAGATGTAGCAGAAAAGTTGTGTAATAAGATTGCTATTATTAAAGATGGAGAGCTTATTACAAGTGGGGCTATAGAAGAAGTAAAGGGTAACCAAAGCTTAGAAGAACTATTTTTGGAGCTGATTAATCATGAATAATATAGGCTATGTATTACGTGTACAACTATTAAGTGCTTTTGGAATTAATAAACTTTTACATACGACGGACCCTAAAGAAAAGAAGAAGGCTATATGGATGGGGATAGGTATAGGTCTCCTTGCAATTATGATTATAGGAATGAGTATCCTATATAATATCCTAATAGCTGTGTCTTTTAAAGAAATAGAATTAGTAGAGTTTTATCTACCTATGGTGATGAGTTTAACAAGCTTTATTATTTTAATAACTACTTTTTATAAGGCTAAAGGGATACTATTTGAAGGGAAGGATTATGATATGCTTCTTGCTTTGCCTATTAAAACAAGTCATATTGTTGGGGCTCAGGTACTATATCTTTATCTTATGAATTTATTATTTTTAGTTATGATTATGATACCAGCAGGTTTTGTCTATGGCATTCTAGTAAGACCTAGAGGGATATTCTATCTTATTTATGGAATGACTTTATTCTTTGTGCCGCTTATTCCAATTATTATTGCAACTTTTGTAGGTGCTATTATTACAATGATAACTATGAGACTTAAGCATACAAACTTTATAACGCTTATGATAAATGTTGTATTCATTGCAGTTGTCATATGTATGTCATTTGGCGCTAACTCTATATCAGAAGAACATATGGGGCAGCTAGGTGAAGTAGTAATGAGTGCCATTAATAAGATTTATCCACTTGCACAGCTTTATTTACAAGCTGTTTGTGAGTATAGCATAGGTGCAGCACTCTTATTTATAGGACTTAGTGTACTGGCATTTGGGTTATTTGTTACATTTATAGGAAGGAAGTTTAAAATAATTCATACTATGCTTCAGACATCAGCTAGACGTAGTCAGTATGAAGGCGGGCAAGTTAAGGAGTCTTCTGTACTAGGTGCACTTTATTATAAGGAACTTAAAAGATACTTTAGTTCATCTTTATATGTAATGAATACAAGTGTAGGGATTATATTTATGCTAATACTTTCTGTCAGCTTATTTTTCTTAGATGCTATAGAACTAGAACATATGCTGGGCATTAATGGAGTACATCAGTATATTGCAGAGTTTGCACCGCTCATAGCTAGTTTTTGTATTGCTCTAAATTGTACGACTGCATGTGCGATCTCACTAGAGGGTAAAAATTTATGGATTTTAAAATCGAGTCCAATAGAGGCTAGAACCATTTTCATAAGTAAAATAGGAGTTCAGCTTGCTATAAATATACCGGCTATCTTATTGAATACTATCCTTATGACTATTGCACTTAGAGCTCATTTTATGCAGGCACTTTTAATTTTTGCAATACCTACAGTCTATACGATTTTTATAGCTATTATGGGGATTATCATTAATCTGAAATGGCCTAATCTAGAATGGAGTAATGAAGTGGTTGTGATTAAGCAAAGTATGGCAACATTATTAGTTATGGTAGTAGCGCTAATAAGTATTATTGTACCAGGTGTACTTGTAATTATAATACCGGGTGTGAGTACAGTAATGAAGCTCATAATGCTTCTAGTTGTTATGATAGTTTTAATTTATGGGGCATATAGGTATATGGTCATTAAAGGAGATAAGCTTTTTAGAGACTTATAATGATAAATAAAA
The DNA here is from genome assembly GCF_014384995.1 of Zhenhengia yiwuensis. Classification (GTDB taxonomy): domain Bacteria; phylum Bacillota; class Clostridia; order Lachnospirales; family Cellulosilyticaceae; genus Zhenhengia; species Zhenhengia yiwuensis. The sequence continues at coordinate 127,281 of NZ_JACRSY010000008.1, read as the reverse complement.
AGGGGACACTTTAAAAATGGAGTGTCCCCTTTAAGTAGGGAAAGTATTATTTAAAATACACTATAAAATTCGAAAGATAATATATTGATTATATTAGTGAAAATAGGTAAAATGAAAGGGTAGTCTATTTTAAATTACAGTATAAGGAGCTATTTGAGATGAAGGACAAGTTAAATATAGGGATTATTGGATTAGGTGGAAGAGGTTACGGCCTTATGGATGGTGTTATATTACATATGGATGATATAGAGATTGTAGGTGTATGTGATACCTATAAGGACAGAGCACAAAATGCTGCGGATAAGGTAGAGCAAGTAAAAGGGAATAAACCTTTTATAACACAAGATTATAAAGAGCTTATAGCATCGAGTGAAGTTGAGGCTGTTATTGTTTCAAGTGCATGGACAGGACATATTGAAATTATTATTGAATGTATGAAAGCTGGTAAACCTGTAGGAACAGAAGTAGGAGGAGCTTATTCGATAGAAGAATGCTGGCAGCTTATTAGAGCTTATGAAGAAACAGGTGTACCTTGTATGCTATTAGAAAACTGCTGCTATGGTAGGGAAGAAATGATGGCTATGAATATGGTGAAACAAGGTATTTTTGGAGAAATTGTTCACTGTTCAGGTGGCTATCAACATGATTTAAGAGAAGAGATTGCCTTTGGAAACGAAAATAGACATTATCGTTTACAGAACTATATACATAGAAATTGCGAAAACTATCCAACTCATGAGCTAGGACCAATTGCGCAGATTCTAGATATTAATAGAGGAAATAGAATGGTATCTCTTGTATCTATGGCTTCTAAGGCTAAAGGATTAAATGAGTATATTAAAAATAAAAAAAGTGATGATGAAGCCCTTATGCATACAGAATTTGCACAGGGAGATGTAGTAACAACTATGATTAAATGTGCAAGAGGTGAAACAATTGTACTTACCTTAGATACAACCTTACCGAGAGCTTATTCAAGAGGATTTAGAGTGCAGGGTACTAAAGGTATGTTTATGGAAGATAATATGTCTCTATTTATTGATGGAGAACATAATGAATATGATTTTAAATGGAAAGAACAATGGAATAACATTGAAGCGTATAGAGAGAAGTATGAGCACCCTGTATGGAAAAAGTTTATGCAAGATGGTGTAAAAGGTGGACACGGTGGAATGGATTGGTTAGTTCTACGTGCATTCTTTGATTGTGTAGAAAAAAATGAAGAGATGCCAATTGATGTATACGATATAGCAGCATGGATGGCTATTTCAGCTTTATCAGAGCAGTCTATTGCGATGGGAGGGCAAGTGGTAGCTATTCCAGACTTTACTAATGGTAAATGGATAACTAGAAAAGCATAGACTTTTTAATATTAAAAAGGTTAGGGGAGATTATGTTCCACCTAACCTTTTTTACATTTAGAATATAAACTCTATTTTTGTTCAGTTTTAGTGTGAAGATGTGTAATATCACAGTAAACAGGTACACCATTTGCATAGCCCATTACTGTTTCGCCCTCAATGAGTGGTCTAAGGTAAGTAAGCATATCTTCTGTTACATCATTACCTGCTTCATTAATCCACATGCGAGGCACTACTTTTTCTTTATTAGCAATATCTTCAATGGCATGAGAAACAACATCTACATAGTAAGGGTCATTACTCATACGGTGGTAGCAAACCATTTGAGCTGTTTTACCTTCAAGGGCAGATTTAACAGCAGCTTTACCGATCATAATACTTTCATCTATATCTGTTTTGGATGCAATGTGACTTGCAGAACGTTGAAGGACATTGAGTTCTACTGAACGTACTTTACAGCCTAATTTATCTTTAAGGTAGTTCTCAAGTGTTTTTCCGGCTCCGCAAAGCTGTTTATGACCAAATGCATCTACAGCAGTACTTGTTGCAGAAATGTAGTTACCATCTTTGTCTTTAATACCTTCAGAAACAGCAACAATAACATTTTTACGTTGCTTTTGAATACGTTTAACATCCTCTACAAAGGAATCTAAACAAAATGGAGCTTCTGGTAAATAAATAAGATCTGGAGCATTAGAGTACGAAGTACGAGCAAGGGCGCTACTTGCAGTAAGCCAACCGGCATTACGGCCCATGATTTCAACGATTGTTACAGATGGAATGTTATAAATATAAGTGTCGTGAGCAATTTCAAGCATTGTAGTGGCAACAAACTTTGCAGCACTGCCGAAACCAGGTGTGTGATCAGTCATTGGTAAATCGTTATCGATTGTTTTAGGAACACCAATGATATTAATAGAAAGGTTATTTGCTTTTGCATAAGATGAAAGTTTAACAACTGTATCCATAGAGTCATTTCCACCAATATAAAATACAGTGCGAATATCATTTGAAGTGAAGAAATTAAAGAGAATTTCATAAATTTCTGGTGCAACTTCGTAATGTGGAAGTTTAAAACGACAAGAACCTAAATACATAGAAGGTGTAATAGCTAATTTATCAAGAGATTCTTTGGTCTTAAATTGCTCGGATAAATTAAGATAGCTCCCTTGAAGTAAACCTTCAATCCCGTGAACCATTCCATAAACCGAGTTATAAGCATCAGATTCAATTATTCCTTGTAAAACGCCACTAAGAGAAGCGTTGATCGCAACAGTAGGGCCCCCTGATTGCCCAATGATACAATTACCTTTAGATAGCATGCATAATCCTCCTTAAAATAATCAGTCATTCAAATAAGCATACGTATCCATGATACACGAAAGGCTCTCTATTGACAAGTGATGACAACTCCTAAACAATATGTGTAAAAGACCTTATAATTTGGCAATAATTCTACTAATAGATGATACGATTAAGGAGCGATCAGATGGAGACTATGGAAATGATTCATAAAGAACATAGAAATATTGAAGCAGTTTTAAGAGTACTTAAAAAGGAGATCGTCTCTCTTGCTATAGATCAAAGAGTGGATAAGGTGATGTGGGCTATGAGCTTAGCTTTTATAAAGGATAGTGTTATTGACTTTCACCATTTAAGGGAACGTGAATATTTTAGAGAATATAAGTTGATAAGTCTGTATGAAAGTTCATCTGAGATGCTTCATACTATTACAGAGTACCATGAATTAGTAAAGTTTCAGTATAATAAGCTTGTAGAATGTTGGAACTTATATCAGGAGGGGCAAACGTTAGCTCGCTTTAATGTGATGGAAGAAGGTGAGAAGCTTATTCATCTATTAGGAGCAAGTATGCTTCTTGAAGAAAAACTTTTTAACTTGACAACACATGAATGTATAGTAAAATAATGAGTATATATGTAAAATGCTAAGACGATGCATAGTAGCTTTTTTGTATCCTTAAGAGAGAAGGTGTCACCGGCTGTAAACACCTTTAGGCCATGCAAATAAGTGAATTTCACATCAGAGCAGTACTTTTGAAAATAAGTAGGAAGTATCGGTTGTGCGTTATAGCTACTAAGTGTTTATACAGGTGTATAAAAATTTGGGTGGTACCGCGGAGTTATAGCTTCGTCCCTTTTTGGGACGAGGCTTTTTTTATTATCAGAAAGGAGTCATAACCGTGAGAGAAAAATTAGAGCAAATTAAAAGTAGTGCACTAGAAGCGATTAACAATGCTTCAGACCTTAAAGTGTTAGAAGATTTAAGAGTACAATACCTTGGTAAAAAAGGTGAACTTACAGCAGTACTTAGAGGTATGAAAGATTTAACAGCTGAGGAAAGACCAGTTGTAGGACAAATGGCAAATGAGGTGCGTGAAGCGCTTGAAGTAGCATTAGCTGATAAAAAAGTAGGGCTTGAGAGTGAAGCTGTAAATCAAAAACTTAAAGAGGAAGTTATCGACATTACAATGCCAGGTAGAAAAATGCCAAAAGGACATATGCATCCTCTTCATAAAACACTTGAGGAAGTACAAAATATCTTCCTTGGCATGGGTTATGAAATTGTAGATGGTCGTGAAGTTGAAACAGCTTACTACAACTTTGATGCCCTTAATTTAGGGGAAGAACATCCAGCACGTGATGAGCAAGATACGTTCTATTTTACAAATAACTTAGTACTTCGTACAGCAACATCACCAGTACAAGTTCACACTATGGAAGAACAAGAACTTCCTATTCGTATGGTAGCACCAGGTCGTGTATACCGTTCTGATGAATCAGATGCAACACACTCACCAATATTCCACCAAATTGAAGGTCTAGTAATTGATAAAAACATTACATTTGGTGACCTTAAAGGTGTACTTGCTGAGTTTGCTAAGAAATTCTTTGGAGATAAAGTACAAGTTAAATTTAGACCACATTATTTCCCATTCACAGAGCCAAGTGCTGAAGTAGATGTAAGCTGTGTAATGTGTGGTGGTAAAGGGTGTAATGTATGTAAAGGATCTGGCTGGATTGAAATTCTTGGATGTGGTATGGTACATCCGAAAGTGCTTGAAATGGCTGGAATTGACCCAACTAAATATCAAGGTTTTGCGTTCGGTATGGGACTTGAACGTTTAACAATGCTTAAATATGATATCAATGATTTACGTTTATTCTATGAAAATGATGTGAAATTCTTATCACAGTTCTAAGAAGTGTATAAAGAGTTACCTGATAAGTGGGGGCTTAAAGGTAGCATGGGGTAATGTGAATAAGGATGGCGTTTGGGAAGGCGGCATCTAAGCAAATGTTAGTGATTGGGATAAATAATAAATTGGGGCTGGATGAAAACAGAGTGAAAAGATCGGATAATGAGCTTTATAGCTAAGTTTTTTGAGAGCGTGAAATGATTAAAAGAATGGATAATGGAAAGGAAGTAGAAATATGAACGTACCTATGTCTTGGTTAAAACAATACGTAGACATCGACGTAGATGTAAACACTTATATAGATGCAATGACAATGTCTGGCTCTAAAGTTGAAGCTGTAGAGGAGCTTGGAAAAGAAATTACTAAAGTTGTTGCAGGTAAAATTATCGAAACAGAAAAACACCCAGATGCAGATAAACTTCGTGTAATGAAAGTAGATATTGGGGCAGAGGCACCAATTCAAATTGTTACAGCGGCTACAAATGTTAATACAGGAGATGTAGTTCCAGTATCACTGGATGGAGCTACACTTGCTGGTGGTCTTAAAATCAAAACAGGTAAACTTCGCGGAGTTGAATCACAAGGAATGTTCTGTTCTGTAGAAGAACTTGGTTTTGAAGCAAGTGACTTTGATGATGCACCAGAAGACGGTGTATATATTTTCCATACACCAATTGAACTTGGCTCAGATGTTAAGCCATACTTTGGACTTGGGGAGTCAATTGTAGAGTATGAGATTACTTCAAATAGACCAGACTGCTTCAGTATTTTAGGGATTGCAAGAGAAGCAGCAGCTACTTTTAAAAAGCCTTTCAATTTCCCTGAAATTAAGGTAGAAGAAGTAGATGGCAATGCAGCTGATATGGCAAAAGTAACAATTGAAAATGAACAACTTTGCCCAAGATATGCTGCAAGAGTTATTAAAAATGTGAAAGTTGGCCCATCACCAAAATGGCTTAAGGACCGACTTATGTCAGCAGGACTCAGACCAGTCAACAATATCGTAGACATTACAAACTACATGCTTCTTGAATTTGGTCAACCAATGCATGCATTTGACTATGATAAACTTGCAGGACACCATGTTATCGTACGTAATGCTAAAGATGGTGAGACAATGACTACATTATTCGGTGATGAGGTAACACTTGATAGCAGTATGCTTGTCATTGCAGATGAAGCTAAACCAGTAGCAATCGCTGGTGTAATGGGCGGTGAAGATACAAAAGTAACTGAAGATACGACAACTATTCTTTTCGAATGTGCTAACTTCAATGGTTACAATGTACGCCAAACATCTAAAAAACTTGGAATCAGCAGCGATTCTTCTAAAAAATATGTTAAAGGACTTGATCCAAACAACATTACACTTGCAATTGAACGTGCAGTTCAGCTTATTAATATGACAGGTGCTGGTGAAGTTGTATCAGGTATTATTGATGTCTACCCAGTAAAACGTGAAAAACTTACTATTCCATATGATTTAACATGGATTAATAACTATCTTGGAACACAAGTGACTGAAGAAGAAATGAAAGAATACTTCGAAAGACTTGAGTTTGAAGTAGATACAACAAATAAGACAGTAACAATTCCGACATTCAGACCAGACGTAACAATGATGGCTGACCTTGCAGAAGAAGTTGCTAGACTCTATGGATACGATAAAATTGAAGTAACTTTAGAAAGAGGCACACCAACAGTTGGTCATAAAAACTTCGAACAAGAAATAACTGATCAAATCCGTTCTACTATGAGTAGATATGGTGTAAATGGTGCATTAACTTATTCATTTGAAAGTCCAAAAGTATTTGATAAACTTTGTATCCCGGCTGATAGTAATCTTAGAAATGTGTTAACGATTACAAACCCATTAGGGGAAGACTTCAGCATTATGCGTACAACTACTTTAAATGGTATCCTTAATTCACTTTCTATTAACTATAACCGTAGAAATGAAACAGCTATGCTTTATGAAGTAGGAAAAGTATTTGAAAAAATAGAGGGCGAAGAGCTTCCAAATGAAATCAAAAAGGTTACTGTAGGTATGTATGGTAAAGAAGTTGATTTCTATACACTTAAAGGACTTATTGAAGCTTTAGTGGAAGATCTTCATATTCAAAAAGTAAGTGTAGAGAGAAATACAGAGCTTCCATTCATGCACCCAGGTCGTACAGCAAATCTTATGATCGCTGGTAAAGTATGTGGTTACTTCGGAGAAATCCATCCACAAGTAGCTAAAAACTACAGTGTAGATGCTAAATTATACGTAGCAGAATTAGACCTTGCACTTATTCTTGCAAATGTAGAAAAAGCTCGTAGTTATGTACCACTTCCAAAATACCCAGCTACAACAAGAGACATTGCTATGCTTGTAAAAGATGATGTACTTGTTGGTGATATTGAAAAAGTTATTACTCAAAGAGGGGGTAAACTACTTGAAAGCTGTGAACTCTTTGACGTATACCAAGGTAAACAAATTGAAGAAGGCCATAAATCAGTAGCTTACAAACTTGTGTTTAGAGCAAGTGATCGTACCCTTACAGATGATGAAATTCAAAAATCTATGAAAAAAATCTTAAACGGTTTAGAAACAGTTATTGGTGCAAAACTTCGTGAACAATAGATAAATGATAGGAATAGAGTGAGATTAGATAAATAAACTAATCTCACTCTATTTTTTATTAGGGTATAAAAAACATATAGAAATGAGATTTGGAGATAATAAAAATGGATCTAAATGATTTTTAATAGTGAGCTAACTGTAAAAGTAACAAAATATGACATGGATTGCGAGCAACTTAACAGCGCTGTGCATATAATGTACGAGAGGGGGTGGAATGATGAATTATCGCCATTTGTTTGATGGAATAGAAATACCTGTAAAGCTTGGAGGTCGGAGAAATATTATACCAATTAATTTTGATAACGGTGCGACAACACCTCCACTTAAATGGGTAAATGAAATGGTTAGAAAGAATGCATTAAGTTATGGCCCTATTGCAAGAGGAGCTGGTCAGAAGGGCGATAAATGTACAGAACAATTTGAAGCATCTAGAGAAAGTGTATTAGATTTTTTTAATTTGTTAGGACGAAATGATTATTCAGTTATATATGTAAAAAATACAACAGAAGGGTTAAATTTATTAGCTAATGTTCTGTTTGAATATAAAGATTGTACTGTACTTACAACGCGTATGGAGCATCATGCCAATGACTTGCCTTGGAGGCATACAGCTCATGTAGAATATGTAGAAGTAGATAAGTCTGGTAGAATAAGTCTTAAAGAGATAGAAAATCATCTGGCACAAAATCCTTCTATTAAATTTGTAACAGTAACAGGTGCATCGAATGTGACAGGTTATATTAACCCTATCCATGAGATAGCCAGAATTGTACACAGATATGATGCTAAATTAATTGTAGATGCGGCACAGCTTGTTGCCCACAGAGCTATTAATATGGCAGGACGATGTGAAGCAGAACAAATTGATTTTTTAGTTTTTTCAGGACATAAGATGTATGCGCCTTATGGAGCTGGAGCTATTGTTGGTCTTACAAGTTACCTTAATAATCTACATCCCTTTTTGCGGGGTGGCGGAGCGGTAGATGTGGTGCTTGATAATGATGTGATTTGGTCAGAGTCACCTTATCTGCATGAAGCAGGTACGCAAAACTACTTAGGGGTGATGGCATTAGTAGCATCTATGCAGGTACTTAAGAAAATAGGATTTGATGAAATTGAAGAGCATGAAACAAGAATAAAAAATTATCTTCTTAAGGAACTTAGCAAAATACCAGAAGTCATACTTTATGGAGATGTAGATTACTCTGTAAATCGGTTAGGTGTTATTGTATTTAATGTAAGAGGGATACATTTCGAAGAAGTAGCTTTTAAACTTGCTAGTCAGTTTGGTATAGCTACAAGATATGGTAAGTTCTGTGCCCATCCTTATGTAGATAGAATGTTAGGGATTAATGAAGAGCAAAGGCAGATTAGTGAGCATACGCATAATGGAGAAGATATTGGGATGGTACGTATTAGTTTAGGACTTTACAATACCATGGGAGAAGCAAAGGATTTCATTCATTCTTTAAGATGTTTGATTTATCATCATTAAAATTAAAAAAGAAGGTGCCAGGTTAAGGCACCTTCTTTTTTTAGGGATACTGTAGGTTAAAAGTTCCTTACATAAGAGCACGTAGGCACTTTTTGTTCATAAGGGTAATAGAGCCTCTGGAAAGCTGTACCCAGCCCTCGTTAGCAAAATATTTAAGCATGCGTGAGACTACCTCTCTAGCACTCCCCATGTATTTGGCAATCTGTTCATGGGTAAAGGTATATAGTATTAGAATTATTTTTAGTAGCTTCGTCAATAAGGAAAATAGCAAGGCGTTTATCAAAGCTCATAAAGAGAATTTGCTCCATAGCCCAAATGACATCAGAAAATTTTTCAGCAGCTACTTTATAAGAGAAGTTTTCTACATAAATATTTTGACTTGTAAGTCTAGCAAAAATAGAAGAGTCAATAAGTAAAATTTGGGTATCTACTTCAGCGTCAATATGTACATCAAAAGTAATATTTTTTAGCAAGCATGATGCTGAAAGAATACAGATATCTCCAGAAGAAAGGCGATAAAGTGTGACTTCTTTACCCTCATCTGAAAGGAGGTAAGTTCTAAGTGTGCCACTTTTGACTAGTAGTACACCAATACAGTCCCTATTTCCGCCATGAATAGTAGTGCCTTGCTTATAGGTAAGCGGCATAGTGTAATCTAAAATAAGTTGTTGTTCTATAGGTTTAAGGTTATCCCAGAAAGTTAGGCTACGTGTGAGAAAATCGATATCAGTAGGTGTAAGCATAATAAGACTCCTATCTAAAATTCATTTATATCTATTATATTATAAAAAAAAGGGGATTTATTCAAAAGAGGAAGTTATTTATGAAATAGATAACCGTGCATAGGGTATAAAGGATAGCGTATGCATTCAATATGTGGAATAGTGAATTTTAAGGATAGAAGTAATCTATAATTGTATAAAAAAGATACAATTTAAATTAAATTATACTATAATATAAATTAGTATTTATATATTTAATAAAATTAATAGATAAGAAGGAGTACACTAGATGATACACTTTAGACAGGTAAAAAAGGGAGACGAAACATTTGTAGGTGAGAAGAAGGGGCAAATTATTGGTAGAGTACTTAATAAAAAAGATGGTTTTACACAAGATAATGGAGAAGTATGCAGTAGATGTGATATTTCAGTGAGGAGGAGGTTATAATATGACAAAGGATTTTACCGTAGGCTCTCCACTTAAGCTTATTATAACGTTTGCCATACCTATGATAGTAGGTAACCTGTTTCAGCAACTCTATAATTTGGTAGATTCCATTGTAGTAGGACAATTTATAGGCAAGAATGCTTTGGCTGCTGTAAGTTCAGCTTACACGGTTATGGTATTTGTGACGTCGGTGATTATTGGGTTATGTATGGGGGCATCTGTTCTTTTCTCACAGTTATTTGGGGCAGGAGAATTAGAAAAGCTTAAAAGGGCCATTACAACCAGCTTTATATTTACATTAGGCGTAACAGTCTGTATGATGGCTGGCACTCTAATAGGGATAGAGAGTATTATTCGATTTATGAATATTCCACCAGAGCTCTATAGTGATACTAAGATTTATTTGCAAATTATTTTTATTGGATTAATTTTTACGTTTTTATATAATGCAATTTCTAGCTTGTTAAGGGCATTAGGAGATTCCAAAACCCCTTTGTATTTTTTAATCTTAGCAGCAATTCTTAATATCGTTTTAGATTTAACCTTTGTTTTAGTATGTGATATGGGGGTTAAAGGTGTAGCTATTGCTACACTCATTGCACAAGGCGTAGCGGCTGTTCTGTGCATACTTTATTCAATCAAAAAACTTTCAATTTTACATATGACTAAGCAGGATATGGTATTTGATAGAACTTTATTTGGCATAATTGCTAGGTACTCCATACTAACTTCAATTCAACAGTCTATTATGAACTTTGGCATACTACTCGTACAAGGTTTAGTCAACTCTTTTGGAACAGTAGCTATGGCAGCATTTGGAGCAGCAGTCAAAATAGATGGATTTGCCTATATGCCTGTGCAAGACTTTGGTAATGCCTTTTCCACTTATGTAGCTCAGAACAAAGGAGCTAAGGAAGAAGGACGTATTCATGAAGGGATTAGGTGTACAGTAAAGTTAATCTGCATATTCTGTTTTATCATCTCAGTATTGGTAGTTCTTTTTGCAAAAGAGCTCATGCTGATTTTTATAAACCCTAAGGAGTACGAAGTACTTGCAATAGGCATAGGCTATTTAAGAGTTATAGCACCATTCTATGTACTGATAGGTTTCCTCTTTATGTTTTATGGAGTATATAGAGGATTAGGTACGGTTAAAATTTCGATCATTTTAACAATTATTTCATTAGGGACAAGGGTAATACTTGCTTATCTATTAGTAGCTATGCCTAAGATTGGTCTTGTAGGCGTATGGTGGGCAGTTCCAATAGGTTGGGCGTTAGCTGACGTTGTAGGCTATAGAATTTATAGGAGACGAAGGAGCATTTTAAACATTAACAAATCTTAATAAATTGTGCTAGTAATCTTAATAAATGAGAGGTATGCTATAGCTAATGAAAGATAATGAACTGGCAAAATAACGAACGGGGGATTTTCATGATCTATAAAATTAATATGCTCTCACAGGCAGCAAAAGTAAAAGGACAGGGTGTCCTATCAGCATATGAAGAGCAAGTAAGTTTAGTAAAGGAAGAACTAAATGAAAAATTTATTGTAGTTGAAAATAAATGGCCTGACGCAGATATTACACACTATCATACCGTTAATTTACGTTATTTTTTATCCATACCTTTTGCAAAAAGGAATGGTGTAACAGTTGGATATGTTCATTTCTTACCAGAGACGGTAGATACGAGTCTACAATTACCTAAAATCTGCAAAAAAGTATTTTATAAGTATCTAATCTGGTTTTATAAAAGTATGGATTACCTCGTAACGGTCAACCCTTATTTCATTGAAAGATTAGGTGCTTATGGAGTAGACACAGATAAAGTAACTTATATACCAAACTATGTAAGCGATACACAGTTTTTTCCTATAGAAGAGGAAAATAAACAGCATTTAAGGGAGAAATATGGCCTTGATAAAGACAAGTTTACTGTACTGTGTGCAGGACAACTACAGACAAGAAAAGGTATTTTTGATTTCATAGAAATTGCAAGACAAATGCCACATATGCAGTTTGTATGGGCAGGAGGATTTTCTTTTGGTAAGATGACAGATGGATATAAAGAGATTAAAGAAGTAGTAGATAACCCACCTCCTAATTTAAAATTCCTAGGTATTATGGATAGGGAGCTTATGAATGAAATTTATAATTTAGGAGATGTTATGTTTTTACCTTCTTTTGAAGAATTATTTCCGATGACCATTTTAGAAGCTATGAACTGCAGAACACCTATATTATTACGTGATATTGATATTTATAAAAATATTTTATTTGATTTTTATATAAAGGGAAATAATGTAGAAGAGTTTAAGGTTTTATTAGAAAGACTTGCATCAGATGAAACTTTCTATAAGATGGCAGTAGATAAAGCATGGGAGGGGCATTTATTCTATCATAGAGACCATGTGAGTCAGATGTGGGATGCTTTCTATACGGAGATTGCACCTAAAGCAAAACCTTTTAAACTTAAAGCATTATTAAATAGGTTTGGAGGATGATGAAGGTTAAGAAGCTGAATTTAATCATTATTTTTGTAGCACTTATTGGCATTATAGGTTATGTAGGCTTGACAGAAGCACAAAATATAGTGAGCCTTATTCATAAACTAGATTTTCTATGGATAACAGGAGTTATCCTACTTATGGTGGGATACTGGCTTTTAGAAACGCTTACCTTACACTTTATTACGAAGAAATTTCATCCAAGGCAGAAATTTCAAAGTAGTTTACAGACTACTATGATTGGACAGTTCTTTAATTGTATTACGCCTTTTTCAAGTGGGGGACAGCCTATGCAGGCTTTACATATGGTGAAGACAGGTGTCCCCTTTGGCATAGCAAGTAGCTGCTTGCTTACTAAATTTATTATTTATCAAGTCGTATTAACTCTTTATTCATTAGTCGTGTTATGTATGAAGCTTGGTGAATTTTCAGCTAAAGTAAGTGGTTTTACGTATATGGTGCTGTTTGGCTTTTTAGTTAATACAGTAGTCGTTATTGCACTGCTTTCTATTGGGTGCTTTAAACGCTTTACCATGCAGGTTGTATTTAAGATCATCAATAAGCTAGAAAAAATGAAGCTTATTAAAGATGGAGCTAGGAAGAAGCACTATGTACTACGAGAGTTTGATAGCTTTTATAAAAGTTTTGAGTGGATGAAGAGCCATAAAAAAATGATCCTCTATACAGTAGTGCTTTCTACATTACAACTTACAGTATATTTTCTGGTGCCTTATTTTATATTAAGGGCATTTGGATTAAATGCTTCAGCATTCTCTATGATTGCAGCTCAGGCATTTGTGCTTATGATTTCGAGTTTTGTGCCACTACCAGGGGCAGCAGGTGGAGCTGAGTTAAGTTTCTTCACCTTTTTTAAACTCTTTTTCCCAGCTAATTTGCTTAATATTTCTGTACTAGTATGGAGGCTTGTCACCTTTTATCTTACAGTATGTGTAGGTATGTGCTTTACATTATGGCAAAAGGGGAATACAGAAAATACAAATCTAACAGAAAAAGCCTAGTTCCAAAGGAACTAGGCTTTTAACATTGCGGAGACAGGACTTGAACCTATGACCTTCGGGTTATGAGCCCGACGAGCTACCAACTGCTCCACTCCGCGACATTTGAAATAACTATATATTTAATATAATAGAAAATAATATAAAAGTCAAGACAAATGGGATGTAAATTTCTACCAAAAGTATTCATTTAGTCAAAAATGAAATTTTTTGCTATAATGAATAAAAAAGCATAGGACAAAAGGAGAAGAGGCAGCATGAAAGTAGATATGCATATGCACACGTACTTTTCAGATGGAACGATGTCGCCAGAAGAAATTGTACAAAAAGCAAAAACGAGAGAAGTAGGCATTTTAGCTATTACAGATCATAATAAATTAGAATCCTGGGAGGAACTTCAAAAAGCAGCGGCCAAAGAAGGGATTATTCCAATCCGTGGTGTAGAAATTAATGCAGCTTATAAGGATAAAGTACTTCATTTACTTGCTTATGGTTTTGAAGATCATACTAAGTTATTTGAGCTTATTGACTTAGCTGATCGTGAAATGCAACGTATGAGTGACGATTTAATTGTAAACCTTTCAAAAATAGATGAGCGTGTGAGTTTAGAAGATTTTAATGCTTATGAATATGATCGTAGAAAAGGTGGATGGAAAGGCCTTCATTATTTGTTAGAAAGAGGCCTTACGACTAAGCTCTTTGAAGGCTTTAGATTTTATAGAGAGTATGGATGTGACTTCCCAGAGTACCACTTCCCAGCTATTGAGGAGCTCTGTAAAAATATTAAGGAAGCAGGGGGCTATAGTGTACTTGCTCATCCTATGTCTTACTTTAAAGAGTTAAATGAAGGAGAACTTATTGCAGTTCTTGAAGATTTAAGAAGTAAAGGGTTAACCGGTATTGAATGCTACTATCCTACACACAGTGAAAGGATGACCCAAACATGTGTAGATTTCTGTAAGAAATATAATATGCTCATTACGACGGGAAGTGATGAACATGGCGAATTTGGTAAAGAAGCCAAAACACTTGACCAGACTATTGGATGTATGAATATTCATAGAGATATGATTAACATTGAGCCATTATTAAAATAAAACTGAAAAAGCTTTTAACTGAGAAATTTACTTGAAAATTCTTGTGTTAAAGGCTCTTTTTTTTACCGTTTTATAGTAATATGAGTATAGGAATTATTTTTATAATGTAAGGAGGATAAGTTATGCAGTATTATATTGTATTCCAGAACCAGGCTTATGAAGAAAGTAGAATAGAAGGTAGGCATGAAGAGATTTCTGAGGGCGATATGATTTTTAAGTATGAAGGCGGCGCTATTGTAGCAGTAGGCATCATAGGAAAGAAGACTTATCCAGACAGTACATTACAACAACTTGACATCATAGAACATAAACTTCAAAAGAAGCTTCGTATAAAAGAGGTGTTCAAGGAAATTAAAGAACTGATGAACCAAGAGCCAAGCCCATTTGCCATAAGATGGACACAGGAGAATAGATTTCATAAGCTTAATGAGGCATGTGGCCAGTTTATTCTAGACCAAATCAGAGTACATAATCAGTTTTAAGAATAGGGGAATAAAGTACAACATGCAGGTAAACAGATTATTCGAGATGATTTATATTTTACTAGGAAGAGAGTCTGTGACAGCTAAGGAACTCGCTGAAAGGTTTGAAGTATCTACTAGAACGATTTATAGGGATTTAGACACATTAAGCAGTGCAGGTATTCCTATTTATACAAGTAAAGGAAGTGGTGGAGGCATTAGGATTCTTGAGAGTTTTACACTAGATAAGTCCTTGCTTTCAAAGGAGGAACAAAGTGAAATCCTAATGGGGCTTCAGGTGCTAAAAGGTGCTAGATATCCTGACACACAGGAAGTTATAAGTAAGATAGGCAGTTTATTTAATAAAAGTGAGTATGATTGGATTGAAGTAGACTTTTCGGGATGGGGAAGTAATAAAGAAGAACAAGAAAAGTTTAAGGCGATTAAACAAGCTATTATAGAAGAAAAGATGATAAGTTTTGAATATTTAAGTAGTTATGGTGTTAAAACTTTAAGAACAGTAGTACCTATTAGACTTGTTTTTAAAGGACAATCTTGGTATGTGCAGGCTTACTGTAAGTTGAAAGAGGATTACCGCACTTTCAAACTTATGCGTATACGTCATTTGAAATGTATAGATGAAAGGTTTCATAGAAGGGAGTTCAAAGTAGGGCCTATAGAGCCACAGTCTATAGAGCATACCCCTAGTATAACCGTTAAGTTAAGGTTTGAGTCTTACATGGCTTTTAGAGTTTATGACCAGTTTGCAGAAGAAGCTATTACATATCAGGAGGATGGTAGTATAGAAGTAACAGTTTCTTACCCAGAAGGGGAATGGATTTATAGTTATATTTTATCTTTTGGCTCAGCTGTAACAGTAGTAGAGCCAAAGGAAGTAAGAGATAAAATAACTTATATGCTAGAAGAAACTTTAAAAAAGTATAAAGAGTTTTTGAAATAAGACATACTGTTGTCATATTCATCTTGATATGCTCTAGGTAAATCAAAATTGAAAGGAGCATATGTTATGTGTGAAATGAAATTATGTCAGTCTTGTGCTATGCCATTAACAAAGAAGGAGGAAGTGGGAACAAATGCTGATGGCAGTAAAAATGAAGATTACTGTCTGTACTGCTTTAAAGATGGAGCCTTCGTAGGAGATATGACTATGGAGGAAATGATAGAATTTTGTGTACCGCTTGTCTCTAAAGGCAATCCTTATTCAGATGAAGAGACAGCAAGAGCAGCTATGAAAGCATACTTCCCAACACTTAAAAGATGGAAACTCTAAAAATATCAGCTAAGTCCATTCTGATTAAGAATAAGGATTTATCTTGGTTTGGGGCAGAATATAATATGAATTTATATAAGGGATGTAGCCATGGCTGTATCTATTGTGACAGTAGAAGTGAGTGTTATCACATTGAGCAGTTTGATACAGTAAGGATTAAGGCGAAGGCTATTCAAATTCTAGAAGGTGAATTAAGACGTAAAAGAGGAGAAAAGGCCACTATTTTTACAGGCTCTATGTCTGACCCGTATAATCCGCTTGAGAAAAAGTTATGCTTAACAAGGCAGGCGTTAGAACTTATAAAGTCTTCTGGCTTTGGTGTATCTATAGCGACTAAAAGTGATCTTATTACAAGAGATATAGACCTTATTAAGGAGATTAGTAATAGGGCACCTGTCCTTGTAAAGGTTACTATTACAACAGCAGATGATAAGCTTGCTAGGAAGGTAGAACCCTATGTAAGTGTGTCTTCTAGACGCTTTGAGGCTATACAGCAGCTCAGTGAAGAAGGCATTTTCACGGGCATTTTAATGATGCCCCTACTGCCTTTTATAGAAGATACGAAGGACAATATTTTTGAAATCGTAAAGAAAGCTCATGAAAGCGGTGTAAAGTTTATTTACCCTGCTATTGGTATGACCATAAGAACAGGGCAAAGGGAGTATTTTTACAACAAGCTAGATGAGTATTTTCCAGGCATGAAAGAAAAGTATATAAGGACTTATGGCAATCAATATAAATGCGTATCTAAACAGGCTAGACAGCTTTATGAGTTGTTTGGAGCTGAGTGTAAAGCTAGGGGGATACTTTATGAAATGCCACAAATTATAGAGGCCTATAAAAAAGGTTATAGGACACAGCAGTTGTCTTTGTTTTAGATATTGTTAGGTGAAAAGAAGTTGTACGAATCAAGAATTTTTGAAATCAATACGTGTATCGTTTTAGTGAGAAAAATAGCACCTCCTAGGAGATGCTATTTTTTATTCTTTACAGTAAGAATTAGGTATAAGTATAATGTATAGTATAAATCATTTAATGGCGGATAGGCTTAAGGTAAGATGTTTTAGAAAAAATAATAGGGGGATGCATATGAAAGAACTCATAACAGAAAGACTTATTATAAGGCCATGGAAAGTGACGGACCTTGAAGATTTCTATGAATACGGTAGTGACCCTAAAGTGGGGCCTAATGCAGGCTGGCCTACGCATACGGATATAGAAACAAGTAGGAAAATTTTAGAGTCCTTTGTAAAAAGAGAAGATGTAAGTGCTATAGTATTGAAAGATAAGGGAAAAGTAATAGGTGGAGTAGGCCTTCACCAAATTGCACCAGATAGGGCTTATGAAAAGGAGTTGCAAAGAGAGATAGGGTATGTAGTGAACTCAGCATATTGGGGGAATGGATATGCAACAGAGGTAGTGAAAGCACTGCTTCAGTATGGATTTGAAGAATTAAAACTAAAGAGTATTTGGTGTGCACATTTTGATTGGAATGAAAGATCGAGGCGTGTCATTAAGAAATGTGGTTTTCACTATATTCATACGAAAGAGGAAACACTGCCTATGCTAGCTTATAAAGTTGTAACAACTCATTATTATAGGTTAAGCAAAGAGGAGTATAAAAGTTTGATAAGGGGAATTGAATCCTAGTACATCGTTTAAGTTGTACTAGGATTTTATTGTGTAGAAGGTAAGGGAGAAATAAAAATTGATATTTGATAAAAATAGATATAAATACAAAAATAAAAAAGGACAGAGAAAAGACAGATAATCGGTTTAAGCTAAAAGGGAAAGGGGTATATGGATTAGCCTTTACATTACAGTTTAATCCATGGTCTGTGGATATCAATCAATTAAGATTAGTATATATTTTCTCAGGTATTGTTGTTGGATTGATAGAGGATAAGCAAATTACAACAGTTATGAAAATAAATGAGAAAAGTGAAGTAACAGCAGACTATAGATGTATGGAGCAAGTAGTAAGTAATTTACTCTTAAATGCAATACAGCACACGGATATAGGGGGGACAATCTGGATTTCACTTGTGGAAGGCAAGGTAGAGATTGAGAATAAAGGAGCACCTATACCAGAAGATAAATTAAAGCTTATTTGGAATGCTTTTTATAAGGTAGAAGAAATTAACAATAGGTCAGGTGAAGGAAGTGGGCTTGGCTTATCTATTGTAAAAAATATGTTAGAGCTACATAAGTTATCTTTTGGTGTAGAAAATACTGAGGAAGGCGTCAAATTCTGGTTTAATTTAAGAAGGGGGTAAATGAGAGAAATAGCCTGGCTAGTCATCCTATTATGAATCCATTATAATGGATTTGAAGAATTAAGATGATCATACTAGGAGGAAATAGATGAATGATACAGCGTATTTAGGGAAACATGTTAAAGTCATAATTGATAGACCACTCGGAACAAAGCATCCCCAGTATGGTCATATTTATACACTTAACTATGGTTATATCCCAGATACTTTAGCAGGTGACGGTGAAGAAGTAGATGCTTACATTATCGGGGTATTTGAACCATTAGAAACCTATGAGGGGTATGTGATTGCTCTTATTAAAAGGGAAGACGATGTCGAAGATAAATTAGTTGTATGTAAGGATAAAGGGAAGTACAGCAAAGAAGCTATAGCAGCACTTGTAGAGTTCCAGGAAAGGTTTTTTACAAGTGAGATTATAATGGCCGAAGTGTAAAAGTACATCACAGAGTTACAGGGTAGAAGACAATGAAATACTTTATGATAGCCTACTAGGATAAGTTTGGATCCTAGTAGGCTATTTACATTGAAATTCCCTATTTTTACAGGATACTGACAAGAGTATGAGTTAAGGATAGGAGGTATTTTAGTGCTATTGGCTTATGAAATTATGACTTTGTTAGAAGGGGTAATTCAATGATAAATGTACAACCACCGCCAGGAGTAGGGGAAAAGTCTAGTTTACCATTATGAAGATGAATAATTTCTTTAGCAATGCTTAGGCCAAGTCCGTAGTGATTTTTATCTTTTCTTGAAGCGTCTACACGGTAAAAACGATCAAAAATATGAGATGCGTGGCTAGGGGGGATGCCTGGGCCATTGTCTATCACTTTAATGATACAGGTATCAGAGCGCATACTTAAATCAATCGTAATGGTGCCACCTTCTTGAACATAGTGGAGAGCATTATCTAAGAGAATGGTAATGGCCTGTAAGATACGTTCATCATCACATAAAACAGGAGGAAGTGTATACTCAGGTAGATTGAGATTAAGCCTTTGCCTTTTGCCATTAGCAAGAGGGATAAATGTATCTAGCATGTCAATAAGAAGAGTGTCAAGTTCTACAGGCTTTTTATGGATAGACCAAGTGTTAGCATCAGCAGTAGCAAGGAGGAGTAGGTCATCTACAAGACGTGCCATACGTTTACATTCTCTTTCAATTTGCATAGTGAAAGGCTGGCTATCTAGGTGAATACCAGACTGTATAACAGAATTGCTACTTTGTATAACAGCTAAAGGTGATTTCAGTTCATGAGAAGCTGCTGCAATGAATTGGACCTGTTTTTGCTGATTAATAGTAATAGGCAGGATAGCCCTTCCAGCAAACCAATAACTAAAGAGGCTAAGAAGTACAATACCTATAAGGCTAATGGAGATGAACAAAAGTCTTGTATAAATAATGGTTTCTTTTTGGACACTCATATCTTGAAGCAAAGTAAGGCTAAAACTTCCCTTATAAGAGGGGATAAGTGCTACACCGACACGGTAATATTCACATTCATCTCCCTGGATTTTAAAAAACTGTTTAGAAATATTGAGCCTAGATGTAGGAGGTGCATCCATATCAAACTGATAATCCTCTAAAGCAGTTTCATGGGCCTTTTGGATAAGCTTATCCCTAGGTGTAAGAGGTGTCCAAGCACCTTTAAAAAATAGGGGATGAGTGTTATCTTCAATAGAAATAATTAATTTGTTATTAGTCTCTAACTGTGCAAGCCACGACAATTTAATACTTTGGTAAGTTTGAAGCTGATAAGTAATAGTCTGAAGCTGATTTTCAAAGGCAATATGGCTGCTTGTATCTATATTTGTTTCAGAGATCTGTAAAGCAATAAGGCAAATAACACATAGAATAAGGCCTGTTATTGTACTACAAATAAGGGTAAGGTGCATGCGTAGTTCTTTAAGCATTATGAATCTCCAGTGTATAGCCGATGCCTCTTATGGTTTTTAATTCTAAGTTGCTTTCTACAGTGCGAAGTCTACGTCTAAGAAAATGTATATAGTTATCTAGATTGCCTTCTTCCACTTCAGCATAGGGACCCCATACACGGGAAAGTAGTAGGGGACGAGGAAGAATACTTGCAGGTTGCTTGAAGAAGGCTTCAAAAAGCTGAGCTTCTTTTTTTGAGAGTGAGCAGCTACCTTTAGGACCTATAAGTGTAAGGTTATCTAAGTCAAAATCAGTATTGCCATAGGATAGTGAGTGGGAAGTAATCCAGGCAGTAGGGCGTCTACTAAGCGCACGAATACGTGCAAGGAGTTCTTCTATAGCAAAGGGCTTAGCTAAGTAGTCATCAGCGCCAGCATCTAGGCCAGTAACTTTATCACCAATACTATTAAGAGCTGTAACCATAATAACTGGGACAGCAATATTTAATAAGCGCATTGCTTTTAATACACTAATACCATCAAGGGATGGCAGCATACGGTCTAATATAATAAGATCATAAGCTTGTTGTTTAATAAAGAATAGGCCTTCTTCGCCATCATAAGAGCTATCAACAGTATAACCTTGATTTTGAAGTTGTAATTTCACAGTATCACAAAGTGACTGGTCGTCTTCGATAAGTAAAATACGCATATTTGCCTCCTTAAGTCATCATTATAAGATAAATATTTTTTATTATAGCATTTATTGATGGATAAGACGAAAATTCTTTTGAAATTCATAAAAGCTTTAAAGTTTTTAGAGGTTATTTAGAGATAAGATAAGTAGAATTATATTAAATAAATAAAAAATAAGATAAGTAAGGAGTAGAAGATGAAAAAACATATATATAAACTCATGGTAGGCCTATTAATTGGGGCAACAGCATTTGGAGTGACAGGGTGTAGTAATAATATAGCAGGTGAAAAAAGTAGCGTAAGTCAAGATATTCCAATGGGACGTTATATAGAAGAAACGGTAGATATGCCTAAAGAGATAAAGTCTTTAATAGATTATAAAGTAAATAGTGATGGCACAATGGAGATTCATGGTTATGCTTCTGGAAATCAGGTTGTTGCTTATACTTCAAAAGATGGGAAAAGCTGGGAGAGTAAAGATGCTACATGGTTAAATGACCTTATAAGTGCTGGAAATCAGCTATCAGCAATCACTTCTAATGAAAAAGGAGAGTATTACGCTCTATATTATAATCCAGACTTTAAAACACGTATAGGAAAGTTATCAGAAGGTAATAAAGTAGAGGAAATCCCTTATGAAGTAGATGAAAGTAGTTATATTTCAGCTATTAAGGTGGATGAAGAGGGAAGCATCTTTGTAGGCATGAATAATGGTGTAGTAAGAATTAATGAGGCAGATGGTAGTGTAATTACTGAATATAGTGTAACAGGAACAGAGGGTGAAGTTGTAGTTGTTGATAATCAATTAATGGTAATAGATGCACAGCGCGGGGGGCTTGTAGCCTTTAATTTAGAATCTGGCGATGAGGAGAACTTTATTCCTTATGAAGGCACACTTTGGGGAAGCAAGCTTCTAAGTAATGATGAAGGCAATGTCTACATTGTGAATACAGAGGGCGTAAGTAGATTAGCACCAGGTGGTAGTATTTGGGAGAATGTAATTGAAAGTAGCACAAGTTCATTTGGAACGCCATCTCTATTTGTAAGACAAGTAGCTATGAAAGGTAATGATGAATTTAGTGTAGCTTTTGATAGTGTAGAAGGAGCTTATACACTTTTAAATTATCATTTTGATCCAAATGTACCATCTAGACCAACAACAGAAGTAAACTTATATATGTTAGAGGATAATAGGACGATTAGACAAGCAGTAGCAGAGTATCAGCGCCAAAACCAAGAGGTATTTATTAATATACAAGTAGGTATTCAGGAGGGTGATACCCTTACAAAGGCTGATGCAATCCGTACACTTAATACCCAGCTTTTAGCAGGGAAGGGTCCAGACATACTTGTACTTGATGGACTTCCAATACAATCTTATATGGAGAAAGGTGTACTTTTAGATATGAGTGATTGGGTAGACGGTATGAGAGATAGTGGTAAGTGGTTAGAAAATATTACAGAGGCGTATAGGCAAGAAGATGGTTCTATTTATGCACTTCCAACACGCTTTAAGGTACCAACCCTATGGGGGAACAAAGAGCTTGTAAATGGTGTAGATTCCCTTGAAGGGCTTGCAGATTGGGCTAAGGAGAATCCAGATAAACAAGTATTTTATAGCATGACACCAGAGGAGCTTATGAAGAAATTATACGGTATTACAGCCCATGAATGGATGGATGAAACAGGGCAAATTAAAGAAGATGCTTTTGTAACCTTCATAGAGTCTATCAATACATTATCAGGCCAAGGTGGGGCAGATGAAGCACCTAGTATGAACTCATCATCATCAGGTATGACTATAGAGTTTAACGATGCAGATGATCCTGCTATTCAGGAAAGTATTAAAAATACATTATCAACAGAATATATGGCGCATAAGGATGTTGAACTACACATGACAGAAGTTGAAGCATTCATGGAAATCCCGTATTTAAATTCAGCTATTATGCAAAGAGGTGATGGAGACTTTGGAGCTGTTCTAGCTAAGGATGGCGGCGTATACAATCCAGTAGGCATTGTAGGGATTAATGCTAATAGTAAAAACAAAGATATTGCAAGTGAGATTGTAAAACTAGCTATGTCTAAAGAGGTTCAAAAAGTAGATTTATATGAAGGTTTCCCTATCGATAAAGAAGCATTAGAAGAACAAGCAATAATAAATGAAGATGGTATGATGGCCGCAATGGGAATGGCTATTGAAAAGCCTATCAAGATGCAGCCTGCAACACAAGAGTCTTATACAAAACTTAAAGAACAAGTAGATAAACTTACGATTCCGGCAATGACAGATGAAGTGCTTATGAATCTTATTATAGAAGAAACGAAAGGATACTTTAATGGCGAGAAAACAGCAAATGAAGCTGCCGAAGCAGCAGCAAAACGCACAAGAGCCTATTTGGCAGAATAAAAAAAAGAGTGACTTAAAAGTCGCTCTTTGCTTTTTGTTACCAAGTCTTATAGGGGTAATGGTTTTTATTTTTATTCCTTTTATAGATGTTATACGTAGGTCTTTCTTCGGGGCTATGAGTGGTGAATTTGTAGGGCTTAAAAATTACGCTACTATTTTTCAAAATGATGCCTTTAAGTTAGCAGGAGGAAATACTTTAAAATTTACACTTATTTGTATTCCTTTATTAGTTATAGCTTCTTTAGGGCTTGCCCTTTTAATTAATGCTATTGGGAAGAAGGCGCAGTTATTTAAGATGACATTCCTTTTACCCATGGCTATTCCAGTAGCTTCAGTGGTACTTTTATGGCAAGTTCTCTTTCACCAAAATGGACTTTTAAGTCGTGGGATTATAGCACTTGGGGGGCAAAGAGTAGACTGGATGAAGACGGATTGGGCTTTTTGGATTCTTGTTGCAAGTTATTTATGGCGTAACATTGGGTATGATATGGTACTTTGGCTAGCAGGACTTAGTACCATTTCACCAGCAATATATGAGGCAGCAAAGGTAGATGGTGCAAGTAGCTGGCAGCAATTTACAAAGATTACAATACCTCAGCTTTTACCAACTTTATTTACTATAGTCGTATTGTCACTGCTTAACTCTTTTAAAGTATTTAGGGAGGCCTACCTCATTGCAGGGGATTATCCACATGATAGTATGTATATGCTTCAGCATTTATTTAACAATTGGTTTGTGTCCTTAGACATTGATAAATTATCAGCAGCAGCTACCATAGTTGCAGGGGTTATTTTGATATTGATTTTACTATTGCAAAGAACTTGGGAAGGGGATGAGGACTAATGAAAAAATATATACCTATAACGCTAGTCAGTTTCCTAGCACTTATTGTGTGGTTACCTTTATGGATGCTTATAAGTGGTTCACTTATGCCTATTGATGAGATTAAGACATACTTTGGTCCTGTGCTTTTAGGAGGTTCTGGCTTTGCAAAATGGCCACTTATTCCAGCCTATCCCACAATGGCGCCTTATATAGAGTTATTATTAGACTCTCCAGCGTTTTTTGCTATGTTTTGGAATTCTATTAAGATTGTTGTACCTATTTTGATTGGGCAAGTATGCTTTGGGATGCCAGCGGCATGGGCTTTTGCAAGATTTGAATTTCCATGCAAAAAGTTACTTTTTACACTTTATATAGCCCTTATGCTTATGCCTTTTCAGGTAACCATGGTACCCAATTACCTTGTTCTTGATAAAATGAATTTACTTAATACAAGAGGTGCACTTATCTACCCACTTGTCTTTTCTACATTTCCAGTATTCATTATGTACCGCTTCTTCAAATCTATACCAGAGGCTATGATAGAAGCAACCAAGATGGATGGGGCAGGGCATTTTAGAACTTTTATACATATAGGGTTACCATTAGGGGCAGCAGGTATTGTATCTGCTCTTGTACTAGGCTTTTTAGAATACTGGAATATGATTGAGCAGCCTCTTACATTTATACAAGATAAATCCTTATGGCCGTTATCATTGTATTTGCCGCAGATTGCCGTAGATCAGCTTAGTGTTTCTATAGTGGCATCAGTTATCATGCTTATTCCAGCTCTTTTAGTCTTCTTATGGGGGCAAAATGACTTAGAAGCAGGGATTCGTGCAGCTGGACTTAAAGAGTAGTGTAAAAAGGAGAAAGGTTAAAAAGATGAATATGAATTTAAAAAATCAACTTAAAAAAGAATTACCTACTCCAAAAGAGGAGAGGGATAAAGTTAAGCAAATAGCTATAAAAGCATTAGCAGGCTTTCTCATTATTATGGTGGCATTTACAGGGCTTTCAAAATCTGCCGATGCACTTACAACGCCGCAAGTAGTGGCCCAAAGACCAAAGGGTGGACGTATTGAACAGAAAGTGGAAGTACGTGGTAGCTTAAAGCCAAAAAATGAAGAAAGCATGGAAGTAGGAGAAGGTCTTCTTGTAAAAAATGTGTTTGTAGAAGCAGGACAGCGCGTTCAAAAAGGGGATGTACTTTTAGAACTGGATGCTAAAGAGATAAAAGAGAAACTAGATACTGCAAGAGATGATTTAAAGAAGTTACAACTTAGACTGGAACAACTTAGCCTCAATAAAGACTTTACAGCTAATAGTTCACCTATGGAAACAGCAAAAAAAACATTAGCTGACCTTGAAGAAGATAAAATCAATCTTGTGAAAAAAGAAGATGTAAAAATAGAACGTGCTAAAGAGAAGGTAAAAGAAGCTGAGGAAGACTTAAAGGAAGCTGAAGAGAACTTAGCTACTTTTCAAGGTGAAAGCTTAGAGGAACAACTTAAAAAAGCAAAAGAAGAAGAAAAAGAAGCACAAAAGCATTTAGAGACTCAAAAATATGAAAAAGACAAAGCCATTAAGAGAGCTCAG
This sequence comes from Zhenhengia yiwuensis, assembly GCF_014384995.1. Classification (GTDB taxonomy): domain Bacteria; phylum Bacillota; class Clostridia; order Lachnospirales; family Cellulosilyticaceae; genus Zhenhengia; species Zhenhengia yiwuensis. Next base: position 101,363 of record NZ_JACRSY010000008.1, on the reverse strand, counting down.
CAAACAGTAGATGAGGCAAAAGAAAACTTATGGCTTTTAGGAGGAGGGGAAGCAACAAGTGCTCTTCAGGCATTAGAACGTGCCGAGATGGAATATGAAATAACAAAATCAGACTGGGAGCGTACTATCAAAGCAGCTGAAGAGTCACTCCAAAAAGCTAAGGATAAAGTAAAAAGACTTGAAAATGGCGAAATCGATGATGAAAGTCTTAAGCAAGAAGAAGAAAAGGTTAAAGCAGCAAGAAATCAGGTAAAAGAACAAGAACGCTTATTAGAAGATGCACTAGTAAGTAAGGAAGATACAATAGCTGATTTAAATAGAAAAATAGAAAGTGCAAAAAAAGATTTAGTAAAAGCAGAAGGCGAAGAAGAAAATCTAGCACTTAGTAAAGAGCAAAATCTTCAAAAAGAAGGTATTGAAAAGGAGCTTATGCTCTTAGATATAGAAGCAAAGGAAAGAGAAATAAGTAAGTTAGAAAAAGCTATTAAAGAAGGTGGACAATTAAAAGCACCTTCATCAGGTATTATTAGAGAAGTAAAAGTTACAAAAGGTGATACCACAACAAAAGGAGACCTTCTTGTCTTTGTAGGAGATACAAGTAGCTATATACTTGAGACTGAGCTCACTAAAGAGGAAGCAGAACTTATTAAAATAGGAGACCAAGTAGAAGTTACTCTAGACGGGGATAAGATGCCTGTAGGAGATAGCATAGTAGAAAGTATTGTACCTGTACAAGGTGATACAGAAGGTAAGAAGAAAATAAGTATTAGTGTGCCAAAGGGTGAACCAGGTATGGGCGCTATGATGAAGGTGATTCAGGAATCAGATAAATACCGTTATATCATACCGATTGAAGCACTAAGAGAAGAGAATGGAAGTTACTATGTACTTGTAGCAAAGCAACAAACAACAACACTTGGTGAGGAAATCATTGCAGATAGAGTAGATATAATGATTCTAGATAAAAACCAAAGGAGTGCAGCTGTAGAAGGGGCACTAGGAGCGCAAGATACAGTCATTGTCAAAAGTAATAAACCAATCTCAGCAGGTGATAGAGTTCGCCTGGTTGAACAATGATGAGGGATTATAAGCGCATTATTTCATATGTACTTGTTGTATTTATAACCTTATTGGCATGGAGTATATGTCTAACAAATGCGCAGAAAATACAAGTATTACAAGATGTAGTAGAACTTCGCTATGATAGAGAAAAGCTGGATGCTGAGACGATGAAGAACCTTCAAAAAGGAGAAAGTGAAAGTAGTGAAAAAATCGTAAAAAGTTTTATAGCATGGGAGCAAAGCCCTAAAGAAGATTTAAGGAATAAAGAACTTGCTAAAAATGTAATAGGAGAAGTTGTTAAAGTATATGGCAACCTAACCATGCTGTTTCCTGTAGAAAAACTACAAGGACAAACACTCTATGAAGGTGATGGGGAAGGTACAATCATAAGTGAAGGTGTAGCCTATAGCTTGTGGGGAAGTACCGATGTTGTAGGTCAAAGTCTTATAGTAGAGGATAAGGCGTATGTGGTAAGAGGTGTACTTAAAGAAAAAAGTAATAGAATCATCACCCAAGCAGATATGGCAGATAAAGAAACAAAGTTTAGTGCGCTGAGGGTACAACTTGTAGATAAAGAAAATGTAGAAGGGGTGATAAGTACATTAAAATTTAAATATAACTTGCCTGAAAGCGTACTAAGAAACTTATCTTTAACGAGCATTTTATTAAGTGGACTAGCACTTTTACCAGGTTATCTATTAGGACTTTATGGTCTTATTAAACTGTATAAATTCATCTATAGTACCCATAGATACTGGGTATCAGCTATTCTTTTAAGTATTATAGCACTAGGTTTAACCTGGATAACAATAGAGATGATGCAGTTTATAACCTACATACCTTCTTATATTATTCCAAATAAATGGTCAGACTTTACATTCTGGTCAAAACTCATAGATGGATTCATAGAAAATAGCAGACAGTTACAGGCCTTGCCTGCTTTAATAGGAGATGGATGGTATAACGGAATAAAAGCCATGATAGTAGGAGGTTTTAGCATAACTTGTATAGGGATGCTAGCCTTTAGTAAAATAGCTAAAGTAGAAGAGGGTAAGACATTGTTCTATAGTACTTTAGGTGCTATTATGCTGAGTTTTATAACTATTATGTTAGTCTATCGCTTAGAAGGGCAAGTAACGATGATTGAGGCCTTCTGGGGTGTAATGCCTATGTATCTCCTGATTACATTTATTATTAATAAGTGGACTAAATTGTTAAGTTAATTTATTGGTTTAAAGATAAAAAGCCTTGCACTATTTGTCTAGTGTAAGGCTTTTTTAGATTTATAAGATAAGGGGACTTTATTGTTTGCTTTTAGTGTAGAGCTGCTTAGTCTTGAAGCCTTGCTTTAAGATTTCTGCCATCTCTATTAAGCGTTTATCAATAGTGTTTTGCGTTCTAGCACTATAGACGTAACGTGCCCAATCTCTTTGATAGCCTGGGGTCAGTGCCACGTAGCGTTCAAGAATTTCAGGTTGGTTTTGGAAATAGACCTTTAAATCTGTAACTTTATCTTTATAATCATCTACACACTGACTAGGTTTAGGGGATTTTTTTAATGCTTTTTTGAGATGTCTTAAGCCACAGACTGTAAAAGTATCATTAAAAGCGACCATTCTTGAAAATTTTAATAAACTTTCTTTGAAATAGCCATCTTCATCCATAGGGAGTGTCATAATACTGTCTCTATGGATAAAGGTATCATAGTGTTTATTACCTTTTTTAGGATAGACCAGATAAAGGTAGCCTCCCTCTGCTAGTAAATTTTGTTCTACAACCTCATCAATAGCTTTTTCAAATTCCTCTAAAGAAAATACAAAGGAAAATATACGATCATATTGGGTTTGTTGTACCTTATAATCTGCAAAAATATCTTGTAGCTCCGTAACTGTATCGGGTACATTTAAGAATAATCTGTTTTTATAGTTTTCAATTTTTAATTTATCTAATACTGTTTTTACTTGTGTCATAAGTGTATATCCTCATTTATTGTTAGAAATATTGTTCTTAATACGACCATAACATTAGAAATAAGAATAAGCAATCTATACGAAGAAAAATAATAATTTATCAATGTAGATTTCGGAATAATACAAAAGATTATCAGTGTTATGATATAATCACTACTAAAGGTTGCTAAAGAAGATTTGTGTTTATTTTTAGAAGGGGGGGCAAAGATGAGAGTACAAGTTGTAGATTATAATAAAGAATGGAAAATGATGTATGAGCAAGAGGCTAAGGCCATTGAATATATTCTAGGGGATTTGCTTGTTGAAGTACATCATATTGGCAGTACATCTGTTGAGGGATTAAAGGCAAAACCAATTATTGATATCATGCCTGTAGTTAAAAAGATTGAAGAAGTGGATGCGTTTAACTTGGAATTCGAAAAAATAGGTTATGAGTGCATGGGTGAGTTTGGTATAAAAGGACGAAGATACCTTAGAAAAAGTAAAGATGAACGCACACACCAAGTACATATCTTTGAGGAGAGTAATGCGGAAAATATCAAGAGGCATCTGGCAGTACGTGATTATCTAAGAGTACATGATGACGTAGCCTTAGAATATGGTAAGTTAAAAGAAACTCTAGCATTAACATATCCAAATGATATAGAAGCCTATTGCGATGGAAAAGATGATTTTGTAAAGCAGATGGAACGTGATGCACTTAGGTGGAAAGAGCAAAATAGAAAGATGCATAGGCCTAAAGCTATTTTATTTGATGCAGGGGATACACTGATAGAATATATAGAAGCTGAGCCGTTAGAAGGAACCAAAGCTTTATTAGAGAAAGCTCATAATCCAGACCAAGTAACGGCAGAAGAAATACAAACTTATGCTATAGAAATGGGAGAGGCTTTTAATGAATCAAGAGAGCAGACAGGGATTGAATACAGTATGAGAAGTTTTCAACGCTTTCTTTATGAAATGCACAGTATTTCCTTTGAGCTAGACCCTATACAAATGGAAAATATCTTTAACCAATCAGCTTTTAAAGGAATGGCTATGGAAGGTGTACTAGAGTTTTTAGATTATCTAGAAAAGCAGGGGATTAGGAAGGCCATATTAAGCAACTCCTCCTTTTCAGAAGAAGCTATAAGGGAAGAGTTAAGAGCATATGACATTGATGATAGGCGGTTTGAATTTGTTATTTCAACAAGTGAATATGGCTTTAGAAAACCAAATAAAAGAATTTTTGAATTGGCGCTTAAAAAACTTAACTTAAAATCAGAGGAAGTATGGTACATAGGTAATAGTTTTAAATATGATGTGATAGGTGCACAAAATGCAGGGATTTACCCTATTTGGTTTAATAAGCAAGAGAAGGTTGAAGTCTATGAACCTTCGAAAGTACTAGAAATTAAAACTTATAAAGCATTAATAGACAGATTAGAAGAGCGTAGATTTAAATGATGTAATCATTTGTGGTATCAGTTTTTATAAATGCAATTATTTCTCCCAATACGAGTTCAAAAACCTTGTTGGCATACCTTGTGTAGATAAGTTTTTGCTTACTAGCATCATATTCAATTGTAGCGTTTTATTATAACCAAATATTTGGATAATACATTTGAAAAACATATGCTAAATGGCATTATGCATTTAAAATGTTATCTTAATCCTGTATACTCTAGAAAAAAGGGAAATAGGCATTTTATGCATAAAAACTTTACTAAAAACAGATAAAATAGATACAAGACTAAATAAAATGAGGAATGAATAGATGAAAAGAAAGTATTTAGATGGAAGTAATTGGGCTTGGCTCGCTGAGCGTTCTTACAAATGGATGTATGTAGATGGTGAATGGAAGGGGTATGTTTCCTTAGTTAAAATGGGTTCTGTCAAAAGAAAATTAAAAGCACATTATAATGCAGAAGTATGCTTATGTGATGATGGCTATAAGGGCATAATCTTTTTGCCGGACAATGAGACTTGGTGTGTAACAGCTATTTATAATAGACATAATGAAATTGTAGAGTGGTACTTTGATATGACTAAAGAAAATGGGGTAGATGAAAGAAACATACCTTATTTTGAAGACTTATATTTAGATGTTATTGTAGCACCTGATTTTAGTGTGCACTTAATAGATGAAGATGAACTGCAAGAAGCGCTTGATGAAGGGACTATCACAAAGGAAGAATATGATTTGGCGTATAGAACTTATGAAAAATTAGTTGAAGAAGTGATTAGAGATGAGGAGTTTCTTACTGTATTTTTACCACATTACTTAGAAGTCTTAGATCATTAAAAGTAGGAACTTTTTTTATAATCATACGTCTAATTATTAGAGTAAGTTAAATGTTTAATCAATGGGGGTGGATAATAATGAAGAAAAGTTTAATATGGACATTAATGGCATTTGTAACATTCTCAAGTATAAACTTATATGCAAGTGAACCAACTAAGGAGATTATACCTCTTGCAGACCAAGGAGTATCCACTCATGTTATTAATAGGAATATACCTATTACAAAGGCTGAGTTTATTACAGTGATTTTACAAGCAGTGAATCATAAGGAGCAATTGCCACCTATTATGGATACACATTATGCTTTACCAGCTATGGAAAGGGCAGAAAAACTAGGTATTATTGAGCTTAAAGACTATCCTATGGAAACTTGGTCAGAAATGGTATCTAATGAAGAAAAGAGTGGCATACTTTCTAAAGCTGCAGCAAATAAAGAGATAGATATGGAGAAGGTGTACAAAGCACTGAGTGAAGTACTCATTGAAAAAGTGACTGTAGATGGTGAGACAGTAGACTTAGGTCATAATCTACCTAGTCATTATATGGGCCAGGTTATGTTACCTTTAAGAAATATAGCAGAAGCTATGGGTTTTGAAGTGGAATGGGATGCAGCCACATACACTGCAACATTAAATAATGGAAGGATAGAGTCTAAGGTACAAATTGGGTTTGATTCCTATTTGTATAAAAGTGTTAATGCAATAGGTATGTCAGCACCTTTTAGTGCGGGCGTAGCGCCTAAGCTTATAGATGGAAGTGTCTATGTCCCAAGTGAATATTTTTCTATGTTTGCGGATTGTACGATTTCCGACTGGACTATGCATTTTATAAATAAAAGTAGAGAATAACCTTTAGAGTAGAGAATTTAATAAAAAAATTGAGTTCAGAATAGTAAGCCTATTATAAAATATGCTATACTTGTATATATATAAGGCGAGAAGAGGATAGAGGACCTCAGCAGAATAATAAAATAGTTAGAACATAAATAGCCTTTAAGAGTATAACTCTTAGAGGCTATTTTCTTAGTGAATTTAAAGGAGAGCATAAAATGAAAATAGAAAAACTTAAAAGAGAAAATAAACAGTGAATACATGAAGGGGCAGAGCTTCTTGTAGTATGTTTTGAACATGCCTGGGATACAAAAGAAGAAGCCTTAGAAGATATGGAGAAATTTGTCCAAGAAGATAGGATTGCTCTCGTAGCAGTAGAACCATCTTATCAGTCAAAGGGAATAGGGACAAAGCTTGTTGCAATTTTAGAAGAAGAAGTCTATAAGCAAGGAGGCATTATAATTTATCTTGGAACAGATGATGAAGACGGTAGGACAAGCTTATCAGAAGGAGACCTTTTTGAAGATACTTATGAAAAGATTAAAAATATCCGTAATCTAGATCGCCATCCTTATGCTTTTTATGAGAAGCAAGGCTACAAAATAGTAGGAGTATTCCCTGATGCAAATGGATTTGGCAAACCAGATATTTGGATGGCTAAGAGGATAAAAGATAAATAGGGGGAAGAACTTATGAAAATTGAATTTGGTACAGAGGATACAAAAAAGCATATTATAAGCCAATATCCTTATACGGCTGGGGTGTTATCAGATGAAGGGAGTCTAATTGTCGCTAAAGACGAGAAGGAGAAGATAATAGGATTTTTATGGAGTTTTAGAAGGGTATCAATGTAAAGGAATTGGGAGTGCGTTGGCACAGAAATGTATTGCAAGGGCCTCATATGTCAGAATTACTTGGGCTTAGAAATGATATACTTTCACTTTCACCCGCGCAAGTAAGAGAGTTATTTAACTTTTTAGGAGAAATACTGGCTATTCACTTTATGCCACAAAAAATGTTATAAGTGTAAGGACTGCAAGAAGCACTTCAACAACCTCTCTATGTCTGCATTATCAGGTACAAAACTCCCACTAAACAAATGGATGGAATATGCTAAGTGTATGTTGCTAGGCTTAAGCATTAGAAAATGTGCTGCTCAAATAGAGGTTTGTGTTAAGACCTCGTTTTATACGAGACACAAGCTATTTGATTGTATTCATTAGTACATGGGCATTGGTAAAGTTAAGGGCATTATTGAAGTAGATGAAACTTTTCAAGCTTATAGCTATAAGGGCAATCACAATAAAAGTGGATTCATTATGCCTAGACCTGCTAGACGTAGAGGCGGTGAAGTTAAAGTTTATGGTATAAGTCATGAACAAGTTTGTATAGCTACTGCCATAGATCGTAATAACAACATTATTTTTGAGCCTGTATGTAGAGGGAGAATTGCTACTTCAGATTTTGAACGTTTGTTTAGAGGATGTATCGAAGCAGGGGCTATTTTGTGTACAGATAGCCATAAATCATACATTCAAATTTGCTAGAGATTTTAACCTAGACGATAAGCAGATCAAGTGTGGTAGGCATAAAACAGGCATATATCATATTAACCATCTAAATGCTTTGGATAGTATCTATAAAGTATGGATACGTCGTTTCAAAGGTATGTCAACTAAATTCCTAATTAACTACCTCTATTGGTTTAAATGGCTTTAAACGTTTAACACCGAAAAAGAAATAGTGAGAAGTAAGAATATCCTTGTTCATAGTGTAACTCCATGTGTAGATATAAGAATAGAAACTTATAGGTGAGAGACTTTAAAATAGATATTTTTTAGATTAAGGAATTCTACTTATAGTTGATTTTATCAAAATCCCCTCTATTTAATACAACCTATACTTGTGGTAGTATTAACACAGGAACACTTATATTATTAAATGGGGAGTTGAGCAAAATGAATTATGAAACATTAGGCAAGGTGATAGCTAACTTAAGAAAAGAAAAAGGTGTAACTCAAGAAGATTTAGCTAAAAAAGTTGGTATTTCAACACAAGCTGTATCAAAATGGGAGTGCGGTGGAATGCCTGATGCAGAATTACTGCCACAAATAGCTGATTATTTTAATGTGTCAATTGATAGGCTATTTGGTAGAGAGGAAAGTAATTATAGTGACTTGAAGGCTAAAATTGCTCAACACATTTCTTCTTTTGAACAGGAAGAACGCTTTAACCAAGCAATGGAATATTGTTGGGAAATTGAAAAGGCTTTAGGTGGAGTAAAAGGTATTACTCGCCCACTAAAATTAGAATTAGATGTTAATCAGGATAATTATACTCATTCACAAATGCAATTTCAAAGTGGTATTAGTACGTTTTCCTTAAGCAAAAACATGCCCTATTTCTTTATAATGCCCGAACCTGTAGATGGTTGGGAAAAAGGTTTTTTAAAGAGAGAGGAGTATGTGAATCTTTTCAAGTTGTTAGGAGATTCTGATGTGCTAAATAGTTTGTTTTTACTATACAAAAGAGATAACAAACCCTTTACTGTAAGGCTTTTAGAAACTAATTTGAAAATATCTGCTGAAAAAGCTAAGCAACTTATCGAGACATTAAAGTTATATAAGCTAGTTACTGAAACAGAAATTGATTTAGATGATGTAGTACAAACAATCTATAATTTTAACCCTAATCCAGCCTTTATATTTTTATTAGCAATTACAAAAGAAATAATAAAACGCCCTAATCACTTTATTAATTTCTGTACTTCAAGAGATAAGAAATATTTATAAATGAAATTTATGGATTATATGAGTTCCATAAAATAGTTATTCTGTCAGTCGAGATAGCTCCTTCAATGAAGGGGCTATCTTTCTACCTTATATCCTCATTATTATCTAACGGATTCTAAATTATTTGAGAAGAAAGTATGTGGTGGAGAAATATCTTTAGAAAATAGCAATAAACTTCAAACTAAAGATTTATTTTTACAAGGGAGGTAAATATATTGGTAGATAAAACATTTGGAGAAAAAGTTGAAGGTAATGCTTATTACGATAGATTAGGTGCATACTTAATTTGTATGGATGGGGATAAAGCAGCGGTTGTAAAAACGCCTAAAGGTTATTTTTTGCTTGGTGGAGGCTTAGAGGGTAACGAAAATCATATGGATTGTATAAAGCGAGAGATTCTTGAAGAAATAGGTTTTACTGCTAATGTGCATTCCTATATATGTTCTGCGGAAGAGTATTGGCTACATAAGGAGTTAGGGTATTTTCATCCCGTACAGTATTACTATTATGGTGAGCTTGTAGAAAAGATTGTAGAACCCGTAGAAATAGATCATAAACTTGAATGGATTTCAATAGAAGATATAGAAACAAAAATGTATATAAAGGCACAAGGATGGGCGATAAAGAATTTTTTAGAGAATTATAGAAAATAGGATGTTACAATGAAGTTTATCAAAACGAATGAAGTAGGATAAAAGAAAATGGAGGGGCATATGATAGAAGTTAAATTTTATGAAGAAGTAGCAGATGAGCTTTTAGAGTTTGCAGTCATTGTTTCAAGATATCAAGATAAGTGGGTATATTGCAAGCATAGGGAAAGAGATACCTTAGAGGTGCCCGGAGGGCATAGAGAAGAAGGCGAAGATATCTTTGATACGGCAGAGAGAGAACTTTATGAGGAAACGGGGGCACTTGGTTTTAAATTAAAGGATATGGGCATTTACTCTGTTATCAATAAGGGCAAGGAAACCTTTGGAAGATTATACTTTGCCAATATAGAGGAATTTACTGACTTACCTCCATCAGAAATAGAAAAAGTAGTCTTATGTGAGGAGATGCCTAAGGCACTAACTTATCCACTTATTCATCCTAAACTTGTAGATTATGTGAGGTAAAAGCTGAAAGAAGAATACTTACTGCTAGAAGAAGAAACAGCTATCAATAAGCAGGTTGTTATAAGAGGGATGGAAATACAGTTATTAAGTATAGTAAAAGAAGAAGGTACAAGAAAATTACTTATGTTGTACCAAGAAGGACAAGCGGAAAAGAGCAGTATACATAGAAAAGACTATAAGACTAACCGTGAAAAAATGATAGAGAGGTTGCAGAATGAGCCTATGTATGGCCTAAACAATTTGTATATTAAAGCTATAAATTTTGCAGGTCAAGAATTCATGATGGAAGGAAGTTCAGCAAGAGGGTTAAGGTATTACCATGAAAGTGATTATGAGACCTATACGTACTTTAAAGAGAAAGGCCTTATACCTAAGGAATGGTTAGAGGGTTCTATGGAAGAGCTTATATTAAGTGAGTATAGATTAGAAAGTGATACAGAGCTTCCAGTAGATAATCTAAATAAACTTATGCCTATGATTTTGAATGTAGCCGAGTCTCATTATACTGTTCGTATAGAGCATTCTTTTAGGGTAAATATAGGTAAGGCGGAGCCTAATACGAGGATTCAGTACTTTGACGAAGCGACAGGAAAGAAGCGCGTTTTCTATATAGATGAAGTTGAAAAGTACTATTATTATGATGAAGGGTTACAAAGGCTAGAAGAAATATTGCAAAATATTGAGCCAGCGGAGCGAGAGCACTTTAAAGAAGAGTACATAAAGCATTTGGAGGAGGTTTGTCCACCAGATAAAGCTTTAATTTTATTACATTATGAGACAGAAGATGGGGAACAGCTTAACTTTTTCCTTAAAGAATATTTAGAGGCAGAACCTGAGCATAGGATGTATTCAGGCAGTGTAGGTTTTGTATGTAAGGGGAATGGTCTTAATGGGTATCCTGTGCGCATAGAACTCCTTAAGACTGTAGAGAAAGATTTTGATGAACCTTTAGAAGTTGAACTATTTTCAAGATATATTACTATACCAGAAGAAAGCATTTGGGTAAAATAGGAGAACACAATGATTATATGGATTAATGGTGCATTTGGATCGGGCAAGACACAAACAGATTTTGAACTTAAGAGGCATTTACAAGATGCCTTTGTCTATGACCCAGAAAATATAGGTTATTTTATATGCGAATAAAAGTACGCTTTTAAAACGATTAAGAAAGCGCCTTGAGTATGAAACAAGCTGGGCAGAACAGCAGATAGATAGGTGCTTAGTAGCTTTTCAGAATGAGATTACAGAAGGCATTATTCAGACGGATGCTATGACTATTGATGAAGTAGTATTAGAGATTGCTAGAAGAAGTAACTTAACCTTAGTGCCAGACAGAAGGAGTGCTATAAAGAAAAAGTTAGATAGAATTTATACAATGATTAAACATATAAGATAGTGAGAAAGATATATGCAGGCTAAAGTGAAAGAGTGGAGTTATAAATAAAAATGTACAAAAAGCATACCTAAGCCGTCTCCCCCTTAATTAAAATAGACGAGCCTAAGTATGCTTTTTGTTTTTGTGGCAAAATATAGTTTAAACGCAAGAGATTTATTCATGAGGTATATCAAGTAGGTAGATAGGTCATAGCGGAAGATATTACCTCGCTATGGGAGTGCGGATTAGGCGCTATAGATGAAAGGGATACCAGTGTATGTATCACTGCAAGGGGCTAAGTCTGCCTGCCATAGGTAGGAGTTACCGTAAGCGTAGCCTAAAGTACCATATTGATAGATAATTAGAATATTTCTCGTATCTACTTAGTTGCCACCACTAAGTAGTGCGGTGTTCTAAGAAAGTTTTATATCTTGAGTAAGGGGGAAACTCAAGAAGATAAAAGGATTTCTTAGAACGCGTAAAGGAATAGAACTTGCCTAGGATTTGGTTCGCATCCTTATATCCTATATATAGGAATGAGAAAGCAAAATGCTTCGCAAAAATAAGAAAAAAATTTAACTTTAGCATTTTAGATAAAAGTATAGAGTGGAAATTAAACAAGCCTTACAAAGTCAGTTTAGGTATTATGAAAAGAAAAATTAAAATATGTACAAAAATATATTTAAAATTTCTCTGTATTGGCGTTGTTTATTTTTAGGTAATGAATATAATCTTGGGTTATATCTTTTATTTGAGCCTTTAGGGCATTCATATCTTGCACCATAAGATATTGAGTATCAGACGTCGCCCATTTTGCTGGTCTACCAGCTATAGCCCAGGAAGTAGGTGTTTCTACTTCTTCATAGGGGTACTGACTTTTTACTTTCTCTAATAGAGTTTCTACCTTATGTTTAAAATAGGCATTTGTTTCTTTGATAAGATAAAGTTTATTTAAATCTCTAACACCTTCATCTAATTTAGTAAGCCTTATAGACCTAAGAGAATGTTTAACTTTCTTTTCTTTAGGAGAAGGATAAACTAAAAAACAGTCCCCAGCTTGAAAAGCTGAATGTGTAGCATCTTCTAATGGGTCTTCTACCCAGGCATCAAATGCCCAGCGAAGATAACCTGTTGCCCCTAGGGAGCCTGCATACATAATGGTCCAGTAACTTTCCACAGGCATAGATTTAATAAAACTATTAGGGAAATGCTCTGTTGCTGTATACATAGTAGTCTTTTTACCTTCTCGTTTTCTCTTTTCTACTTGCGCTTTAAAGCTTTCTACAGATTGGCGGATTTCTTCAAGGCCTACACTTGCACTATCTAAACGATTAAAGATTTGTTGATTACCTTCAAAGTCATTAAAGGCAGCGGACTTGTTTAAAGTTTTTCCATCTTTATTTTGAATCTCATCTACAATATCGAAAACAGCGCCCATATTGTGTCTTTCGTCATAGCCCATATAAATAGTGTGAAACCAGTTTTTCTCATCTAAGTGCTCAATAAAGGCTTCTAAAAAAGGAATCCATACAGAGCGGTATTCTTGTAAATGATCAATACTAACAGTCATAGTGTGCTGTTTCATAGTGAGCTCATCATAGTAAGTAATTTTATTATTCCAAGGAAGCATACTATAACAAATGACCACATCGGCTATATTTAAATCTTTTCCTAATTGAACCCACTTATCAAAATGGGTATAATCAAATGACCATTTCCCCTCTAATGTTTTAATCCATTTAATCATAGATGGGTAATGAACTGGATTTTTGCTATAGGTTTGACCGCCCCAAGCCTCCTCTACAATAGTAGCTGTAATAGCATGTCCGCCTAATTCTTTATACAGAGATAAATGAGATTTTAATAAGTCTAGGTGCTCTGATGAGAATGGGATTACATTATAATATTCTGCACTGCTATAAGGATGATGCCAGTATTCTACATCGAATCTATAGTTTCTAGCACTAGGAAGCATTGCATCTAAAACTTCTAATTCATAATCAAAAACAAGTTTTTCATCATCTAATGTAGACAAGAAGCTAATCGTACCTTTATATATGCCAGCCTTGGCATGATCAGGTACATTAAACTCTATCCAAATGGATGCAGAAGTGTGTGCTTCTAAAGAAAATGCAGTTTTTTCCATAAGTACATCTGGAAAAGATTCTTTAGGTCCTGTAGGCATAATGCTTTCCAGATTATGAGCATACCATCCTGCATGGCCTATAAAGCCTTTTACTTCTTTAACAAAAAAAGTTTTAATATGTTCCTTTGCTAGACAAGCTGTCTCACTTTTAAAATCACTGATTTCAATATGTATATCTTGTATAAGGTGTGCTTTGCTAAGCTCATTAAAATTCTCCTTTGAAATTAGTTTGTTTAATATTTTGATAATATACTTCTTTAACATAATATAAGGAATAATAAGAGTCAATATTTAAGAAAAAATAAATGGAAAGCATTAGATTTGTCAAGATGACAAGACTATGATAGTATAGAGAAGCTTGAGAAAGACTAGAATGAGACGAGAAATGGAGAGATAAACATGGAACATTTACCAAATTGCCCAAAATGTAATTCAGAATATACTTATGAAGATGGTAGTCTTTTAGTTTGTCCAGAATGTGCACATGAGTGGACACCAGGAAGTGAAGAAGCTAGTGAGGACGTGCAAGTAATCAAAGATTCAAACGGTAACGTTTTAGCAGATGGAGATACTGTAACAGTAATCAAAGACCTTAAAGTTAAAGGTAGCTCATCTTCTATTAAAATTGGAACAAAAGTAAAAGGTATCCGTTTAATTTATGATGCAGCAGATGGCCATGACATTGATTGTAAAATTGATGGATTTGGTGCTATGAAATTAAAATCAGAGTTCGTTAAAAAAGCATAATAAATGTGATGAGAGAAGTCCTACGTGAAGTGGGACTTTTTTTGATGATAAAATAATAAAATAATGTGCAACGCATCTAATTCATTCTCTACTATATAGGTAAAGATATTTAGAAACACTCATTAGAATGAATAAGAGGAGATAAATGTATGGATGATAAGGAGATAATTACTTTATATTGGCAACGATCTCAAATGGCTATTATTGAAACAAAGAGTAAATATGGACATTATTGCAGGGCTATTGCATCAAATATATTGTCTAATTATGCAGATATAGAAGAATGTGAAAATGATACTTATATGGCTGCCTGGAATATAATCCCCCCCAATTGGCCTAATAAATTATCTGTTTTTTTAGGGAGGGTAATACGTAATATTGCACTTGATAAGTATAGTTATAATAAGGCGAAAAAGCGTAATAATGAATTTGATGTTATTTTATCAGAATTAGAAGAATGTTTATCTTCACCAGATACAGTAGAGAATCAGTATGAGCATGGTGAGTTAGCAAAATCAATTAGTAAATTTTTATATACGATTGATAGAGAAGCTAGAAGTGTATTTATTAGGAGATACTGGTATTCGGATTCAATCAAAAAGATTTCTACAAATTTTAATATGAGCAGTAGTAAGGTAAAGTCTATGTTACATAGAACAAGGAGTAAACTTAAAAAATATCTTGAGAAGGAAGGGTTTGAAATATGAATAAAAAATGGCTTTATAAAGAAATAGGGATGATTGATGATGATTTAATAGAAAGTGTAGCATACATAGAAAAAACACAAAAAAATAATTTAAAAAAGTGGATAGGATTAGTCGCTTGTATTTGTATTTTTATTTCATTATCGAGTACTGTATACGCTGTAGAATATTTAAAAAATCAAAGTACAGAACTTTATATACGTTATTTATCACCTGAAAATATGGAATTAACACCGGGAATAGAATATGATGCTGATAAATTTTTTGATGCATTAAAAAGTCATAAAGAAGAATATGTGTATATTGCAATTAATCGGCTTGTAGAATGTTTTAATGATGAAGTATTAAGGGAAAAGGCTATTAAGAAAATAACACCTTTTATAAAGAGTGAACAAGAAAAAATAGCACAAGCAGCCATGTTTGCAGTGGATATTTTATCGCAAAGTTATCAAAGCGAAAATATTTATAAATTATCAGATGGAAGTCTTATTTTTATGTTATTTAACAATTACTCTGATTATGGAAGCCATAATGTACTTTGGAGAATAAAAGATAATGTACTTGAACAATATATTGCATTTCCAGAACCCTTTATGTATATAACAGATATCATACCATCACCGGATCATTCGCTATTAGCAGTGAAAATGGCCTCTAATAAAAGTGAATTTATAGTCATTATAGATATAATAAATGGTAAGATAAGCCCAGAATTAGTGGGGACAGCAAGGGGTGTATATGGCGCTCAGAAAGGAGTAAATGTACCTATGCGTATAGACAATGAAAATTATTGCAGTATTAACAGTGTTGAATGGATAACAAATGATAGGTTATCATTTAATAGTATGCTGACATATAATAATGCTGAAACAGTAGAAAATGTAACCGTGGACTATGAATTTAGTAATAAATCCATCTCTATACAAATTAATAATTAATTTTCAGAGAGTTGCAGGTTGGTGCGATGCAATATTTTATATTTGAGTGAATGGACTTACGAGGGCATCCCGAAATGAGAAGAGTAGGCGATGACGGAAACTCTAACCGTTATGATGAGAGCATATGTCAGTATGTGATAAGAACTTTTTAGGTGGCTAAGTAGACTTCTACTCCTATTTTGGAGTAGGAGTTTTTTGTTTTATTAAGAAAAAAGGAGTTGAAGGAAATGCATCAAAAAAGAATGAAGATCAGCTCCCTCATATGGAGCAGACGAGAAAAATCGTAAGACGCTTTAACGAACTTTATGGTAAAGGGCAAGAGGTTTTGAAGGAGCCAGATACCTTACTAAGTCCAACACCAAGATTAGTTGGGTTAGATGGTAATAGCAAAATGGGTAAGAGCCTCGGTAATGCCCTATATCTCTCAGATACAGAAAGAGAGGTAGTGCAAAAAGTACAAGCAGCCGTTACAGACCCAGCTCGAATTAGAGTGAGTGATAAAGGTCATCCAGATATTTGCACGGTAAGTCAGTATCATAAAGCCCTTAATAATGACGAGTATGAAGATATTTGTGATAGATGCAAGGGGGCTAATATTGGCTGCGTAGCTTGTAAAAAGCGATTAGCGGGTTGTATCAATACACTCCTAGACCCAATAAGAGAAAAACGTGCTTATTATGAAAAACATTTAGATGAGGTGAAAGAGCTTATTATAAATGGTAGTCATAAAGCTAATCGCATAGGGGATGTTACAATGGACGAAGTAAAGGCAGCTATGAATATTAAGTTATAAATGTCGAAGCATTCACTTAAATAAGCATGACTTAGAAAAATTTATATAATTATTTAATCACTTTAAATAGTTAAATTTAAAAGAGTCTGTTGGAACAGGCTCTATACATACTAAGAAAGTAAGATTTGTGATACACTAATACTCAAGGAAAAGAATAAAAATAAGGTGAATGAAATGTATAAAATATTAATCATAGAAGATAATGAAAAAATTCGCATGGAGCTTAGTGAATTACTTAAGAGATATGGTTATGAGCCTCTTGTTGTAACTGCTTTTGAAAATGTAATAGAGGAGATAAAGAAAGCTCAGGCACATCTTATTTTATTAGATATTAATTTGCCACTTTATGATGGATATTATATATGCAGAGAAATACGTAAAGATCTTACAACGCCGATTATTATAGTGACAAGTAGAGATAGTGAGATGGACGAGCTGATGAGTATGAACTTAGGGGCAGATGACTTTGTGACTAAGCCATACAATACACAAATTCTTCTAGCGCGTGTTGCAGCTCTTATTAAGAGAACTTATGCAGCTTACCAAGAGGTTATGGCCTTTAGAAACTTCCAGATTAACTTTTTAAAAGGGGTTATTTTAAAAGGAGATGAAGAGGTAGAACTTACGAAAAATGAAAGGAAGATTTTAAGTTGCTTAAGTAAAGAAAAAGGCAATATTGTAACGAGAGAAGAACTGATGAAGTATTTATGGGATAGTGAGTGGTTTGTGGATGATAATACATTGACGGTCAATATTAATAGGTTACGTAAGAAGTTTGAAAGTATAGGTGTTGAAGATGTGATTCAGACAAAACGTGGACAGGGGTATCTAATGCAATAAGAAATAGGAAGCCGAAGCTTCCTATTTTTTTTGTGTGATAACATGTTTGCTACCAAAGTAAGTAGCGAGGAAATACGTACCATATACCAGGAGAAGAAATAAACAGGTATAAAGTGTGCTTACTGCAATATTACTTTGACCGAAGTGTTTCACCACATCATTGGCTATAGCGATGCCTACACTTGCATGTATAAGTGCAAGGCTTAAAGGGGCAAAGAAGTAAATGGCAATTTGGGTGAATAAAGAACGGTTAAGTTCTGATTTGCTTACCCCAATCTTTCTAAGGAGTTCATAGCGCTTTGTATGGTCAGTTGCTTCAGAAAGTTGCTGAAGTGCCAAAATAGCAGCACTTGCGATTAAGAAGACAAATCCTAGATAGATACCAATGTAAGTGACGATAGTCGAAAGTCCAAAGGAAGACTCATAGGATTCTATTTTCGTTATAGGCGGAATAAAGAATTCGTCAGAGGTCTTAAATAGTACATCAAAACTTTCTTTAAACGCTATTTCTGTAGTAGTCTTATCGCCTTTATAGTTGAGGTTGAGATGCTGCCTAGAAATAGGTGCATGCTCTAAGAGGTGGTCAGGTAGAATAAGTGTAAGCATATTGCTAGAGAAGAAATTCGTCTCATAACTTAGGTCAATAGGTGTATCAAACTTAGGTACAAGCTCTATAGTACGCCTAGTGAGTGTAGGCTGAGTCTTTAAAATGGATTGGATACTAGGCCAAAGGTTCATATCACTAGAAGTAACGACATATTCATGAGCTTGAAGTGAGAGTGGCACTTCATTGCAAAACATGCGAAGCTGGTTAAAGTCGGAGAGTTTAATGGCATGAATGGCAGTATCTTCTCTAAAGTTATAAAAGTTCTCACCATAACGAAGCATAATATCTTCAGTGAAAAAGTCACTATAGTGGAATGGTGATTCGTAAAGGTTAAAATCCATATAGCTTTCAGTAAGTTCATCAAGAGGGAAGCCTGATGCTTTTAATGAAGTGCTTAATGGGGGGGCGTCTGTAGTGTCTAGCCTAGAGAAGGTTGCATCAAAAGGTGTCAGACGTTCTAAATCCTTTGTAAAACTTTTGCTTAAGCTGAGACCTGTAGATAAAATACCTAAAGTTAAGAAGAGCATCAAACAAATAAGTGTCATAGAAATATGATGAGAATTAAGTTTACTACTCACTTGCTTAAGGATAAAAAGATTTAAATTTTTATAATAAAGACCTTTACAATTTCCTATAAGTTTAATAAGAAGGTTGGAGATTGAAACATAGAATAAATAAGTACCCATAACACCAAGGAAAATGGCAATCAAAAATTCAATATTAAAGTTCGTAAGTCCGTTTTTAAAAGCAAGATAATAAGCTACTAGTAATGAACTCATAGACAGTAAGAATAAAAGAAGTGAAATAGCGAACTTAGGTGCTTTTAAGGTTTCATTTTTTCTATCTGCATGGAGCAAATCAATCAGTTCATATTTTGTAATAGTATAGGTATTAAAGCATACTACAAAAATAAAAATTATGACAAAGTAAAACATAGTTTTGAGTGCAGCATCGGAAGAGAAAATAAAAGTAAAAGCTTTTAGATTCACTTCGAAGAGCTGTGCTGTAAGAATAGAGAGGGCTTGAGAGAGGAAAGTTCCTACTACAAGTCCACATACAAGTGCAAAAAAATCAATAATAAGGGCTTCAATAAGAAGAAGCTTAGAAACTGTCTTTTTCTGCATACCCAGTGTAAGGTAAATACCAAGTTCTTTCTTACGCCTTTTAATGAGAAAGTTATTGGCGTAAATTACGAGAAAGCATAGGATGACGGAAACAAAAACAGATACAACACTCATGACATCTGAGAGCATTTGAATAATTTCCATCTGAGAAGCGGTCATTTCAAGCATGACTTGTTGAGCTTCTAACGCATTAAAAATATAGAAGAGACATACCCCAAAAGTTAAGGTAAGAAAGTAAATGAGGTAGTCCTTGATACTACGTTTGACGTTTCTAAGAGACAGTTTAAAGTACATTATTGGTGTCACCTCCAAGAAGGGTTACAACTTCTATAATGCGATTAAAGAATACTTTGCGAGAATCGTTACCTCGGACAAGTTCATTAAAAATCCTGCCATCTTTAATAAAAAGAATACGGCTTGCATAGCTTGCGGTGAAAGCATCATGTGTTACCATCATAATCGTAGCACCAAGACTTGTATTGAGATAATCAATACTCTCAAGTAAGAGACGTGCAGATTTAGAATCAAGAGCACCTGTTGGCTCGTCAGCTAAGATGAGAGCAGGGTTAGTAATCATCGCACGAGCGCAAGCAATACGTTGTTTTTGTCCACCAGATAATTCATAAGGGTATTTGCTTAGGATATCCTCAATCTCTAATTTATGTGCAAGCGTATGAATCTGCTCTTCAATAAGATGAGCGGGAGCTTTACGGATGGTCAGGGCAAGGGCAATGTTTTCAAAACCTGTTAAAGTATCAAGTAGGTTGAAGTCTTGGAAGATAAAACCGAGTTTGTCCTTCCTAAAGTTTGCAAGGGCTTTAGGCTTTAGAGCGGTAATATCATCGCCATCAATATAAATATGCCCACTAGATACACTGTCTAAAGTCGAGATACAGTTAAGGAGTGTAGTCTTACCGCTTCCGGAAGGGCCCATAATCCCTACAAATTCACCTTCTTCCACATTAAAGTGAATATGGTCAAGAGCTTTTGTAACATTGCCTTTATTACCGTAGTATTTTTGTATGTTGTCAACTTGTAAGAGTGTCTTCATGATGTCCTCCTAGTTTTTAAAAGTATAAAGTAGATGTGAAAGGCCTAATAGTACATAAAGGTGAGCAGGATAGTAAATATAGAAGAAGTTACGCATGCCTTTACCTTTTTGACCATTATAGAGCAGAAGAAGCGGTAAAGCTAAAATCATCAGCCACTGCACGTTAATATAGAAGAGATTCATTAAAGATAAATCCATTCCAGTTGTGAGATAGAAGGTAATGATACAGAAAATAACATAGAAAATACCCGTTTTCTTTTTGCTACCTCTACACATATAAAAGCCAATGCCAAGTACAATCCAAAGAAGTCCACCTTCTACAAGTAATGGAGTTGGAATACAAGTCATGATGAATTGAAGTACGAAGTGAGGTAAGGTAGACATCATCATTATCACAACAAAAGTTAGAATAAAAGGAATGAGAAGAATAAGAAGTGCTAAACTTCCTTTTTTGAAGTCCTTAGCCTTGAAAGTGCTTATAAGCTTTTCACCAAAATGAATGAATAAGGTAATAAGGAACATAGTCGCAAAAATATTATTAATGATCAGACCGCCACTTGGCATAGGGAAGAAGGTATTGGCAAGGTTATTAAGCACTGCCATTCCCACAGAAGAAAAGTAGAGGCGTAATATATATTTGGTACGATTACGTGTATGCCACATTCCTTCAGCTACCATAAAGATGAAAAGAGGGGCTGAGATGCGTCCTATAATATGGAACCAAATTGGCACATGAATAATCCCTGAGAACATATAAGCAATATGGTCAAATGTCATAAAGATAAGTGCCAGTAATTTAAGCTGGAAGCCATTTAGGCCATTTTTAAATAAATCCATTGTAAATCCTCCTTGTGATTGAAGCGTATGCATTCAGTTTAAAGGGAATACAAAAAAACTACCATGGATTAAGCTAACGCTAATCTTACAAACTTGTAAGGAAACTCAGGATTCAAGTAAAAACATTTTACTCTTTGGAAAAATGAGTGTGATCCTTGTACCTTCTGTATGAACAGAAGAAAGGTTAAGTTCAAGACCTAGTTTGAGACACAGTTTCTTGCATAAATAGAGACCGATACCTGTAGATTTACCATAGATACGTCCGTTTTCACCCGTAAAGCCTTTGTCAAATACACGACTAAGGTCTGATGCGACAATACCGATACCATTATCCTCAATATGAAGGCAGAGGCGACCTGAATCTTCAGTAGCAAAGATTTTAATCTGCTTTTCTTCCTTATTAAGGTACTTAATACTATTACCTAGAATTTGGCTAAGTATAAATTCTAGCCACTTGGCGTCACTGTATACGGTATAGTCTAAATGAGCAAGACTAAGTTGGATAGGTAGACTAATAAAGGCTGAGGCATATTTTTTAATTACTTTATTTACGATGTTTTGAAGAGATAAGCTTTTAATAATATAATCTTTTTCAGTTGTATTACTTTTAGAATAGAATAAAACTTGTTCTACGAAGATTTCAATTTTATCTATTTCTTCAGCCATACTACACGTGATAGGATCTTTATGATTTTCAGCAAGGAGTTTAGCTGAGGCAATGGGGGTTTTTATCTCATGAACCCACATTTCAATATACTCTTGGTAAGCAATGCGTTCCATTTGATAAGCATCTAGATGATCATTCATAGATTTTGTAGTAGCTCTAAGTATCTCATAGAAGAGCTCACCTTCTTGGAAATGAGCTTGTGAAATGATATCACATAACAAATATTTTTGGTCAAGATTTTGAAGCTGATCTTGTACGGTTTTATAGTAAGCATGCTTTTTTATATACTCTAGAAGGAGTAAAACGATTAATGCAATTGTATAAAGCGTAATAAGAAATACAATAGGATAAACTGCTGTATGAATAGCACGTAGAAAAATAATGGTAAAAAGTATTAGTATACTGTAAGTAAGTAACACTAACCATTTATCTTTTAAAAATCTTAAAAAGGACATGAAAACACCTCGCATTCGGAATAAATTTGCTTAATACTATAGACTATAAATAAGGTTATGTACACCTAGAAAAAGAAATTTAGAAAAGAATATGTAGCTATTGCAAGCATTATAGTATATAATAAGCTGTAAAACTTTTCTATACCAATAGAAAAGCCACAAAATGGACATTGTGGACACGGTGGGGTAAAAGAGCCTAGGAAGATTGTTTTTCAGTTTTCCTAGGCTTTTTGTTATATAAAATCTCCAGAGTCTATCCACCAAATACCTAAAAGTGATATAATAAAACAAATAATTTAAATATAAAACAGATGCGTAACAAAAGAAAGGAGGCACTTATGACAAAGCCTTATACACATCTACATGTTCATACAGAATATAGCTTATTAGATGGCTCCGCCAAAATAAAAGAACTCCTTGCAAAAACGAAAGAATTAGGAATGGGTGCACTTGCCATTACAGACCATGGGGTTATGTATGGTGCAATTGATTTTTATAAAGAAGCGAAGAATATAGGCGTTAAACCTATTATTGGTTGTGAAGTCTATGTATCACCACGAACAAGATTTGATAAAGAAAAACAAGATTTAAGATATAACCATCTTGTACTTCTTGCTAAAAATAATGAAGGTTATCAGAATCTGATTAAAATGGTTTCTCAAGGCTTTATAGAAGGCTTCTATCGTAAGCCGCGTATTGACCTTGATCTTTTAAGAGAGCACCATGAGGGGCTTATTGCCCTAGGTGCCTGTTTAGCTGGTCCTGTTTCTAGACCCCTTCTAGAAGATAATTATGAAAAAGCAAAAGAAGCAGCACTCCTTTATGAGGAAATCATGGGGAAAGATCATTTTTATTTAGAACTTCAGGATCATGGTATGAGTCAACAAGCCAAGGTAAACCCTCAGACCTTGCGCATTGCGCAGGAGACAGGAATTCCACTTGTAGCCACTAATGACGTGCACTATATATTAGAAGAAGATGCTAACCCACATGAAGTACTACTCTGCATTCAGACAGGTAAAACTATGCAGGATGAAGACCGTATGATTTATGAAGGGGGACAGTACTACCTTAAGAGTCCAGAGCAAATGTATGCACTCTTTCCTTATGCAACAGAGGCTTTAGAAAATACAGCTAAAATTGCAGAAAGATGTAATGTAACTTTTGACTTCCATGAACTGAAATTACCAAGTTTTGATGTCCCTACAGAAGAGTCGCCAGAAGAGTATCTTAGAAGACTCTGTGATGAAGGACTTGCTATACGCTATACTCCTGTGACAGATGAGCTTCGTAAGCGTTTAGAATATGAACTTGGTATTATTATTCAAATGGGTTTTGTGGATTATTTCCTTATTGTAAGTGATTTCATCAAGTATGCAAAGCGACAAGGAATTCCAGTAGGGCCAGGACGTGGTTCGGCAGCAGGAAGTATTGTAGCTTATGCTCTAGAGATTACAGATATCGACCCGATTAAGTATAGTTTACTTTTTGAAAGGTTCCTAAACCCAGAACGTATCAGTATGCCTGATATCGATATCGACTTCTGTTATGAAAGACGTCAGGAAGTTATTGATTATGTTATTCATAAATATGGTGAAGACCGTGTAGCACAGATTATTACTTTTGGAACCATGTCAGCCAAGGCGGTTATCCGTGACGTAGGCCGTGCTATCAATATGCCTTATCCAGAAGTAGACCGTATTGCTAAGATGATTCCAAATGAGCTTAAGATGACCATAAGTAAGGCACTTAATATGAATGAAGAGCTTAATATGCTCTATGAAACAGATGAGAAAGTAAAATACCTCATTAATACAGCCCTTAAGTTAGAGGGGCTACCACGTCACTCCTCTACCCATGCAGCAGGTGTTGTAATTTCTAAAAAGCCTGTAGTAGAGTACGTACCACTCAATGCGAGTGATGGTGTTATTACAACTCAGTACCCAATGACTACCCTTGAAGAACTAGGCCTTCTCAAGATGGACTTCCTAGGTCTTAGAACACTAACAGTTATTGATAATGCAGTGAAGTTAGTGAAGCAAAATCATGGTGTGGAACTTGATATGCATAGTATCAACTATGAAGATCCTAAAGTGTATCAAATGATTGCATCAGGAAACACAGAGGGGGTATTCCAGCTAGAGAGTGCTGGGATGAAGTCTTTCATGAAAGAACTTTGTCCAGAGAGCCTTGAAGATATTATTGCGGGGGTATCTTTATATAGACCAGGCCCAATGGACTTTATTCCAAAGTATGTAGATGGTAAACGTGATAAGGAGAGCATTACTTATACGCACCCTGCTCTTAAACCTATTCTAGAAAATACTTACGGCTGTATTGTTTATCAGGAACAGGTTATGCAGATTGTACGAGACCTTGCAGGTTACAGTTTAGGCCGAAGTGACCTACTTCGTCGTGCTATGGGGAAAAAGAAAACAGATGTGATGCAAAAAGAACGTGATATTTTCCTTAATGGAGATGGCGTGGATGTACCAGGTGCGATTGCTAATGGTATTC
Organism: Zhenhengia yiwuensis; assembly: GCF_014384995.1. Lineage (GTDB taxonomy): Bacteria > Bacillota > Clostridia > Lachnospirales > Cellulosilyticaceae > Zhenhengia > Zhenhengia yiwuensis. The sequence goes on along the minus strand of NZ_JACRSY010000008.1, from coordinate 76,506 downwards.
CAAAAGAAATTGCAAACCAAATCTTTGATGATATGATTGACTTTGCTAAGTATGCCTTCAACAAATCACATGCGGCAGCTTATGCAGTAGTTGCCTACCAGACGGCTTTCCTTAAAACTTACTATAAAGTAGAGTTTATGGCAGCACTTATGACATCTGTTATGGATGTAACACCTAAAATTAGGCAGTATATTGATAGCTGTAAAAAGCTGGGAATACAAGTTATAGCCCCTCATATCAATGAAGGTTATGCTTATTTCAGTACGAAAGATGACTGTATTATGTATGGGCTAGCAGCCATTAAGAATGTAGGCCGTAACGTTATTGAAAAGATTGTAGAAGAACGCGAAAAGAATGGCCACTTCAAGAGCCTGACTGACTTCTATAACCGTATGGATTCTAAAGATGTGAATAAGCGAAGCGTAGAAAGCCTTATTTTAGCAGGTGCTTTTGATGACTTTGGTGGTAAGCGTAGCCAGTATATGGCAGCTTACAAGCAAATTGCAGATGGTGTAGCTACCAATAGACGTAATAATATAGCAGGGCAGATAGATCTCTTTAGCATAGGTGGAGACGCAGAAGAGGGGAATGCTTTTGATGACCATCTACCAAATGTACCAGAGTTTGAGATGAAGGAGATTTTAAACTTTGAAAAAGAAGTATTAGGAATTTACTTAAGTGGGCATCCACTTGATAAAGTAAGTGGCGAACTTGAGAAATACATCACACATCATGCAGTGGATCTAGAGATGACAGAAGAAGAAGGGGCAGAATTTGATGGCGACTACAAAATAACAGATGGCCAGCAAGTTATAGTAGGTGGATTGTTAGCGGAAAAACGTGTCATTTACACCAAGACAAATCGTAAGATGGCCTTTATTACTCTAGAAGATACAACAGGCACTATAGAGTGTATTGTCTTCCCAAACCAGTTTGAAAAGTTTGAAAGAGTAGATGAAACGAAGGTTTATATGATTAAAGGTCATATTTCTATTAAAGAAGAGGAAGCAGCGGTTGTGCTTGTAGATGATTTAACAACCTTAGAGGCTATTTTAAATCCAGATCAAGAAGTAGATCATATTTTATTAAGATTAGATGCAAGTCAGCGCACAGAAGATATACGTAAACAGCTTTTAAGTATATTTGCAAAGTATCCAGGAAAAACTAGAATAATCGTAGAATCCTTAGAGGATAACATGAAAAAGCCATTTCCACCTAAATATAATGTACAAGTGAATGACCAGATTATACAGGAGCTTAAAAACCTCTTAGGTAATACCTGTGTAGTAGTACCAAAATCTGAGAAATGATATTGCAATTTAAAAAATAGTTAGGTAAAATTAAAATCGATCAATATAATGTACACAAGTTTAAATTTTCTACAAGTTAAATAGTTATCAAAGCAAGGCATTAATACAAAATACTAAAACAACAGGGGGTTGTTTCTCATGAGTCAAAAAGTAACAACAATAGGTGTTTTAACAAGTGGTGGAGATGCACCAGGTATGAATGCAGCGATCCGATCAGTCGTAAGGACAGCTATCTCACGAGGTATAAAAGTGATGGGTATCCGTAAAGGCTACAATGGATTACTTGCAGGAGATGTATTTGAAATGGATACACGTAGTGTATCAGATATTATTCAGCGTGGAGGAACTATTCTTCAAACAGCTCGATGTAAAGAGTTTATAACAGCTGAAGGACAACAAAGAGGGGCTGACATGTGCCGTGTATTTGGTATTGATGGACTTGTTGTCATTGGTGGAGATGGTTCATTTCAAGGCGCAGAAAAATTGGCAAATCTCGGAATTAATACAATAGGTGTACCAGGTACAATTGACCTTGATATTGCATGTACAGAATATACAATCGGTTTTGATACAGCTGTTAATACAGCTATGGATGCAATTAATAAGATTCGTGATACATCTACTTCACATAGACGTTGTTCCATTGTAGAAGTTATGGGACGCCATGCAGGTTACATTGCACTTTGGTGTGCTATTAACTCTGGAGCTGAAATGGTGCTTTTACCAGAGGTACCAAGACCAAGTGATGAAGAGATTGTTAAAAAAATTATTGAAAATAAAAATAAAGGTAAGAAACATTTCCTAATTGTTGTAGCAGAAGGTGTAGGGGGGGCAGAACAGCTTGCACAAACTATAGAAAAAGTAACAGGTATTGAATCACGCGCTACTATTTTAGGACATCTTCAAAGAGGGGGTTCTCCTACTGCTGTAGATAGAATGCAAGCGTCTATGATGGGAGCAAAAGCAGTAGACCTCCTTTGTGAAGGCAAGGCAAAACGTGTTGTAGCTTATATCAATGGACAATACGTAGATTATGATATTAATGAAGCACTCAAAATGACTAAACAGTTAGACCCATATATGTATAGTTTAAGCGATATTCTTTGCTAGAAGATAAAATAGAGATTTATTAAAGGGAGAAAAGCGATGCGTAAAACTAAAATTGTGAGTACACTTGGGCCTAAAACAAGAGAATGTGACCAAATTAGAAAGATTATTATGGCAGGAGCAGATGCTATCCGTATTAATTTTTCACATGATAATCATGAGATTCATGGTGAAACAGTGAAACGTGTAAAACAGGTAAGAGAAGAAATAGGTAGACCTATTCCGCTCATCCTAGATACTAAAGGACCTGAAATTCGTACGGGTATTATGGCAGATGATCAAGAGATTAAGTTAAATATTGGTGACATTTTTACGCTTACTACGGAAGAGGTAGAAGGAAATAAAGAAAGAGTCAGTGTGACTTATAAGAACTTACCCTATGATTTAAAACGTGGTAGTCGTATTCTTATTGATGATGGTTTAATTGAGTTAAAAGTAAAAAATCTTACCAGTACAGAAGTCGAGTGTATTGTGGAAAACGGGGGAATACTGGGCTCAAGAAAAGGGATTAATATCCCTGATGTATTTGTAAATTTACCTGCTTTAACAGATAAGGATTTAGCAGATATTAAGTTTGGCGCAGAAGTAGGCTTTGACTATATTGCAGCTTCTTTCATCAGATGTGCTAATGATGTAGTGAAAATCCGTCAGGTACTTGAAGCAAATGGTGGCAGTCATATCCAGATTATTGCTAAAATCGAAAATCGTGATGGCGTAAATAATATTGATGAAATTCTTCAAGTTGCAGATGCTATTATGGTTGCGCGTGGGGATCTTGGTGTAGAAATTCCTGCAGAAGAAGTACCTATTGTACAGAAAATACTTATTAAAAAAGCAAATGACTTAGGTAAAGTTGTTGTAACAGCAACACAGATGCTAGATTCTATGATTCGTAACCCACGCCCTACACGTGCGGAGGCAAGTGACGTCGCTAATGCTATTTTTGATGGTACATCTGCTATTATGTTATCAGGTGAAACAGCTAAAGGAGATTATCCCCTTGAAGCTATTAGTATGATGAATCGCATCGCTATTACTGCAGAAGGCGCAAGTAAGCTTTATAATTTACCAATGGCTTTAAATGAAGCTAAGCTTAGCATGACGAATGCGATTAGTCATGCTACTTGCCAGACAGCAACAGAGCTAGGGGCAGCAGCTATTGTGACGATTAGTAAGTCAGGACATACAGCACGCGCTGTATCTAAGTATAAACCAACTTGCCCAATTGTAGCTTGTACAACAGATGAAAGGGTACAACGTCAGCTGAATCTAGTATGGGGATGTACGCCACTTCTTATGAATATAGAAGAAGGGTCAACAGATGAAGTCTTTAACACGGCAATTAAGAAAACGGAAGAACTTGGATTTGCCAATCAAGGAGATGTAGTTGTCCTTACGGCAGGTGTTCCCGTTGGTGTAGCAGGCACAACGAACGTTCTTAAAGCGCAATATGTAGGTAATGTATTAGCACGTGGTATAGGTTATGGCAAAAAAGCTGTAACAGGTAAAGCAAGTGTTATTAAAGTATTACAAGAAGCAGATAGATACTTCAAAAAAGGAGATATCTTGGTCACTGCTAAAACAGATAATACTTTCTTACCTTATATGAAAAAAGCTAGTGCTATCGTTGTTGAAGAAAGCACACATGAAGAAAATAACCATGCAGCGATTGTAGGTCGAACTTTAGACATTCCAGTTATTATTGGGGCTAAAAATGTGGTTGAGGCTGTTAGCAATGCAACGACTATTACAGTAGATAGTGATAAAGGTCTTGTATACAATGGTGCAGTTTTAGAAAAATAGATGATCATTTAAAAAGGTAGCATTTTGCTACCTTTTTTTACATTTAAATAGCCAAGCCTTATATACATGATAATAAGTGAAAATGCTAAACCTAATAAAAGTTAAGAAAGCGTTAAGAAAAGATATGAAAAGGCTGTATTTTAAAGTAGGGTATGATATAATAACAAACGATTACATAAAATTAGTAAATCATAGGAGAGAATGAGAAAATGAACAATGTAAATGAGCAACATGGGATTTTTAGAAGTAGCCTAGGACCTTCACAGATCTTAGTAGCTGGCTTCTTAATGGTTATCTTAGTTGCAACAGTACTGCTCATGTTACCGATAAGTAGTCAAAGTGGACAAACTACAGGCTTTATTGATGCTTTATTTACTTCTACTTCAGCAGTTTGTGTAACAGGACTTGTAGTCGTGAATACATTAGAGTATTGGTCTTTGTTTGGAAAAATCGTTATTTTGTTTTGTATCCAAATAGGTGGACTTGGTTTTATGTCTTTAGTAAGTATGATTTTTGTTTTTATGGGTAAAAAAATCACTTTAAAAAACAGACTTCTTATGCAAGAGGCATTTAGTTTTAATACAACGGCAGGGATTGTAAGATTTGCCAAAGCAGTTGTGCAGCTTACCTTTTTGGTAGAAGGTATAGGTGCAATTTTATTATCTTTGGTTTTTATACCAGAACATGGCCTTATAAAAGGTATAGGGTATTCTATTTTCCATGCGATTTCAGCCTTTTGTAATGCAGGATTTGATTTGGTCGGATCAAATAGTTTAGTACCTTATGTAGGGAATGGGATCATTAACTTTACGATTATGGGACTTATTATAGCAAGTGGACTTGGGTTTAGTGTATGGATTGATACTTATAATATCATTAAGATGAAACGTCAATCAGCAGAGCATTTTACATGGAAACAAGCTTTTTATAAATTATCGTTACATACAAAACTTGTATGGACTATTACAATAATACTTATTGTAATAGGATTTGTTTTCTTCTTCTTAGTAGAATATAACAACCCAGCAACTTTAGGTGCATTAAGCTTAAAAGATAAGATATATGCGGCACTTTTCCAATCTGTAGCACCACGTACAGCAGGATTTAATACATTACCATTAGCGGAATTAACACCAGCTTCACAACTTATGAGTGTTATTTTAATGTTCATTGGGGGATCACCAGCAGGTACAGCAGGTGGTGTGAAGACTGTTACAATAGGTGTTCTAGTTTTATGTGCACTCTCTACAATTAAAGGGAGAGAAAATACTGTGGTTTATAAACGTCGTATTCCAATGGCTGTTATAGCAAGAGCACTAACTGTAGTGATTATTGCTATTGTAGTTGTTTTGGGTACACTAATGATTTTAACTGTCACAGAAGATGCAGCCTTTATGGAGCTGTTATTTGAGGTGGTATCAGCCTTTGGTACAGTAGGTTCAACTTTAGGTATTACAACAAGCCTGACACCTATAGGGAAAATCATTATTATTATGCTGATGTTTATTGGACGATTAGGTACTATTACAATTGCAGTAGCCCTTATGGTAAGACAAGGCAAAACAAAAGAAAAACACATCATTCAATATCCAGAAGAGAAAGTCTTGGTAGGTTAGAAAGAGAGGGTTAAATAATGAGAGGGAAACAATTTGTAATTTTTGGGCTAGGTAGATTTGGCATTAGTCTTGCAACAACATTATCAGAAGCAGGTTATGAGGTAATGGTTGTCGATAAGTGTGAAGAGAGTATTCAAGAGATTGCGCCGTTTGTAACACATGCCGTACAGGCAGATGCAGCAGATATGGATACCCTTAAATCACTTGGAATTCGTAATTTTGATGTAGCGATTGTAGCAATTGGTAAAGATATTCAATCCAGTATTATGACGACATTACTTTTAAAAGAATTAGGCATTCCTTACGTTGTTGCAAAGGCAAGTAGTGAGATTCATGAACGTGTACTTAGAAAAATTGGAGCAGACCGTATTATTTTACCAGAACAGGAAATGGGTATCCGTATTGCGAATAACCTTATTTCAGGGAATATCCTCGATCACATCCAACTTTCTTCAGAATATAGTATTATTGAAATGGGTATCTTACCAGAATGGAGAGGTAAGAGCATTATTGAGTTAGACCCACGTGGTGTATATGGCATCAATATTATTGCTGTTCAAAGAGGCGGTGTCATTGATATTTCTCCATCTCCTAATTATATATTAGAGCAAGAAGACACACTTGTTGTAGTTGGAAGCAACAAGCAGATTCAAATACTAGAGGCAAAACGTTATGGCAAATAGTAAGTTTATTACAAGTGCAGCGAATCCTATTATTAAGAACATTCAGTTGCTACAAAGTAAGAAAAATGAGCGTAAAAAACAAGGTTTATTTATTATAGAAGGCATTAGAAGTATTAATGAGATACCACAAGAGTATGAAATTGATACGATTGTAATGAGTGACTTATTTGATGAAAGCCTTTTAAAGGTATCCGCTACAAGAAATGCTCTTCTTGTACCAAGTGAACTTTTTAAAGTGATTAGCGATACACAGACACCTCAAGGCGTTTTAGCCCTTGTGAAGATGAAAACATTACAATTAGAAGATATAGAGGTTAAAGCAAATGGGTTCTACCTTATGCTTGAGAATCTTCAAGACCCAGGTAATTTAGGAACTATTATTAGAAGTGCCTATGGGTTTGGTGTAGATGCCATTTTCCTCACTAAAGGATGCGTAGACCTTTATAGTCCTAAAACAGTTAGAAGTACAATGGGAGCATCATTACATGTACCTGTTATAACAGATAAATCATTAGAAGATTATATGGCGTGGGCAAAGGGGCATGGACTTACATGCTTTACAACAGCATTAGATGATACAGCTAAGGAAGTAGCTAAAGCAGATCTTACAAAAGGGCTTATGTTAGTTATTGGAAATGAAGGAAATGGTGTATCTGGAGAAGCCATTGCAAAAGCTGATCAGAATGTATACATTCCAATGCCTGGTGGCTTAGAGTCTTTAAATGCATCTATTGCAGCTTCAATCTGTATGTACGAAGTCATGCGCCAACGCTTATAGGGTATGGGTGTTGACAAACGAAATAGAACACTCTATAATGAGGACATAATTTAAGTTAGAATAAAGCAATAGACGATGAAAAGAAGAGTAGTCTAGTAAGAGTATTTTTAGAGAGCCAATGGTGCTGGGAATTTGGTAATACGTATTAGATGAAGAACATCTTGGAGTTTCTAACCGAAAAGCAATGAGTAGGCTTAGACGGGACTAGACCGTTACATCTAGAGTATATTAGTAGATATACTTGGATCAGAGTTGGGCCATAAGGTCAACTAGGGTGGTACCGCGGAGATACAGCTTCGTCCCTATAAATTTTTATAGGGATGGGGCTTTTTTATTGTCTTTGCCAAAAATAAGAATAGATTAAAGGAGATGGAGTAAATGGATACAGTAGCAATCAGACATTTATATCATGATACAGACAAGTATCAAGGTCAAATTGTAACAGTAGCAGGTTGGGTAAGAACAGTTAGAGATTCAAAAACATTTGGGTTCATTGAACTTAATGATGGAACATTCTTCAAAAGTGTACAAATCGTATTTGAAGACCAATTAGAGAACTTCAAAGAAATTGCAAAACTTGGTGTAGGTGCAGCAATTATCGTAACGGGTAATATGATTTTAACACCAGGACAAAAACAACCTTTCGAAATCAAAGCAACTGAAATTGTAGTAGAAGGGAGCTGTCCAAGTGAATACCCACTTCAAAAGAAACGTCACTCATTTGAATTTTTAAGACAAATCGCTCACTTAAGACCAAGAACAAATACTTTCTCAGCAGTATTTAGAGTACGTTCTCTTGCAGCTTATGCAATTCATAAGTTCTTCCAAGAACGTAACTTCGTTTATGCACATACACCACTTATTACAGCAAGTGACTGTGAAGGTGCAGGAGAAATGTTTAGAGTCACAACGCTTGATCCTAAAAATCCTCCATTAGATGAAAATGGTGAAGTAAACTATAAAGAAGATTTCTTTGGTAAAATGGCTAACCTTACAGTAAGTGGTCAGCTTTCAGCAGAAACATTTGCTATGGCATTTAGAGATGTTTACACATTCGGACCAACATTCCGTGCTGAGAAATCAAATACACCTCGCCATGCAGCTGAGTTCTGGATGATCGAGCCAGAAATCGCTTTTGCAGACCTTAAAGATGATATGCGCCTTGCAGAAGATATGGTAAAATTCGTTATTAACTACGTACTTGAAAATGCACCAGAAGAAATGGCATTCTTCAACCAATTCGTAGATAAAGGTATTCTTGAAAGATTACAAGGTGTTGCAAGTGCAGATTTTGGTGTTGTAGATTATACAGAAGCTGTAGAAATTCTTAAAACTTGCGGTAAAGAATTTGAATATCCAGTATACTGGGGATGTGACCTTCAAACAGAACATGAACGTTTCTTAACAGAAGAACACTTCAAAAAACCAGTATTTGTAATCAACTATCCAAAAGAAATTAAAGCTTTCTATATGAAACTTAATGAAGACGGCAAAACAGTAGCAGCTATGGATCTTCTTGTACCAGGTATTGGTGAACTTGTAGGGGGTAGCCAAAGAGAAGAAAACTTAGACGTTCTTCTTGAAAGAATGGCAGAGCTTGGGCTTAAAGAAGAAGATTACTGGTGGTACTTAGACCTTAGAAGATTCGGTGGTACCCGTCATGCAGGATTCGGTCTTGGATTCGAAAGACTTATCATGTACTTAACAGGTATGACTAACATCCGTGACGTAATTCCATTCCCAAGAACTACAGGTCAAGCGGACTTCTAAGATAAATTCTAGCGAGTTAAAAGCTTTTTCCTACTTTTTTAGGGAAAGTGAGAAGAAAAGGGAAGACAAGAAAAAACAACAGATTAAGTATCCCAAATCGGGAACAACCTTATTTTAGTGAAAATAAGGTTGTTCCCGATTTTTTATTTAAAAAATATCTCTATATTTTGTTGTAAAATGTTGAATGAATTTTAAAATTATATATAATAGATTTTAGTATTTAGAATTATAATATTTTAGGAGGATATTATTGTGGGAGAAAAGGTAACATTGAAAGAAGGATATATTCAATCTGCTGAGCCATATGAAAGTATCATTGTAAGAAGGGGCATTTTTGAAACACTTCCTATTAAAGAGGGATGTATTATGTTTGTAGGAGACTCTCTTACTCAAAGAAATGAATGGGCAGATATGCTAAATAATAAAAATGTGGTGAATAGAGGAATTGATAGTGACAGAATAACTTGGCTGAATGAACGTATGCCAAACTTATTAGCGAATAAGCCCTCTAAAGTATTTCTTAAAATAGGAATCAATGATATTTGGGATGGCAAGCGTGCACCTCAAATTGCAGAAGAGTATAGCATGATTTTAGATCAATTTAAAAAGATAGAAAATTGTACAGTTTATGTCCAAAGTTGTTTGCCAGTTAATAATACAGAGTATAATCATAAAATCAATAATCAAGATGTCCAAGAGGTTAATCGTGCGTTAGAAAAATTAGCTCATGAATATGGATATGAATACATAAATTTATACGATGCATTTATAAATGAAAGAAATGAGCTCAAAGCAGAGTATACTCATGATGGTGCACATCTAACCGCTCAAGGTTATGTAGCTTGGAAAAAACAAATAGAGAAATATATTTAAAAAAGGTGCAGAGATTTATCTCTGCACCTTTTTATATTTAAATGATATAATTCAATCTATTATACAAAAAGACTAACACTTTATTTTAGGGGGGTATCTTCTATTATAGCACAGCTTGAAGACTACTTAAATAAGCAATAAATAGGTAATAAAAAGTTTGTAAAAACACTACAAAAACAGGGTAAAATAAGCCTTAGAAAAAGGGTGAAATTAAGACTACTCAAATAAGAGTAAAAGGGTTATGATATATACTTGAGATTTTAAGAAGAACGGACAACACTTAGGAGGATGAGCAATGAAAATAGGATTCGATCACAATAAATATTTACAAGAACAATCAGAGTATATTTTAGAGCGCGTTAATAATTATGATAAACTCTATTTAGAATTTGGTGGAAAACTTTTATTCGATATGCATGCGAAAAGAGTACTTCCTGGCTTTGATGAAAATGCAAAAATCAAATTACTGCATAAACTTAAAGATAAGGTAGAAATCGTTATCTGTGTTTATGCAGGGGATATTGAACGTAATAAAATTCGTGGTGACTTCGGTATTACTTATGATATGGATGTTTTAAGACTTATCGATGATCTTAGAGAATATGATTTAGATGTAAACAGTGTTGTTATTACACGTTTTGAGAATCAACCAGCAACAACAGTGTTCATCAACAAACTTGAAAGACGTGGTATCAAAGTTTACAAACATAGTGCAACAGCTGGCTATCCAACAGATGTTGATACAATTGTAAGTGATGAAGGGTATGGAAAAAACCCATATATTGAAACAACTAAACCAATTGTAGTTGTAACAGCTCCAGGACCAGGTAGCGGTAAACTTGCAACATGTCTTAGCCAGCTTTATCATGAATATAAAAGAGGTAATGTAGCAGGATATTCTAAATTTGAAACTTTCCCAGTGTGGAATGTACCACTTAAACATCCTCTTAACATTGCTTATGAAGCAGCAACAGCTGACCTTAAAGATGTGAATATGATCGATTCATTCCATTTAGAAGCATACAATGAGCTTGCAGTAAACTATAACCGTGACCTTGAGACTTTCCCAATCTTAAAACGTATTATTGAGAAAATTACAGGAGAAGAAGCTGTATACAAATCACCAACAGATATGGGTGTTAACCGTGTAGGGTTTGGTATTGTAGATGATGAAGTAGTAAAAGAAGCTTCAAGACAAGAAATCATCAGAAGATATTTTAAAACAGCTTGTGAATACAAAAAAGGTCATGCAGATAAAGAAACAGTACAACATGTAAAGCTGATTATGGAAGAGCTTGGTCTTAAAGAAAGCGACCGTAAATGTGCAGTAGCAGCAAGAGAAGTAGCAGAAAAAATGAGAGAAAACGTAGAAGTTGGTGAAATCTGCTCAGCAGTAGCAATTGAGCTTCATGATGGTACAATCATTACAGGTAAGAGCTCACAACTTATGGATGGAACATGTGCGGCACTTATTAATGCAATCAAATACTTTGCAAACATTGCAGATGAAATGCACCTTATCTCTCCAGTTATTTTAGAACCAATCTTAGCTTTAAAAGAAAAAACGCTTAAAAACAAAAATGCAGCATTAAACTGTGAAGAAGTACTCATTGCGCTTACAATTTGTTCAGCAACAAATCCAATGGCTCAAATAGCACTTGAAAAATTAGAAATGCTTAAAGGCTGTGAAGCACATGCTACAACAATTTTAAGCCATAACAATGAAAATGCATTCAAAAAATTAGGCATCGAAGTAACTTGTGATGCTGTTTATCCAACAGATAACTTATATTACAACAACTAATTTAATCCTATAAAAGTAACAGGTCCTTTAGTATAGAAGGGCCTGTTATTTTTTACATTCAAGGGGAAGTAGTCAATGCTTCTTTAAGGAGAGAGTTTAGATGAGCGTATTTGGTACTATAGTGTTTTAATAGGGTGATATATAAGGAAAAAAGTGCGAAATTTTAGGGTGATTAGAGTGCATAAATCTAGTAAAATCAAGGGTTTAAGTGATAGAAGGAATTTTTTTACAAAAAAACTTAAAAAAAATGAAAAAAAATATTTACATACGTCAACGAATGTGTTATTATAAAACACGTTGAGGCCCGTTGGTCAAGCGGTTAAGACACCGCCCTTTCACGGCGGTAACAGGGGTTCGATTCCCCTACGGGTCATTGCTAGAAATAGCATATCGGGGTGTGGCTCAGTTTGGCTAGAGCGCCTGATTTGGGTTCAGGAGGCCGCAGGTTCGAGTCCTGTCACCCCGATTTATTTCCTAAGTTGTAGGAAATAGCATAACATGTATCCCTAAAGGGACTTGCAAAGCTACAGTTTCAATACTTGAAACTAAGATTTGCTGTCGTGGGTCACTAGCTCAGTTGGTAGAGCACTTGACTTTTAATCAAGTGGTCCGGAGTTCGAGCCTCCGGTGGCTCATGTTTTGCGCGAGTGGCTCAGTTGGTAGAGCATCTCCTTGCCAAGGAGAGGGTCGCGGGTTCGAGTCCCGTCTCGCGCTTTATATGCCCAGATAGCTCAGTCGGTAGAGCAGAGGACTGAAAATCCTCGTGTCGCTGGTTCGATTCCGGCTCTGGGCATAGCTTCAGATTTTATAAGGCCCATTGGTCAAGCGGTTAAGACACCGCCCTTTCACGGCGGTAACAGGGGTTCGATTCCCCTATGGGTCATTGCTAGAAATAGCTATCGGGGTGTGGCTCAGTTTGGCTAGAGCGCCTGATTTGGGTTCAGGAGGCCGCAGGTTCGAGTCCTGTCACCCCGATTTATTTCCTAAGTCGTAGGAAATAGTATAATAGAATATGGGTCACTAGCTCAGTTGGTAGAGCACTTGACTTTTAATCAAGTGGTCCGGAGTTCGAGCCTCCGGTGGCTCATGTTTTGCGCGAGTGGCTCAGTTGGTAGAGCATCTCCTTGCCAAGGAGAGGGTCGCGGGTTCGAGTCCCGTCTCGCGCTCTATATGCCTAGATAGCTCAGTCGGTAGAGCAGAGGACTGAAAATCCTCGTGTCGCTGGTTCGATTCCGGCTCTGGGCATACATAAACACCTTATCTTATTAGATAAGGTGTTTTTTTGTGTAAATTTTAGTAATGCTATTAGGCATAGGGGGTAGTTTTTTTACAATGTTTTCAGTGTAATGCTTACATTGGAGATTGCCATTCGTTAAAGGACTGAAACGCCCAGAGGGATTGAGCTAGGTGTGGATTAAAAATATACAGGCTTATAACACCTAAGAAATAAGCCTGTTCGAATATAAAGTTTGCTCCTAAGTGAGAGGACTATTATTTGATATAGGCCTCAGCTAGTTGAGTGAATGCAGGTAAAGAACGCTGGATTTGTTCATAGCTGATACAGTAAGAAAGACGCATATAGCCTGGACAACCAAAGGAAGAACCTGGTACAAGAAGTAGATTAAAAGCTTTTGCTGCTTCACAGAAAGCTTTATCATCTGCAATTGGTGTTTTAGGGAAGAGGTAGAAAGCTCCTTCTGGTTTGATACATTCAAAGCCAAGGCTTACAAGGTGATTATAAAGTAAGTCACGGTTACGTTTATAAATAGAAACGTCTACTTCACTTTCTAAGCATTTAGCAATAACTCTTTGGAAGAGAGATGGAGCATTTACAAAACCTAATATACGGTTAGCCACATTAAGAGCTGCCATCATATCATTAAAATGGTCCATTTCAGGATGTGCTACAATATAACCAATACGTTCACCTGGAAGTGAAAGTGATTTGCTGTAAGAATAGCCAATAAAGCTGTTTTTGTAGTAATGAAGTATGTAAGGTACAACAGCACCATCATATACGATTTCGCGGTAAGGCTCATCTGAAATCAGGTAGATAGATGTGCCAAAGGCTTTCTCCGCTTCTTCAAGAGTAGCGGCCAAGTGTTTAATAGCTTCTTCAGAGTAAATCACACCTGTTGGATTATTTGGGGAGTTGATGATGACGGCTTTTGTACGTGATGTAAGAGCTTCCTTAAGGGCTGCTATATTAGGTTCAAAGTGAGTAGTATCAGCAGGAACAACAATTAATTTACCGTCAAAGTTGCTTACATAGTTACGGTATTCTCCAAAGAATGGTGCAAATACAATGACTTCATCTTCAGGATTCAGTAATGCTTTTAAAATAATGTTGAGTCCGCCAGCAGCGCCACAAGTCATAACGATACTAGAAGCATCTAGTTTAAGGCTCTGTTTTTTATTAATAAAGTTCGCAATTTCTGTGCGAACATCTTCATAGCCAGAATTATTCATATAGCCATGAATGACATTTGAATTTTCTGAATCAAGAATTTCCATAATGGCTTTTTTGATTGTATCTGGAGGTAATACGTTGGGGTTACCCAAACTGTAATCATATACATTTTCAGCCCCATGGATAGCTGCAAGTCTCTTACCTTCTTCAAACATAGCGCGAATGGTAGAGCTATTAGCAACTAAGGTTTGCATTTTATTTGAAATCATTTCTTGTCACTCCCTTTGTAAATTATGAAATATACTCATTATAATACAATAATTTTAATAATAAATCAAAATTGAATTTAAGACAAATTTTGCATTTATAGAAGTAAACTTACAGGTCGGTACATATATTTAGTAATGGGGTATATTCTATTTAATAATAAGGGGAGGGAGCTATGGCTAATAAGTTTGAAGTAATGAGTCAAAGTATTTTAGAACAGCTAGGGGGAGTAGACAACGTAGTAGGCGTATCACACTGTGCAACAAGACTTAGAGTGACATTAAAAGACAAAGCATTAGCAGATCAAGCAAAGATTAGGGCTATTGATGGTGTACTTGGATGTGTAGAACAAGGAGGACAAATACAAATTATTTTAGGACCTGGTAATGCACCTAAAGTTTCAAGTGCTTTTGGTAAGCTAACAGGTAAATCTGTGGATGTAGTAGATGAAGTGCTTGATAGAAAAGCAGAACTGAAAAAGAAAAATAATACACCATTTAAAAACTTTTTAAGAAAACTTGCCAACGTATTTATACCACTTATTCCAGCTTTTATTGGCTGTGGTATTATTTATGGAGCTTCTAAGATTCTTTATAATGTAGAACTTATTGACAAAAACATGTACAACATGCTTAGTGTTATTGGCAAGGGTATTTTTACTTATATGAATATTATGGTAGGTATGAATGTATTTAAAGCTTTTGGAGGAAGTCCAGCGCTAGGGTGTGCTATATCAGGTATTTTGATGGCAGATGGCTTAGCTAAGATTACTATAGGCGGCAACGAGCTTGTACCAGGTGAAGGTGGTATTATTGCTGTACTCATTGCCTGTGCATTAGGTACGATGCTAGAGAAATGGTTAAGAAAAGTTATGCCAGGTGTTATCGATTTAATCTTAACACCTACTATAGTCCTACTCGTCATAGGATTTGGTAGCTTGTTTATTATCCATCCATTAGGTGCTTTCCTATCTGAATGGCTAGGTATTGGTGTAACGTACCTTATTGATAAAGGTGGTATATTGATTGGAGCACTGCTTTCAGGTACCTTTTTGCCTCTTGTTATGACAGGCCTTCATAGAGCGCTTACACCAATTGAAGTCAGCCTGATTGATACAACAGGCGTTGACCTATTACGTCCAATTCTTGCTATGGCTGGAGCTGGTCAAGTAGGGGCTGGTATTGCTATTTACTTAAAAACAAAGAATAAGAAACTTAAAAAAGTTCTTCAAGGTGCACTACCTATAGGCCTTATGGGTATTGGTGAACCACTTATGTTTGGTGTTACCTTGCCACTTGGTAAACCATTTATTACTGCATGTATTGGCTCTATAGTAGGCGGTGCTTACGTTTCAGTTATGAAAGTAGCTTCTATTGGAATTGGTCTTTCTGGACTTCCACTTACCCTTCTTATCCCACAGGAAATGATGATTCACTATTTAATTGGTACAGTTCTAGCTTATGCAGGTGGTTTTGTACTTACTTACTTTACGAAGTGGGAAGACATGGGTGAAGATGATTCACAGACAGAAGAGAATCAGGTGCTCAATGAAGTCCTCCATCTTAAGTAGCGACCTTCACTTCCACAGTGTTTATTCTGATGGAAGCAGCACGCTTAAGGAGATTTTTGAGCAAGCAGCTAAAAGGTCGGTAGGGGCTATTGCCCTTACTGACCATGATACAGTATTAGGCATACCTGAGGAGGTTCAGTTAAGTACTCAGTATGGTATAGATATTATTACAGGGATAGAACTAACAGCTAAAGAAGAAGGACTTAAGTTTCATGTATTAGGTTATGGCATAGACCATTTATCGCAGGAGCTTATAAATTACTCAAAGAGTGTATTAGGGGAAGAGTGGCAAAAGAACTTAAAGCAGATTAAGCTTATGCAGGCAAATGGCATTGAGATTGATGAACAATCCTTTATAGAGGCAGGACAGGGTGGACCTCTTTATAGAGCTAAATTTTTAGGTGTGTTAGCTAAGTATGGTTATATTAAAGAAGAGGATGTTATGAACCTTATACCTACTTATTTTGGAAGTAATGCACCTTATTATATGCCAGATGACTATGACTATCTGTCATTTGAAGAAGTGGCGAAGTTGATTAAGAGAAATGGAGGGCAAGTAGTTTTAGCCCATCCTGGTAAAATTAAAAAGAAAAATGAAGGGTTATATCATGAGTTGATTGGTCAGACGGCCCTAGATGGGTTAGAACTTTATCATCCTTCAAATGGATTAGATGTACGGCAGGAGTTGCTTGGCATATGCCAGAGTAGGGATTTACTTATTACAGGCGGCTCAGATTATCATGGCCTGTATAATAAAAAGGGGACACCTTTGTTTGGAGAGACCTTGCCTCAGTTTGTCTATGAAGAAATGAAACATCTCATCTATCAAAAAAATAGATAAAGATTCTAAAAAGTGATATAATAAGACTAATTTTTTAAACAAAAGAGGAGGCAGTTGTGAGATGAAAATTAATAAAGAGTTTGTACTCGAAACAGCAAAAGCGCTATTAGAGCATCATAGTCCAAGTGGTTTTTGCTTTGAAATTATGGATGAAATAAGAAAATATGCAGAGCGTTTTGGGTACGCGTTTGAAACAACACGTAAAGGCTGCGGTATTATTACAGTACCAGGTAAAAGTGATGAGAAAGTAATTGGATTATCAGCTCACGTAGATACATTAGGGGCTATGGTAAGAAGTATTACAGGTAGTGGGACACTTAAATTCACACTTGTAGGGGGACCAATTGCAGCAACTTTAGATGGGGAATACTGTAAAATTCGTACACGCTCAGGTAAAATTTATACAGGGACTTTCTTAAGCACAAGTCCAGCTGCTCATGTCTATGAAGATGCAAGTTCAAAAGCAAGAAATGCAAATAACATGGAAGTGCGTATTGATGAAGTCGTTAAATGTAAACAAGATGTAGAGGACCTTGGCATTGCTAATGGAGACTATATCTTTATTGAGCCAAAAACAACTATTACAGAAAGTGGTTATATTAAATCACGCTTTATTGATGATAAAGGAAGTGTAGCTGGGCTTATGGGCTTACTTGAAGCCTTATCTCGCGAACAAGTAACACCATCTTATACAGTTAAAATCTTCATTTCAGTATATGAAGAAGTAGGTCATGGTTCTTCTTATATCCCAGAAGATATTACAGAGATGATTGCTGTAGACATGGGATGTATTGGAGAGGATTTAAGCTGCAGTGAACAAGATGTTTCTATCTGCGCTAAAGATTCAGGTGGTCCTTATGACTATCAAATGACATCAAAACTTATTGAACTTGCTAAAGAAAATGACTTGCGTTATGTAGTAGACATTTACCCAATGTATGGATCAGATGTTGGAGCTGCTTTAAGAGGTGGAAACAATATCCGTGGGGCCCTTATTGGACCAGGTGTACATGCTTCACATGGTATGGAACGTACACATTACGAAGGCTTAGAAAATACAATTAAGCTTCTCTTTGCTTATATTACACAATAAAGATCAGTAAACTGCACTATTTTAATAAGGGTGCAGTTTATTTTATTGCCCAGGAAATTCTATAAAATTTATTGAAATTACATAATAGGCAAGTATACTGCCTATAAAACCTTAAATAGACATGCTATAATAAGTTAGCAAAACAAGAGTTAGTGGGAGGACACGATGAGAAAATTATTTAGTTGTATTGGTATTATGGGTTTATTAGGCGCTTTTTTAACAGGATGTAGTATGGGACCAGAGCAGATGAAATCCGTACCAATTGAAGACCCAGCCAAAGTAGAGACTTTACATGAGATTACAAAAGATGCTATGAAAAATTACTTTGATGTCGATGTAAATGATGGTGTAGAACGTAAATTAGAAGGATTTGAAAGTTATGTACTTGTAGATGTACCGACAGAATCCTATTTATATCGCAATAATGTTATTAAAGCAACAATGGAAAGCAAGCCACAAGAGGGACAAATTGCTTCATATGGTGCGAGTTTAAATCCTGAAACGAATGAGTTAACAGGTGCTATTGTCGTCACATATAGTGAAGCTAAGCCACAGGATTTAACAGTAGAGCAGCAACAAGAAATTGCTATGAAGTTTATTAAAGAAAAAAATCTTGTAGCTAATCCAGATTCACTTATATTTGAAGGCATTGAAAAAGGTATGAGCAACAAGCAATACTCAGGTTTAAAATTTAAAAATGGTGACGATGTTTTACTTGTATCTGTAAGTCTTCAAACAGGCAAAGTGACTCACTTTGAATTTGTAGAAGTTATTGAGCCTGTAGAACCAGCTGAAACACCAGCTAAGTAAATAGAACAAATAGTAAATGAATATAAAAAGGTGAAGGTCTATATAAGACTTTCACCTTTTTTGTATTTATATGATTTATTTAAGTTCTTCTAAGAGGGTATAAGGTACCTCAGTACGGCCAAAGCCACAGCCTATTCGAATATCTGGTTTGTTATCACCGTGGAAATCACTACCACCAGTCATGATGAGATGATGGCCTTTGCAGTATTGTGTAAGTCTGTGTACTTCAGGATCATAGTGCTTTGGATAAATAACTTCTACACCATCAAGTCCGTTGTAAGCTAACTCTTCAATAAGAGGGAAAGGATTGCGATTAGTAAATTTATAAATATAAGGATGAGCTAAGATAGCCTTGCCACCAACTGCATGGATTAAATCAATACATACCTTATAGTCAGGTGCAGCCTTTTTAACATACGCAGGCTTACCAGGTGTAATATACTTTTCAAAGGCTTCATCAAGGGTTTTAACATAGCCTTTGTTCATTAATGCACGAGCAAAGTGAGGTCTAGCAATGATGCTTAATTCTTCAGGTTTACCAAGGTCAGCCTCAGTAATGTCAAAGCCCAGTTCTTGCAATTTTTGAAGCATCTTTTTATTACGGGCTTCCCTAGCTTCTACAAAACTTTTTAGAGTAGCATGAAGTGTAGGATTCGTAAGATCTAAGTTAAGACCAAGAATGTGGACTTCCTTACCATGAAAATCTGCAGAAAGTTCAATGCCTGGTATAACCTCAATGCCTAAGGCTTGGCCTGCTTCCATGCATTCAGCTACACCTGCAACTGTATCATGGTCTGTAAGGGCAATAGCACTAAGACCAGCTGAATGAGCTAATTTGGCAACCTCACTCGGTGTAAGTGTACCATCTGATTTATTGGAATGGACATGTAAGTCTATAAGTTTCATCATACAACCTCCTTTGGTAAAATACTCTATTATTTTAGCATACTTCTCATGCATTGGACGTAAAATATAAAAGAACATTTATAAAGGGGGAGGAGTAAGATGAGCAGACATAAAAAGAAAATGAACGTAAACATCGGGGAACTTGCTGTGACACTTGTTAAATCTAATCTTGCTGCGTATGCATTAACTGCTATTTTTATTATTTTTGCAACGCTTATGATTACATATACCAATCTTGGACCAAACTTTGAAAAGTGGATTATCCTTATTGGTACCATTGCTTCAGCTGCCTTAGTAGGCTATGATACTGCTAAGCAGGAAGGTAAACAAGGTTATAAATGGGGATTAATAGGTGGCATAAGTTATCTTGTTATCTTCGTTATCTTAGCTCTTGTAACAGGTGGTGTACAAGGAATGAATATAGGCTATCTCATTACTTTAATAATCTTAACGGTTGTAAGCAGTGTACTTGCAGGTATGTTCTCTGTAGCTAATGCGAAGTAAATTTTTAAATAGGGCTAATCCTTTAATTAGAAATAATTATTAGTTATGTTTTCAAATATCTCAAGATATGGTATAATAAGCAAGGTTTATAGCGAGGAGGGAAATGCAATGAAACACGTAAAAACACTTAACACTAAAAACTTAAAAAACAGTGCGGCTAAAGGTGGTTGTGGTGAATGTCAAACATCATGTCAATCAGCTTGTAAAACATCTTGTACTGTAGGTAACCAAGCTTGTGAAAAATAAGTTTGACCATCATTAAGCTTTCAACTTCGGTTGGAAGCTTAATTTATGCACGGCCCTTTAAACCTTAAGTAGTTAAATCTCCTATACATAGAAAGGAAAAAATTATGATCCATAAGTTTCAGTTCGAAGATAATAATATTTTAATGGATGTACATAGTGGTGCAATCCATATCATTGATGACATTGCTTACGAAATTGTAGAGGATGTTATTGCACTTCCAAAAGCAGAAGTACTTGCTAAATATGAAGGCAAATATGCTAAAGAGGAGTTAGAAGAAGCAGTAGAAGAACTTCTTACACTTAAAGCTGAAGGTATGCTTGATACAGAAGATACATACAAAGATTTAGTGCCAGCTTTCTTAAATAGAGAACCCGTTGTTAAAGCGCTTTGTCTCCATGTAGCACATGACTGTAATCTTAAATGTAAATATTGCTTTGCAGGTGAAGGTGAGTACCATGGTGATCGTGGTATGATGTCATTAGAGGTAGGGAAAGCAGCTATTGATTTCCTAGCAAAAAATTCAGCACATCGTAAAAATATTGAAGTAGACTTCTTTGGTGGAGAGCCTCTTATGAACTTTGAAGTTGTAAAAGGTGTAGTAGATTATGCAAGAAGTGTTGAAAAAGAAACAGGCAAAAACTTTAGATTTACAATGACAACAAATGGTGTTCTTTTAAATGATGAAATTATTGATTACTTAAATGAACATATGTATAACGTTGTACTAAGCTTAGATGGTCGTCCAGAAGTTAATGACCATATGCGTCCAACTGTAAATGGTAAAGGAAGCTATGATATCATCCTTCCTAAGTTCAAAAAACTTGTAGAAAAACGTGGTAACAAACAATATTACATTCGTGGTACATTTACACACCACAATACAGACTTTGCAAGCGATGTACTTCATATGGCAGACCAAGGCTTTGCAGAGGTATCAGCAGAACCAGTAGTTGCACCAAAGGAAATGGATTATGCGCTTCAAGCGGATGATATTAAAGTAATTTGCGAGGAATATGAACGTCTTGCAAAAGAAATGCTTAGACGTCATAAAGAAGAAAATGGATGCTTTAACTTCTTCCACTTTATGGTTGATTTAACAGGTGGTCCTTGTGTACACAAACGTCTTGCAGGATGTGGAGCAGGTTCAGAATACCTTGCAGCAACTCCAACAGGTGAACTTTATCCATGTCACCAATTCGTAGGTATGCCAGAATTTAAAATGGGTGACGTATGGAAAGGTGTAGAAAACATCGAACAACGTAAGAAATTCGAGAAGTGTAATGTATACAGCAAAGATGAGTGTACAAGCTGTTGGGCTAAATTCTTCTGTAGTGGTGGATGTGCTGCTAACTCTTACAACTTTAATGGAGATATTAACTCTGTTTATGAAAATGGTTGTGACATGCAAAGAAAACGCCTTGAGTGTGCAATTGGATTAAAAGCTGCATTAAGTGAATAATTCCTGTAAAGGGTTTGACTATAAATAGTAGAAATTATATAATCAACTTAATGAGTTTTAGAGCACTAAGGAGGAAAAAGGAATGAAAAAAGGCAATCAGAAACCCAAAAGTATTGTACTTTTTGTACTAATGTTAGTGGTTGCTGCAGGTCTTTCATATCTTGCTTACTTCGGAGTTGGGGAAAACAACTTATTTGGTATTGAAAATATCAGACTAGGACTTGACCTTCAAGGCGGGGTAAATATTGTTTATGAAGCAGCAATTGAGAATCCAACTGAAGAGGATATGGATGCAGCTATTCAGATGATCCGTACGAGACTAGATAAAGAAGGTTATACGGAGGCTGATGCCGCTAAAGAAGGCACAAATCGTATTCGTGTAGATATTCCAGGTGTAGAGGATGCTCAAGCGGCAATTGACAGTATTGGTGCAGCAGCTATGCTTAAATTCTTCGACCAAGAAGGTAATGAAATTTTAACAGGTAAAAATGTAGAAAAAGCTACCCCAGTTGTAGTACCAAACAACTTAGGTGCACAAGAACCAGCTGTGTCTATTAAAATGGATGCAGAGGGCACTAAAATTTTCTCAGAGTTTACAAAGAATAATATAGGCAAACCTATTTTTATTAAATTAGATGACCAAGTTATTAGCCAAGCGAGCATTTCAGATCATATTTCAAATGGAGAAGGTATGATTTCAGGCAGCTTTACAACAGATGAGGCTAAACAATTAGCCGAACGTATTGAGGCAGGGTCACTTCCATTTGCACTTAATGCCATTTCGTCTAAAGGTGTAGGAGCTAAGCTTGGTATGGATGCATTAGATACAAGTATTAAAGCAGGTGTAATCGGTTTTATCTTTATCTTAATCTTTATGGTTGCTCTTTACAGATTTAGTGGTATGGCATCAGATATTGCACTTGTAATCTATGTAGCACTTCTTCTTATCGTATTAAGCTTAACAAGTGCAACACTTACATTACCAGGTATTGCAGGTATTATCTTGTCAATTGGTATGGCTGTTGATGCTAATGTTATTATCTTTACACGTATTAAAGAAGAACTTGCAGTAGGTAGAAGTGTACGTTCAGCGATTGATGCTGGATTTAATAAAGCGTTCAGTGCTATTTTAGATGGTAACGTAACAACACTCATTGCAGCAGGAGTACTTTATACACTGGGCAGTGGAGTTATCAAAAGCTTTGCAACAACACTTGCTATCGGTATTGTCGTATCTATGTTTACAGCACTTGTTGTAACAAGGATTTTACTCAAACTTTTAGTAGAAATGGGTATTGATAAGCCAGTGTTATATGGAGCAAAAAAACATACTGAAGAAGGGAGAGCATAAAAATGAAAAACTTACGCGTAATTGAAAATAGAAAAATCTTTTTCATTCTTTCTTCAGTTCTTATTTTAGTAGGATTGCTTGCAATGCCGTTTAACGCTATGCGTGGCAATGGTATGCTTAATTATGATATTGAGTTCAAAGGTGGTTCTGTTATGCAGATTGACCTTGGACAAGATGTGAATCCACAAACTGATATTTTACCAATTATTAATGAAGTCATTCCAGATGCTTCACCAAGGCTGCAAAAAGTAACAGGGACAACAGAGCTTGTTATTACAATGAAACCAACAACATCGGAACAAAGAACACAATTATATGAGGCACTAGCTGAAAAATATAATTTAACAGGTGAGAAAAAAGATATTCTTTCAACAGATTCTAACTTTGCACCAACAATCAGTGGAGAGTTTAAAATGAAAGCTATTCAGGCTGTATTACTTGGTGCAATCCTTATGTTAATTTATATTTCAATTCGTTTCAAAGACTTTAAATTTGGTGCAAGTGCTGTACTGGCACTTCTTCACAACGTACTTATTATGTTAGGTGTTTATGCATTATTTAGAATTCCACTTAACAATTCATTTATTGCAGCAATGCTTACAATCATTGGATATTCTATTAATGATACTATTATTATTTTCGATCGTATTCGTGAGAATAAAGGTAGAATTAAAGGAAGTGATGAAGAAGTTATTGATATAAGCGTAGGACAAACTGTAACACGTTCAATTAATACATCTATTACAACACTTGTAATGGTAGTGCTTCTTTACTTCTTAGGAGTATCTTCAGTAAAAGAATTTGCTTTCCCACTTGTAGTGGGGATTATCGCAGGTACTTACTCATCAATTTTCATTGCCAGTCCATTATGGTATGAAATGAGAAAGTTCCAAAGAAAACATAACAAAAACAAAGTAGGCAAAAAGGCTACTGCTAAATAAAGAGTTGATAAAAGGACTGACACGAAGAGAATTTGGTGGCAGTCCTTTTTGTCATAAAGGGGTTTTCTTTTTATAATCTCATGTTCATCCTCTATAAAGCTGGCAGCTATAACAGCATCAATACACTGACTATGAGCTTATGAATGTACTTGGTCAATCAGGGAACTAGAGGTGGAAGAGCTATAATTAAGGTAAAAAGCACCTACAAGGAATAGGTAGAGTGTATGATTTATTAAAATTATAGAAAAAAATAATAATAAAGTATTTACAATTTGGAATACATATTATATAATAAGCAAGTACACAAAGTTGTGTCATCTGGATCGTTAGCTTAGTTGGTAGAGCATCAGACTCTTAATCTGAGGGTCCTGGGTTCGAGTCCCAGACGGTTCATTAATTGATAAGACTAGAAAAGCCACTATTATCAAGGGTTAGAGCCTTGTTTAATAGTGGCGAGTATTCTCAAAAACTGTCACGTTTTTTCACGTTTTTTCACTATGTTTCACAAAAGTAGGTGGGCGAAAAGTGGGCGAAAAAAGTGGGCAAAAAAAATAATATCAAGTTAAATCATTGAAAAGAGCATCCAGTTTATCGGCTGATGCTTTTTTTGTTTCCTCTAAAACATGACCATATATATTTAAGGTGGTTTGTATGTCTTTATGTCCCACTAGGTCTTGGATGGTTTTTGGACTTTCACCAGCTTCAATCAAACGGGTTACATATGTGTGTCTTAGGGTGTGTAGTCCAAAATTAGGAAGTCCAGCATTAGTACATATTCTGTCATGGTATTTTCTAACATTCCTTGCTGATTGTACATTACCAGTTGTAGTACCAAAGACATATTTATTTAGGTCATTCGGTTTAAGGGGTTCAAGTCTATCATAAAGAAATGTAGGTAGTGGTATGGTTCGGTATGATTTACGCTTGGGTGGCGTTGTAAGCGTTTTTGAATCGCTAGGTGTACCGTCACTAGCATAAGTTCTAACACGCCTTACAGATTGATTTATAGCGATTGTACGCTTAGTAAAATCAATATCTTTCCAAGTTAATGCTAGAATTTCACCAATTCGCATACCCGTAAATAGTGCCGTTAGATATAGATTACCATGTAATTCACCCTCTAGGGCTTTAATATATGCCCTTTGCTGGTCACGGCTTAATATTTCAATCTCCTTTGGGTCTTTGTCTTTATTAGGTATAATTGCACCCTTTACAGGGTTTGTTGCAATTAGGCGATTATTTACAGCACTATCAAAGGCTTGTAAAAGAACTAAATAATATTTTTTGATCGTGGAGTATGCCAAATTATCATATTCATTTAAGAAGTTTTGAACATCTATGGGTGAAACATCTTTCAACTGCATCTTACCTATTTTAGAGTGCTTTATATTATTGTTATATATCGTCATGTAGCCTTCAAATGTGCCAGCCGATACTTTGTTATACTTGTTTACTAAAAGATGCGTATAAGTCCATTCTGATACTGTATACGCCTTATTATTAGCAAGTCCCTTAAATTGATTTAGTTGTTCGTTCCACTCATCCATTTTTTTCTTGGCTTTTGGTTTTGTACTAGCACTAAATTCTTTTTTATTACCTAGCACATCTGTAAACCTAACACGCCATCGCTGATAAGTTTTACCGTTTCTTATCTCTTCACGTTTTTTAAAAGTAGCCATGCTAAGTCCCTCCTAAGTTGAAAAAAGAAGCGTATGCATTATACACTTCTTTTATTTTCTTGTGTCTTTAAACTCTTCTAATACTTTCTTTCTTGTTTCAGCTAATGCTTCAACATATACTTGAAGCATATTTAATTCATGTTCTGTAATGTCCACTAATTCTACATTAGAGAATATTTGTTTTATCTTACCTAACATTTCAAAAGTCTTAGCTTCATTCTTTAGGCGTTCCACATCATACTTTCTCGACCATTCCTCAAATTTAGAACGGTTATCAGATTTACCCATAAGCCAATCAAGACTGACTTTGAAGTAATCAGCAATGGCACTTAGAGAGGATGCATTTGGAACTGTACCATTTATCCATTTTCTTAAAGTACCATTTCCTAAATTACAAGCCCGTTCAACTTCAACGAGTGTCAATTTCTTTTCCTCACAAAGCATTTCGATGCGTTCCCCTAAAAGAGTTTTTTCTTTAGATATAGTCATGCTATTTCTCCTTATGTGCAAGTTTTTTCAAGGTTATTCGATTTCTTTCAATTTTTTTTCTTATTTTTTCTTTACACTTAGAAAGTAATCGCATATTATTAGTATGTAAACGTTAAAAAAGGAAAAAGTTTACAACTTTCTTGATGCGTATGAAAACATGAATTTAAGTTGAAAAAAAAGGAATCTCTCACCCCTTATATTATCTTATTTTCATGTGAATGTAAACGTATTTAAGAGAAAATATGAAAAAAAATGAATGGAAAAAGGAAAAAAAGCTAATGAGACAACACATTAAATTAACACGAATCTCTAAAACCATGAACATTTCACATGATGCGATGGTTAGTATTATTGCCTTGATTGTTATTAAATTCCCTAAATCAGTTAATGAATTTAAGCTAGTCAATGATGAAATGTATGTATCTGAAAAGGGACTAGACTTAATCATTGATTTTTTCTGTAAAGTCACTAAAGTGTATGACCTTATGGACTTAGCACTTGAATTTGAAAATGACAAATAAAGAACTAGAGCAACAGCTTTTTCTATTAACAAAAAGAGTTGAAGAACTTGAAACTGAAAAAGCATCCTTACTTGGAAAGTTGTATAAAATTTCCGATGTTGCTGAATTACTAGGAGTTAGCCAGCGTACAGTATATCACATGATAGAACGTGGGGAACTTCCAACGGTTAAATTTGGTACAACTAGAGTGCGTGCAACTGACCTTTTAAAACTGATAGGGAACAATGAGGAATACCATGAACAAACCGTCTAACGTAACACTATATCCACACCAAGAAAAGGCGTTAGAACTCACTAGAGGTCAAAATAAAGTGGCTTATTATTTAGATATGGGACTTGGTAAAACATTTTGTGCAACAGAAAAGATGATGGAGTTAGAAAGTGATTACACCTTAATAGTATGTCCAAAATCATTAATTGATACATGGATAAAGCACTTAGAGGTGAATTATTTTTACTTAACTGTTAGAGATTTATCTAAAATAAAAGGTGACATTATATTTGATTCTAATGTTGGTGTAATTAATTATGATGTGGTGTGGCGTAGACCCGAATTACTAAAGCTAAAAAATTTCACTTTGATACTTGATGAAAGTTCATATATAAAAAATGATACTTCAAAAAGAACAAAGTTCATAATGAAACTTAAACCTAAAAATACAATCTTACTAAGTGGTACGCCTACGGGTGGCAAATATGAGGAACTTTACACACAAGCTAAATTACTAGGAATGAATATAACCAAAAAAGATTACTGGTCAACCTACATAAGAACAATAAAAATGGACGTTGGTGGGTTTAAGATTGACAAAGTGATTGGTTATAAAAATGTAGATATGCTAAAAAGGAAGTTTCGGGAACATGGTGCTGTATTTATGAGGACAGAAGATGCGTTTGAATTACCAGCACAGATTGAAACTATATACAAATGTAAGTTGCCAACTTCATATAAGAAGTTCTTAAAAGATAGAATAATAACGGTTGATGGTGTTGAAATGATCGGTGATACACCATTGAATATGGCATTATATCTAAGACAATTAGCCAGCCAGTACAACAAAGATAAGATTGATAAATTAAAGGACTTGATAGAAAGTACAAATGATAGATTGATTATATTTTATAACTTCAAAAAGGAGTTAGAAATTATCAAAAGTATAATTAATAGACCAATATCCGTTGTTAACGGCGATACACATGATTTAACAGCCTATGATGAACACGATAACAGTATAACTCTAATACAGTATCAAGCTGGTTCTATGGGCTTAAATCTACAAAAGGCAAATAAAATCATTTACTTTAGTTTAACACGTTCAGCCGAACAGTTTATGCAGAGTAAAAAGAGAACAAATAGGATTGGACAGGAGAGAACTTGTTTTTATTATTACTTACTAACAGATAACTCCATAGATGAAGATATAAAAGCATCTTTGGATAATAGAGAAGACTATACAATTAACTTGTTTATTGACTAGAGGAGAGAAGACAGCGTATGAGGATTACAGATGAATGGATTGAAGATAACATTGGCTTAGTGTGGAAGGCTGTAAATAAATATAAAGCACACGATGAAGATTTATTTCAAATTGCATTATTAGGGGCTATTGAATCAGCACCACAATTTGACGAAACAAGAGAAGTTGAATTTACATCATTTATTTTCACTTGTATGTGCAATAAAATAGCTAACCAGTTAAGAATGGATGCAACTGCAAGACGAGGTGGGGGTATCACATTCAATTCATTAGATTACTTTAATGATACAGATGGTATTGAATACGAGTATTTAACAGATTCGTTCAATATGGAGGATAGACTATATATCGAAAACATTTTAAATGATAGTAGATTGTCTGAAAAGCAATCAGAAGTAATCAGACTTCATATTTTGCATGATTTATCCTTTGCAGAGATTGCAAGATTAAAGGGTCAAACAAGACAAGCTATATACTCACTATTCAAGTACGGCATTAGTAAAGTAACAGATAAAATCATAATTCACAAAATAGCATAATGACAGAAAAACAATTTGAAGATAGACAAGTAAAACCGTTTTTAAAGAATCTTGATAAATGCTGGTTCTTTAAAGTACATGGGGGTTCAATGTTCCAAGTTGCAGGAATCCCCGACATTGTAGGGGTTGTGAATGGTAGATTTATAGCCTTAGAACTAAAGGCTGATAATGGTAAACCGTCACCCCTACAAATAAGAAATATTGATTTAATAGCCAATGCTGGGGGTTATGCAAAATTTGTATACCCTAAGAATTGGGAAGATATTAAAAGGGAGTTGAAACAACTATGAAACACGTTGATGATTATAGACTAGAACCCGAAGAACCACAAGAATTTACCCTTTGTGATTGTTGTTATGAACCAATCTATATTGGGGACTACTTTTATAATATCCCGTTAGATGCTAGTACAGATATGTTTGTATGTTCTGAATGCATATCAGATTTTAAGGCGTGTGCTGGTGAATGAAACAGTTCAGTTATTCAAAAGTAGATTGTTTTAAAAGGTGTCCTTTTCAGTTTGGGTTGAGGTATCTTGAAAAAGTTAAGACGTTGCCAAATCAAGATGCTAACAATGCCTTATATTTAGGGGTTGCCATACATACAGGTTTAGAGGAAAACAGTATTAAACAGGCTATACGGAGTTATTTCAGCAACTATTATTGTGTTAATGATTTGCACCATAACGAAGTAATAAAACTTGAAAATATGTTAGGCAAGACTTTAAAGCTACTAGAAAAGATTAATCAAGACGGTGAACTAGTACATGAATATGAAATCAATACTTACAACTACAAGGGCTATGTTGACTTAATAGTTCAGAAGGATAACGGACTAATAGATATTTATGATTATAAATACAGTAACAACGTTGATTCTTACATGAAATCATCCCAATTACACGTTTATAAATACTACCTAGAACAATTAGGGTATAAGGTTGATAAAATGTACTATTTATTCATCCCTAAAACTCAAATTCGACAAAAGAAAAATGAATCACTATTAGAGTTTAGACAGCGACTAAAAGAAATCTTAAAAGATAAAGAACCATTCATACAAGAGGTTATTTATGACCCAAACAAAGTGATTGATTTTACAAATGGGGTCATTGATATATTTCAAGCTGAATCCTTTGAGAAGAAGCCGACCGATTTATGTTCATGGTGTGAATACTATAATTATTGTCAAAAAGGAGATACAACAGATATGCTACCACAAGCCATAAGACGAGAAAAACAAACTAGTAATAGAAAAAGGATTTGGTGCTATGCCCCACCTTTTTCGGGTAAAACAACCACCTTTGATGCGTGCGAAAGTCCTTTAATGTTAAATACCGATGGGAATATTAATGAAGTTACAGCACCATATTTAAGCATTAAAGACCAAGTTGAAATGGTGGGAAGGGTTAAAAAAACCACCCTAGCTTGGGACTATTTTAAAGATATTGTTGATGAACTGGAAAAAGGTCAACATGAGTTTAAAACATTAATCATTGACCTAATAGAAGATATTTATGAACATTGTAGAATTTGGGGCTGTCAGAAATTAGGACTTGACCACGAATCAGACCAAGCCACAAAAGCATATGATTATGTACGTTCCGAGTTCCTAAGAACCATGAGAAGACTTATGAACTTAGATATTGAAACAATCGTGCTATTGTCACATATGGATATTAGTAAAAACATTTTTAAGGCTAATGGTGATAATATCACAAGAATTGCACCATCCATTAATGAAAAGGTAGCGAATAAACTCGCTGGAATGGTGGACTTTGTAACACGTATTGAAATAGAACGTGATTCAAGATATTTTGCATTTAAAACGGATGATGTTACTTTT
Source organism: Zhenhengia yiwuensis (assembly GCF_014384995.1). Classification (GTDB taxonomy): domain Bacteria; phylum Bacillota; class Clostridia; order Lachnospirales; family Cellulosilyticaceae; genus Zhenhengia; species Zhenhengia yiwuensis. The sequence continues at coordinate 45,812 of NZ_JACRSY010000008.1, read as the reverse complement.
GGTGGTGGCAGACTTAAAAATGTTACTGTAGACAAAATCCCTCTTTCATGGGATGCCTTATGTGGTTTATATGAAAGTCCAGCACCAAAGAAAAAACCAGTTACAGATGAACCTACACAAGCTAATGAATCAAACGAACAAACTAGAACTAGAAGAACAAGAACGGGAGAATAATAAATTATGACGAATATCTTTGCTAAATGGAAAAATACAGTTGACGTTGAAGGACTTAAAAAAGACTTTGAAAATGCTAAATCTAATACAGGGAGTGCAAGTGATAGGGTGGAAGTTCCACATGGTACATATGAAGTTGCCGTTGAAAAACTTGAACTAAAAGAATCTAAAAAAGGTGACCCGATGGTTAGTATTTGGTTTAAGGTTCTTGCTGGTCAATATGAGGGTCAAATTATTTTCTATAATAAATTAATGACTAGGGGCTTTTGGATTCACCAAAATGTAGAGTTAATTAGGGCGTTAGAAAGTGGTGTAGTAGTTGACTTTGAAGACTTTGAACCATTCCACAATATACTATGTGAAGTACATGACACAATTAAAGCCGAGGGGCTAGAATACGCTTTAGAGTATAGTAAGAACTCAAAGGGATTTGATGAATATAAAATTGTTGAGGTATTCCAAGACTAATAATCTAGGAGGGGTGAAAGTCCCCTCTTTTCAATAAGGAGATATGGAATGAGTAATATTGTCAGTATTGGTTTAATTGAAAATTGTGACCCACACGGATTCATGGATGAAGTTACTGAAAGAGTGGAAGGTTTACAAAAGCGTAGGTTGATTGTTGATGTGCAGTACACCAAAGAAAAAAATAATTATTCAGCTTTAATTATAGGAAGAAAGAGAGATTATAAATGATGATTCAATGGAACAAAGTGCCAAAGGGGACAAAATTAAGCGTTAGAAAAAGAGATAGAGGGGAGGTAACATATAGCACAGCAATTTTCAATGAATATGATGAACAGAATGGACTTGTATTTGTAATGAGTGGGAAAGGTCAGAACCTAGCATACAGGGAAAGAGATTGTAGGATAGATGATGATAAGGAGTTTATAAAATATCGTGTTTCTTATGAGGACTTTATAGCTGGTAAAACTCCAAACGTTGAACGTATTGCCTTAGAAATTGCTGAACTGGTGAGTAGAAAAAATAATGACTATAACAACAGTTTTGAAAATCTATTTAATGAATATGGGTGGACAGCGTTTACTATTCGATTATCTGATAAACTAGGAAGAATTAAGAATCTTACAGATGGGAAACAGGATGCACAAATTAAATCTGAAAGTGTAGAGGACACAATTAAAGATATTATTGGCTACTCATTATTAATGCTTGATGTACTAGAAAGAAAGGGTGCTTAATATGAACTTAGGCGATAAAGTTATATTTTGTGGAACTGAAAAAGATTTACGGAGTGCATTTGTAAATGTAGGGGTTGCACAAAAAATTTTAGAGGAAAAACCGATCGGGACAATCGTTGATATAGATACATTTTGCAGACTAAATATGTGTGTTGAATTTAAGGGTATTACCCAAAAAGTGTGGTTAAGTGATGAAGATTTGACAAGCTACGTTGAGAAGAAGAAAGGTAAGAAAAAATGATAAATACTATTATATTAATTAGTTTAATATTCCTTGCTGGGTTTCTACTGTCAGAGAATAGGAAAAAGATTAATTGGAAAAGTGTAGGTATTGCTACAGTATTACAGTTGACCTTAATTCTATTTGTTATGAAAACATCTATAGGGCAAAAAATCCTAGAGATTATGTCCAATTCATTAAATAAAGTTCTTTCTTTTGGGAATGAGGGGTTAGCATTTGTATTTGGTGATTTTGCAACAAATAACTATTCATTTGCAATTAATGTACTAGGTATGATTTGTTTTACAAGTGCAGTAATGTCAGTCCTTTATTACATAGGCGTGATTCCATTTCTAGTAAAACATATTGGGGGATTCTTGGCTAAGATTCTAGGAACTACACCAGTAGAAACATTCGGTGCTGTAGGTTGTTCTTTCTTTAGTGGTACAGAAGCACCATTATTAATTAAACCATATTTAAAAGACCTTACCCGTTCAGAATTATTCACGTTATGTCTGGGTGGTTTTGCTAGTGCATCCGTTTCAATCCTAGCTGGATATACATTACTAGGTATTCCAATGAAGTATTTATTGATTGCAACATTTACTTCACCACTAGCAACGTTAATTTTTGCTAAGTTATTAGTTCCCGAAACTGAAAAGAGTAAATTGGATGTATACGAAGTCAGAAAATCCGAGGACACAAATATTTTTGAAGCTATTGGGAATGGGTCTGTACAGGGTGTGAACATTGCAATTTCCGTTGGTGCAACATTGATTGGTTTTTTAGGATTCGTAGGGTTATTGAATTATGGCTTAGGATTTGTAGGACAAGACCTATCAAGTCTATTAGGTGCGTTATTTACCCCTCTAGGATGGTTATTTAATATTCCACAGGAGGAAATTAGTACATTCAGTTCATTAATCGCTATGAAAACAGCCATTAATGAATATGTGGCTTATACGGATATGTCCATAATTATTGGTAGCTTATCCCCAAGAACACTTGCAATTTTATCTGTAGCCCTTTGTAACTTTGCAAATTTTAGTGTGATCGGTATTCAGACAGCCTTCTATAAAGCCGTTTGTCCAGAACGTTCAACAGAGGTTGCAAAAATGGGACTAAAAGCATTAGTGGGTGGTTTACTTACTACTTTATTAAGTGGTGCAATAGTGGGGTTATTTGTATAATGAATAAGTTAAAGATATTTTTATTGCTGACATTAGTTCTAATTGCATCATTTATGTTGTTACAAGCCTTGCTATTTGCAGGTGGAGTAGTTGGTTATTTAATAGCTGGAAATATAGGAAGAATCATAGGTCAAATTGTACTGGTGAGTATGGGCTTAAGTGCATACTTGCTGGTGGCAAATTAAATAAAAAGTGAGGAAATAAAGTGCATAACCCAATGATAAACAAATTGATAATTAATACAGGTTCAATGTTTAGTGGTAAATCAACAGAGTTACAAAGACAGGGAGAGAGACATTTATTAGCTGGTCATAAAGTAGTATTTTTAAAGCCAGACTTAGATAATAGATATGGTGTTAATGAGATAGTAAACCATAAAGGGGTTAGAGTTACAGCCCAATCAATACCCGTTGATGATGATATTAGGACTTATATTTCAGATGATATTCAAATTGTCTTAATTGATGAAGTTCAATTTTTTGATGGTAGAATCTTTAATGATATATGGGACTTAATAGAACGAGGTAAAACTGTATATTGTAGTGGGTTGGATATGGATTTTAGAGGGCAACCTTTTGAAGTTATAGCCAATCTAATGTGTTTAGCTGATGAAGTAAATAAATTTCATGCTGTATGTTCACATTGTGGGGCTGATGCCGTTTATTCGGCTAAGTTAGAAAGTGATAGCACACAAAGAGTTGAATTAGGTGAGAAAGATAAATATAAGCCATTATGTAGAAATTGTTATTATGAATTTATGGAATAAAATATAAAGGAAGAGGTTATAAATGGTGATTGTAGTAGCTGGAATGATAGGAATAGGAAAAAGTACATTAGCAAGGATGCTTGGAAAACATTTTAATAGTGAGGTATTTTATGAATCAGTAGACGATAACCCGATTTTACCTCTATTCTATACTGCAAGCGATGAAGAAATAGAAAGTAAGCGTTATCCATTCTTATTGCAACTATGGTTTTTAGATACTAGATTTAAGAGCATTAAACAAGCATTGGTTAAAGATAACAACGTATTAGATAGAAGTATTTATGAAGATTGGTACTTTGCAAAGGTCAATAAAGAATTGGGGCGTATTAGTGATTTAGAATTTGGAGTTTACGAGAATCTATTAAATAACATGATGGAAGAACTGGAAGAACTTCCTAAGAAATCACCCGATATATTAATTTATTTAAAAGGTTCTTTTGAAACTGTATTAGATAGAATCTGTAAGAGGGGAAGAAGTTATGAATTAGATTCAAGTCTAATAGAATACTATAGAAAACTATGGCAAGGTTATGATGATTGGGTACAAAATCACTATAATGCATCCCAAATCCTTGTAATTGATATGGACAAAGTAGACCTTGTAAATAATAAAAACGACCGTGAAATGGTCATTCGTGAGATTGAAAATAAATTAAATGAATTACGCTAGGGAGTTTCTTCCTAGCTTTTCTTTTTTTAAAAAACATCATTAGAAAAATATCTAAATGTTTCTTTACATATAGACTTTAATCGCATATTATACAGTAGATACAAAAAACGGCAAATTATTTCAAGATGTAAAGAAAGAGGAAATTTTATGTTAAAGATTTTATTATTTGGTGTAATTCTCTATGTGATATGCACCAGCAAAGAACTGTACTATTTAAAGACCCTAGCCATTTTAGGTTGGATTTACTACGCATTAAACAATCTATAGATGGGTTAGAAAGGTGGATGAAAGATGTTATTTTTTGACTGCGAGGTTTTGAAACATGATTGGATGGTTGTATTTTTGGATATGGACAGCCAGCAAGAAATAGTAATAGTTAATGATAGTGAAAAGCTATCAACATTCTATGAAGATAATAAGGAACGCATATGGTGTGGCTATAATGCTAGGCACTATGACCAGTATATTATTAAAAGTATTCTCTTAGGAATAGACCCTTATTGGACAAGTACACAGATTATTGAAGAAGATAAGGCTGGATGGATGCTATCAGATGCGTTTAATAAAGTCCCATTACTTATCTATGATGCTATGGTCAATAGGATGAAAGGTTTAAAGGAACTTGAAGCCCATATGGGAAATTCAATTAAAGAATCCAGCGTATCATTTAAGTTACAGCGAAAATGTACGGCAATAGAAATTGCAGAACTGATTGAATACTGTAAGCATGACGTTTATCAAACGGTAGAAGTATTTATGAACCAACTGGAAGAATATCAAGCACATATAGGACTTCTTACAGCGTTTAATCTTCCTTTACGCTATCTTAATAAGACTAAAGCCCAACTATCAGCAATAATTTTAAATGCCCGTAAGAGCGTGAGGAATGATGAATTTAATGTATGTCTACCCGATACGTTAAAACTTAAAAGGTATAAACATATTGCTGATTGGTATTTAAACCCCGAAAATCACAATTATGAGAAATTCCAAGATGTTGTAGTAGCTGGATGCCATCATATTTACGGATGGGGAGGGGTTCACGGTGCTTTAGATAAATATTATGGTGAGGGGTTCTTTGTAATGTCAGACGTTGCCAGCCTATATCCAGCAATTATGATCGAATATGATTTTCTAAGTAGGAACGTAAAAGACCCAAGTAAATACCGTAAAATTAGGGATGATAGGTTAGTAATGAAAGCCCAAAAGAATCCAATGCAGTTACCAATGAAAATTGTTCTGAATGGTACATACGGGGCTAGTAAAGATAAGAACAACGCCTTATTTGACCCTTTACAGGCTAACAATGTTTGCATAGCTGGTATGACTACATTAACTATGTTAATTGAAATGTTAGAAGATGAATTTGGTTCAGATATGTTACTGGTTCAATCAAATACAGATGGTATCTTAGTTAAATTAAGCCATGAGAAATTATTTGATAGATATAAAAAAGTATGTGATAAGTGGTCAGAACTTGTACGCCTAGACTTAGAGCATGACATTTATAAAAAGGTAATTCAAAAAGATGTAAATAACTATGTAATCATTGATGAAAAAGGAAAGTATAAGTCAAAGGGTGCATACGTTAAAAAGTTAAATGTAATGGACTATGATTTACCAATAGTGAATAGAGCTGTAGTTGATTATCTAGTTAAAGGTATTCCAGTAGAAGAAACTATAAATAATGAAAACCGATTAAAAGAGTTTCAGAAAATAGTTAAGGTATCATCTAAATTTAATGGTGGTGCTGTATTTGGTGGAGAGGTGGTTAAAGAAAAATTATCAGATGGAAAGACATTAAGTAAATTAATCGGGGGTGAACCTATTCCCGAAAGAGTGCTAAGAGTATTTGCCAGTAGGTCAAGAAATGATAAGACTATTTATAAATTGAAAGATGGTAAACCCAACAAGGTTGGTAATACTGCTGAAAGGTGCTTTATTTTTAATGATGATGTGAATGGTGTATTAGCCCCTAGAAAATTAGATAAGGGGTGGTATATAGATACAGCAAAAGATAGATTACAAAAATTCTTAGGATATGAGGTGTAGAAATGGCTATGAAACATGATGATGATTTTGTTAGAGGTATTAGGCTTGTACAACTAGATTATGAAACTGGTGTATATATAGATGAATATTCTAGCGTAAGAGCATTTGCACAAGATTACGACATTGATTTAAAAAATCTATATAGACATATTCACCGTGAAGATTCTCTATTTATCAGATTGAAAAAACATAAATTATTACTTATGAAGAAATCTAAATATGTTGCATTTAAGAAAGTTATAGATGAAGGGTTATTTTAATATTAAATTTGTAAATTAGGGAGAAAAATAACAATGATTGGTGATTTATTTTTATACATGATAGACAAAATTTGTTGCTTTGGTGAAATATTTTACAAGGTGCTTGAATGGTTAGACCAGCAAACGTGCATACATGATTATGATTGTAGGTCACTTAATATTGGTGTACAAACCTTTCAGATTAAAACTTGCAAGAAGTGCAAAAGAAAAAAGATAGATTAAGGGAATTTATTTTTAAAGGAGTGTAAACGATGCTGGAAAATATGTTAAAGGGATATATCCCAACATGGAAGAAAGGGAAACTGCCTACAGAAGAAGTTAAAGGGCGTAAAGAATTTTATAGTTTGGATGCAGTAAAACAATTAGATAGTTATGGTGGTGTTTTAGAAGATGATGTAATTATGATTGATGTAGATGATATGGAAGAATCAAATTTGCTTCATAGCATGATTGATGAAATGGGAATATCATGTAATATCATTAAAACCACTAGGGGGAAACACTTCTATTTCCGAAATGTTGAGATTACAAAAGAATGTACTAATAAAACATCATGTGTTGGTATATCTCATATGGATATTAAGCTTGGAATTAATAACCGTATTACACCATTAAAAATAGATGGTGAATATAGAGAAGTTTTACGAGAAGTTGAAGAACTAGACTTTGTACCTAGATGGTTAAAACCCGTAAGGGCAAATGTTGATTTTAAAATGCTGGATGAAGGAAGTGGAAGAAATCAAGCATTATTCAATTACATTCTTACTTTACAACAAACAGGAATGAGTAAAGATGAAGTAAAGGAAACTATAACATTAATTAATAAATATATCCTTAAAGACCCGATAGGAGAAAAGGAACTAGATACAATTCTACGAGACGATGCTTTTATGAAACAATCTTTCTATGATGAACGTGGAAAATTACAGTTTCAATCATTAGCCAATTATTTAAAGCATGAATATAACATTATAAAAATTGATAGCCAGCTACATATTTATCACAAGGGGGTATATGTAAGAGATACTGACGAGATCGAGAGGTTATTAATCAAATATATTACAAACAGTACAAAATCAGCTAGGGCTGAAATGCTTAGATGGTTAGAGTTGGTTTGTGAAGAATATAAGCCAGCAAGTGAAAGATATATTTTATTCAAGAATGGAATATATGACATTTACGAAGATACATTACTTGCACATGACCCGTCAATGATTTTCCAAAATATGATTCCGTGGAACTATAACCCAAATGCAGAAAGTAAATCAGTTGATAAGCTACTGAATAAGGTATCATGTAACGATGAAAATATTAGAGCATTAATAGAAGAAATGTTTGGATTCTGTTTATATAGACGTTCAGAAATTGGCAAGTTCTTCATATTAACGGGTGAAGGTAGTAATGGTAAATCAACAACCCTAGAAATGTTAATTGCTATGTTAGGTGAGGACAACATTTCAAGTATTAGTATGAAGAACCTAACAAAAAGATTCAATGCATTCCATCTACACGGGAAATTAGCCAATGTAGGGGATGATATTAGTGGTGCATTTATTGAGGAATCGGAAGACCTTAAAAAAATGACTATTGGTGAACGTATGACCGTAGAAGAAAAAGGGAAGAATCCTTACATTATTAAACCATACGCAAAGTTAATCTTTAGTGCCAATGATATTCCAAAGGTGAAGGATTCAAGTTTTGGATTTAAGCGTAGGATGATGATTATTCCTTTCAATGCAAAAATACGTCATACTGATTCAGATTTTGACCCAAGAATTAAGGATAAAGTATTAACGACTGAATCTATGGAATACGTTATACTTCTTGCGTTAGAGGGGTTGAAAAGAGTTACCCTTACCAATACATTCACACAGTCGGCAAAGGTTGTGAAGGAATTAGAAGAGTATCACAGAACAAACAATCCTATTTTAGATTTTGTCGAGGAAAAAGAAGGTAGCATTGAAAATAATACTACAAAATATGTGTATAGAATGTACACTCAATGGTGTTATGATAATGGTTACAATCCTTTGACAAGTAGAAGATTTACATTACAACTTAAGACACTATGTAGCTATGCAACTAAGCAAACAAGAATGAATGGTGAAAGGGTTCAAATATATGTGTCTATTTAATTTTGGTACTGTCTATTTTTGAAAAAAAGAAGTTAGACAGCGTTAAAACTAGTAATATCAAGGGATAGGGTTAATTGTATTTATAATTCAGAATTGGAGTACAATAGACACATAAAAGTGCTTTAAACCCTTGAAAATACTAGGGTGTCTATAAACTTGTTAGACAATAAGATTCTTATTATATATATATTAAAAGAAAGACTATATATAAATATATATAAGAAATATATATATATTATAGTCAATAATGATAGACGGCTAAAAGCCTTATATATCAAGGGTTTTAGCGTTTAGTGTCTATAAAGTGGCAACATTTACTTTTTTGAGGTGTGATATGGATAATAATTTATACTGTAAAGTAGAGGGGATGTTATATAGTGTCCCAAAACTAAAGATTGAAATAGATAATTTAAAGATTGATTTAGAAGAATTAATGGAATATGAAGGTATTAGAGGTGCGAGTGATAATGAAAAAGCTGGTAGTCCTACATATGCAATTAATAGTAGTGTAGAAAATGAAGTAGTGAACAGGATGGAAAAACTAGCTGATAAAGAACAAGCCATCATTAGAAAAATTAATAGTAAGGAAAGAGAATTAAAAAGGATCGAAAATGCATTAAGTATTTTAACAGAGGGAGAAAGGTTACTCATTGAATTTTGGTACTTTAAAAGATATACAGTAAATAGAATTTGTGACCTATTAGAGATAAGCGATAGAAGTTTTTCAAGAAGAAGAAAGAACATTATTATAAAACGATTAATACCAATTTTCATGGCTTAAAATAGTCCTAAAATCGTCATAAAATTGTCGTATAAATGGTATTAAAAGTGTCGGGTTAAACATGGTAATATATCAGTATCAAGTTGTAAATATTACATACGACTTGTAATTAGGTTTCCTTATTTCGTTTTACAAAATCGTGCAAGCATCATTAGTAGTGTATGGCTAATGGTGCTATTTTTTATGGGGATAGGGTAGGTGAATTTTATCAAAAAATATTGTTCATGTGGAAAAATAATAAGATTAAATGAAATCTGTAGTTGCAAAAATTACACAAGAAAAATAGATAAGGATAAAAGCCGATTTTATTCCTCTTATGCTTGGAAAAAGCTAAGGAACATGAGAGTAAAAGAACAACCTTATTGTGAAAGATGCTGGTCATTACATAAATTAATTGTGACTGACTGTCTACAGGGTCATCATATATTATCATACAAGCATTACAACCACCTCAAATTAGATTACTTGAACGTGGCTGTCTTATGTAGGACTTGCAACGTACAATTGGGCGATTCTAATGTGCTTGACTGGAAAGTAAGTGAGGAAGTAAGGGAGTATGTGGAGGTAAACAGATAATACCCCCCTTGAGTGCATACCCCTTATCAATCCCACAACCAACACCACGAGTCCACCTCTTTTTACATTTTTTTTTAGAAATGAAAGTATAGATTTTGCCTATATTACACAAAATATTGGTATGGAGGTGATAAGGATTGTTTGTTCGCTATGATGGGACAATTATAAACCTAGATAATATTAGCTATATCAATGTAACCAACACACAGGCTGATTTTTACTGCATGAATGGACTGTTACTAACTTCAGTACCATTGACGAATAAAGAAGATGCTATAAATCTAATCGAAAGTGCAATGTCTTATTCGGGGTTGATTCAAGCAATAGACCGTTTAAAGGATTCCTATGACGGGTTATCAGAGAGGTTTACTGATTGTATGAAGGATTTTGGAGATTTAATAGATAATCTTGGGGTGCAACGCTTAAATTATGCAAGCCTTATGAATGATACAATGGAACAATGGGCTGACATATTAGGGGTTAAACATAAAGTAACCCTTCGTAAAATAGGCGAAAAACAAGAGGAAAATGGTCAAAAATCATAGATTTTGGCTAGTTTTTTATGTTATTTAAAGGTGAAAAAGTAATGAAGAATGGGAAATTACCATGTGGACTATATATATGTACTTTCCTATTCTTTATTACTTTTTTTTATGAAGAAAGGATGGTGAAAAAGATGGCTAGACCTGCAAAGTCTATTTCAATGAAAACTGGTTTAATGACTAAAGAAGAAATTAACGCACGTTTAGAGGGGGAACAAAGATTACGAGGTCAAAGTGATGCATTAAAACCACCATCTTACCTTAGTAATACCCAAAAGAAAATTTTTAAATTCATTCATAAACAATTGGAATCAAGTGGAATACTTGGGAACTTAGATGTTTATGTATTGGCACAGACAGCAATCACAATAGACCGTATACAAGAATGTGAAGCACATATAAATGAAAATGGTTTATTGGGTATTGATGGTAAGCCAAGTTCATCTGTTAAAATCCGTGAATCATACATGAAGGATTTTTTCAGATTATGTAATGAGTTAAGTTTAAGCCCACAATCGAGGGCAAAACTAGCTAATATTAATTTCCAATCTAAGCAAAATGAAGCTGACCCCCTTTTAAGTATTTTAGGAGGTGACGAATAGTGAATTTTATTAAATCTACATTGGGGTATGAATACGCTGTAGATGTTATCAATGGTAAATTCACTACTAATAAGTACATACAAAAAATTTGTAAGAAATTCTTATATGAGATAGACCACCAAGAGGAATTAAACTATTTCTTTTGTGAAGCTACTGCAAAAAAGATTATTGGTATTATGTCCCTAATCAACTTTGCAACTGGTGCTGTAGCTGGTATGAGTTTAAAGGATGCTTGTGTAGGTTATCAGTATTTCTTAATATTAAACATTTTTTGCTGGAAACGTAAGGACAACCCCACAAAAAGAAGATATGAAATTGCTATCTTATGGATTGCTAGAAAGAATAGTAAATCTGTAAATGCTGGTTTAATTATGATTATATTAATGTTCTTAGAGCCTAAATATAGTGAATTTTATCTAGGGGCAAATACCCGTGAACAAGCAAAAATTGTTTATGCCGAAACAAGAAAATTAATTGAATCATCGCCATTTATTCGGGATAAGTTCGACATTAAAAGGGATGTCATAACGTGTAAGTTGAATCAGAATACACTAAAGGCACTTTCTAGTGATTATAACACTACAGACGGGTTACGGGTGTGTGGGGCTTGCATAGATGAAGTAGGGGCTGCTAAAGATGGTGGGCTTATTGAATCTATGACATCGGGTATGTTATCCGTACAAAATAGGCTTTTAATTCTTATTAGTACAAGCTATCCAAACACGCAAAATCCATTCTTGGAGTATACAGAATACGCTAAGAAGGTAATTGATGGACTTGTGGAAGATGAAAAGATGTTTGCTATGCTTTATAGCATGGATGAAAAGGATGAAATGACTGTTGATAACTTTATTAAAGCCAATCCACTACAGGCAGTATTGCCAGAGGGGAAGGAATACTTGGAAAGTGAATATAAAAAAGCCCTTGAAATGGGTGGGGCAAAACTTACCTCATTCAAATGTAAGCATCTTAACTTATGGATGGATGGTGTAGAGGGTGAAATATATATTCCTACTGATGATTTGAAGAAATGTAAGTTGACAGAGCCATTCGATTGGACAGGACAAGAAGTTTATCTTGGAATAGACTTAGCTATGACTACAGACAACTGTTCCGTATCAATGGTTTGTGAACACAACGGAATTGTATATGCTAAGTCATGGGCGTTCATCCCACTAGATAAGATTGAGGAAAAGACTAGACTTGAAAAGGTTGATTATAGAGCAATGATAAGAAATGGTTATTGCTTTTCTTGTGGTGAAGGTGTAGTGGACTATCTATTTATAGAAAACTTCATCATGGAATTAGAGGAAAAGTATGGTGTGTATGTTATGGGTGTAGGGTATGACCGTTACAACTGCATGAGTACGGCACAGAAATTGAATCAAGCTGGATATGAAACTATTGAGATTAAGCAACATTCAAGTATTTTACATAGTCCTACTAAGTTACTAGAAGAATTGATTCTTACAAAGATGTTTGCATATGAACCTAATAGATTACTTGAAATCAACTTTGCTAATGCAAGATGCTTATATGATACAAACTTGAATAGATACGTCAACAAAAGGAAATCAAATGGAAAGATTGATATGGTTGTATCTCTTATAAATGCCATGAAGCTACTGGAAGATGTATTAATTCAAGAAGAATTTACAGTACAAATTATTTAGAAAGGGGGTGAAAACATGGGACTAAGTGATTTTTTAAAAAATAAGAGGGTGCAAGTTGAAGAAATTCCACTAGATACTCTATTGGAAGGTAATAATGAGCCATCCAAGCAAGAAAAGGAAACTAGGGTAGATTATAATACAGCAATAGGTCTACCAGCAGTATATTCAAATGTTGAATTAATAGCTAATGTTATAGCTGGTTTGGAAATTAAGTTATATAAGGAATCAGACGGTAAAATTGAAGAAGTCTTTGGGGACAATAGAACAACTTTACTGAATGATGATACTGGAAATTTAATGACAGGCGATGAACTTAAAAAAGCTATGATTAGGGACTATTTAATTCATGGTGTAACTTATGTATACAAGAATGGACACACTAAAGATATAAAGTCACTTCATTACATACCAGTTCGTGACGTATGTGTATTGATGGATTCTGACCTGATCTTTAGAAATGCAAAGATAAGAATTAGGGAACGTGAATTTTACACAAATAACTTCATCATAGCAACTAAAAACACAGAAAACGGTGTTGAAGGATTTGGAATACTGGATGAATGTAATGTCTTACTTAAACAAGCATTAGATAATCAAATTTATACATCTAATGTTATTAAAAATGGTGGGGTTAAACGTGGAGTGCTACAAAGTCAAAGACGTTTAACACAAACAGCAATTGATGAATTGAAAAAGGCATGGCGTAGACTTTACGCTGGTAATAATGATTGTATTGTATTAAATGAGGGTATCACATATAAGGAACTACAGCAAACATCTAGTGAAATGGAATTAAATAAGAATAAAAAAGAAATTGATATAGACACAGCAAAAGTATTTGGCGTTCCAGTTAATCTATACGATTCAAATATTCCAGAAGACGTTTGGGCGTTATTTATTAAAACAGCCATTATGCCTATTATATTAAAAATTGAAAAAGCCTTGAATAAATCTCTTTTATCACTAGATGAAAAAGGGATTTTTTATTTTGCCTTTGATACTAAGCAAATTAATAAAGGGGACATTGAGAAAAGATTTAAGGCTTATGAAATTGCACTTAAAAACTCATTTATGACCCCAGCCGAGGTTAGATATGAAGAAGATATTCAAGAGGTTGAACATCTTGACTTTATTAAATTCTCACTTGGGGATGTATTATTTAATACAAAAACAGGCAACATATACACCCCTAATATGGATAGCACACATTCCAATGAAAAAGTTGCCACAGATAACTCATTGAAAGGGGGTGAAAATGATGGATATAGAGATTAGAAGTGACGGTTCTATGGTTGTTGAGGGTTACGTTAATGCAGTAGACCGTTTTTCAAGGGAACTTTATGGACACAAAGGTAAATTCATTGAAAAAGTAGAACCTAACGTATTTAAAAGAGCATTAGAAATGGCTGATAGTATTTCAATGCTTTTAAATCACGATTCACGCAGAAAATTAGCTGATACAAAAGACGGTTCACTTGAATTAGTAGAAGATGCTATTGGACTAAGAGCAAGGGCGATTGTTACAGACCCCGAAGTTATTCAAGAGGGTAAAAAAGGGAATCTTAAAGGGTGGTCATTTGGATTTAGAAACTTAAAGGATTCTTGGGAAGAAGACGGGGAAATTCAAAAACGTACCCTACATGATATTGACTTAATGGAAGTATCACTATTAACAATTACACCAGCTTACATTGCAACATCAGTTTCAGTTAGAAGTGAAGAAATCGAAACACGTTCAGTTGAGGATGCACCAAAGACAGCACCTACAACAGAAGAACTTGTAAAAGACAGTCAAAGAGCGTTTGAACAGCAAATGCTGGATATAGATATTTGGCTACTAAAAAATAAAAAATCACATTAAAAAATTAGACCTCATTTTTTGGAGGTCTTTTTTTATACACAAATTTTTATAAAAAAGAAAGAGAGAAATACATATGAACTTAGAAAAATTAATTGAACAACGCACAGCAGTTATTGAAAAATTAGAAGCACTTAAGGCTGTAGCTATGACAGAAACTAGAGCATTTACAGATGATGAAATTGCAAAAGTTGATGGGTACAAAAAAGAAGTAGCACGCTTAGATGCAACTATTAAAGAACTTGAAGAAACACGTTCGTTTGAACCAAAAGCAAAACCACAAGCACCAGCAGAAAAAACAATTGCTGATGAAATCCGTGCTTTAGATGGTACAAAAGAAATTGAAGTTGGTATGATTGAAGTTAGAGGAAATATGGCAAACGTTCATTCAATGACTACAGTACAAGGTTCACAAGCAATTGGAAATGTAGCAAAGAAAACATTTGCTGATACAATCTTAGATAAATTAGCATATATTTCCCCACTTTACGGTGCAATCAGAAAAGAACGCTTTACAAGTGCTAACCACCAAATTCCAGTACAAGCAAATAAACTTGGAAAATTTGTTCCAATGACTGAACTTGCTGACTACGCAAAACAAAGTGCCACATTTGCACCAATCAACCTTGAACCACATAAATTTGGTACAATGATTAGTTTTTCAGAAGAAGTATTAGAAGATGAAGGGTACAATGTTGAAGGTGAACTTATTACACAATTAACAGATGCATATGGAATTACACTTGATGAACTTATTATTAAGGGTGAAGGTGATGTACAAGGTCTTGAATCATTCGGGGTTAAACATGATACATTAGCACCAGCAGACGGTTCAAAAGGTGTAGCTATTGCACAAGCTGGCATTGAAATTGACAACATTATTGATATGTACTATGCACTACCAATCCGTTATCGTCAAACTGCAACATGGGTTATGTCTGATAAAATGGCGTTAGCATTATCAAAAATGAAAGATGCAAATGGGATGCCATTATTAACTCAAAACTATAATGTATCACCATTCGGGGCAACTCATACTGTATTAGGTAGACCAGTAATCATTTCAGAATATGTTTCAAGTACAGGTGAAGAAAATAGTAAAGAAATCTATTTTGGTGACTTAAAGCGTGCATTAATCATTGGTGAAAGACGTTCATTAAAACTTACAAAATCAACAGAATATGGTTTTGTTCGTGACGAAATCGCAATTAAGGCTTCTATTAGATTAGATATTAAACGTGGTCTTGGTGAAGCTATGGTTGTCGGTGTAGTGGCTAACGCTTAATGAAAATAAGTGAAATTAATTTAGATATTGCAAAAGAATATCTAAGACAAGATGATGATTCAGATGATAGAATTATACAATTAATGCTTGATTCTGCAAAATCATATGTTGTCAATTTCACGGGTACAACTATGGAACAGTTAGACGAACAAGAGGACATTTGCCTTGCAGTCCTCTTGTTACTAGCTGAATTTTATGATAACCGAACAATTGCGATTAATGACAAACTAAATCTTAGATTTAATGAAATGCTTGTAAGTTTACTTGGCAGACATTCAATTAATTTACTGTAAGGGGTGATTCAATGCACTTTGATGTAGGTAAATTAAATAAACGAATTTCATTCCTAACCTATGGGGAAAGAGTGAATGAGATTGGTCAAACGGTAAAAGGGGAATTGGTTCATAGAACTGTATGGGCGAGTGTTAGAAAGCTAAGAGGATATGAATTGTCGGTAGCTGAAAGACTAAACCCCGAATCCGTATATCATATCACAACAAGATATTTTAATGATATTTTTGAAGATATGAAGATTGTGTACAATAACAAAAAGTTACATATAACAAATATAGTTGATGTTGACGAGGGGCATTTTGCCCTAGAAATTACTGCAACTGATAAGGGGGAGTAATATGTTTGAAATTAATGGACTAGATACATTAAGTAAAAAACTTGAAGTTCTCGCCAATAATTACCCGAAACAATCAGATGAATTATTGGTTAAGATGGGTAATAAATTTAGGAATCACGTTAAGCAGTTAACTCCCGATAGTGGAAACGCTAATACTAAGCGTAAATTGATGAAATCATATAGAGTAAGTAAGGTTCAAGGGTACGGGTCAGATAGATTTGTTGAATTTAGGTCAACAGCACCCCACTTCCACTTAATAGAACGTGGTCACGATGTTGTAGCACCTAAAAGCCAGCCAAAGAATAAGAAAAGGCGTAGGGTATCCACAGCAAATAGAAAGAAGTATGAAAAAGGTAAATCAAGGGTAGAAGGTAAATATATGGTTAAAAAGACAACCATACAATTCCAAAAAGAATTTCCATCGGATGTTGAAAAGATGGTTAATAAGATGATTAGGAATATATAAATGGTTAGATACTTAGATATTGCAAGAAGTGTAACAAGTACCCTAACAAAAACATTCCCTAAAATTCCCGTGTACGGTGATGAAGTAACAGAAGGTTACAACAAACCGTGCTTTTTTATTGGGCTTTACCCCGTAGATACCACCACGGAAACAAGGCACATAGCTACTACAACTATTTTGATCGTGGTTACATACTTCACTAATGATAAAAACAGCCTTGCAAATTATGACATGATGAATCAATTAAAAAGGGCATTTGGTATAACATTAGAAGTTGGAGAGAGAAAGTTATTAATAGAAAATAGTGAAACTGAAAAAGCAAATGAGGATGGAGATACATTTCAATTTTCTTTTTCAATCAGCTATAAGGAAGTTATTAATGATGTACCAATGGATGATGTGCCGACAGCCAAAGACATAAACTATAGGACTAAATTACATTACTAGAAAGGAAATAACATGGCATTACCAAATATTATAATTAACTTTAAAGAAAAAGCCGTGACTGCAATCAAACGTGGTCAACGTGGTGTGGTTGCGTTAGTAATGACACATAGTAGAGAAGGTGCTACACAAAGTATCTATGAATATAGAGGTTTTGGAGATGTGCCAGCAGGTACAGACACAGCAACAGAAGAAGCACCATTTACAAAAGAACAATACCTATTAATTCAGCTTGCATTTATGGGTTATGTTACACCACCAAAGAAACTAATCGTTGTTATGCGTGGTCAAGAGGATGTAGAAAACTATACAAATGTACAAACTGCATTATCTACGCTTGCATTTGATTATTTAGCATTTCCAGAAATTGAAGGAAAAGACGTTGCTACAGTAAATACATGGTTCAAAGGACTAGATAAGAAAGCAACTATTGTATTACCTAATGTAGTGGGTGGGGATAGTGAAAAAGTTGTTAACTTCACAACAGAAAACATTGTAACAACATTAAAAGATTCAGCTTTTACAACAGCAGAATATACAGCACGTATTGCTGGTCTATTAGCTGGTACACCACTTACAATTAGTGCCACCTACGCACCACTTGCAGAAGTTGTTGACTTTACAAGATTATCAAAAGAGGATATGGACACAGCCATTGATAATGGTGAACTTGTTTTATATCACGATGGGACAAAAGCTAAAATTGCTAGAGGTGTAAACAGCTTCACAACAACTATTGTAGATAAGGGAGATTCATTCAAGAAAATTAAACTTGTGGATGCTATGAACATGATGTACATGGATATTAAAAAGACTTGTGAGGATTCATATATTGGTAAATATCCAAATAGCTATGACAGTAAATGTATTCTTATTACTGCAATTCAAGCATACATTGATGGTTTAGTATACGACAACATTCTTGATAACTCATACGAGAATAGAGTGGAAATTGATGTTGAACGCCAAAGAATCTATTTAAAATCTATTGGTGTAGATGTAGAGGAAATGGATGATTTAGCTATTAAAAAAGCTAATACCCGTGACCAAGTATTCTTAGTAATGAATGTTAAGTTACTTGATGCATTAGAAGATATTACATTAAATGTAAATATTTAAGGACTGGTAAAAATACCAGTCCATTTTTTATACAACTTAGGGAGGACAAAATATGAATAAATTTCAAGCACAACAAGTGATGAATGGTACATTTGGGGAATTGTGGGTTGATGGTGACTACATGGCAGAGGTTACGGCTTTTGAAGCTAAAGTGAGCCTTGATATGACGGATGTTAATATGTCCCGTAGACTTGCAAAAGCACAAAAAGTAACAGGGTACTCTTGCAGTGGTTCAGTAACACTCAATAAGGTATCATCTTACTTTATTAAAAAATTAAATGAGAACATGAAACAGGGAAAACAGACAGTTTGCACAATCATTTCAAAATTAGATGACCCCGATGCAATCGGTTCTGAACGCATTGTGATTAAAGATGCAGTATTCAGCGAGTTAACACTTGCCAACTGGTCAGCTAAATCATTAGGTGAGGAACAATTACCATTTTCATTCAGCGAGTGGGATATTTTAGATACTGCTGAATAGTAGTTGATAAAAACATACAAATTTAAAAGCATCCTTATAAATGGGATGCTTATCTTATTAAAAACGCAAAAAAATAACAAGATAACAAGGAGAAATTACAATATGTCTTTAATTGATAAACTTTTACAAATGGATTCAAAAACGATCACAGAAATGCCAAAGAAAGAAATTGAAATTCCAAGACTTTCTAAACTTATGGGGGAAAAATTTAAAATCACTTGTCAAGCTATTGACGGCGAAAGATATGCAGACATTCAAAAGTCAGCTATTGATTTAACTAAAAAAGGTGGGGTTCGTGACATTAATCTTTTTGATATGCAAGTATTAACAATTATTGATGGTGTAATAGAACCTAGTCTTAAAGATAAAAAACTTATGAAACATTTTGGATGTGTTACACCTAAAGAATTAGCTAAAAAATTATTCTTAGCTGGTGAAATTGCTGACATTTCAAATACTATTCAAGAATTATCGGGTTATGACAAATCAGAAGATGATGAGGAAGAGGTAAAAAAGCAATAGAAAATGATTGGGAAATGCAACTAATGTACTTAATGTTTAAGTACAAAAGTATGTTGCCTTCACAATTTTATAAACTCCCCTATGGTGAAAAACGCATCCTATTATGTTTTATGAAACGTGAGATTGAAGAACGAAACGAGGAAATGAAACAGATGTACGGGGGTGAATAATGGCAAATATAATTGATGCAGTAATTAGACTTAAAGACCAATTCACACCAGTTTTAAATACTGTTCAAGGTGGTATGACTAAATACACTAGACAGGCACAAAGATTATCAAAAGATGTTGATAAGATTGGTAAGAGTATCGAGGGTGCTGGAACTAAAATGGCTACGGGGTTAACCCTACCAATGACGGCTATTGCAACAAGTAGTGTTATGGTTCAAAAAGACTTTTCAGCATCTATGAGTAAAGTTGCAACCTTAGCTGGTGCTACTGATGCACAACTACAACGCCTATCAGAACACGCTAAGTTGTTGGGTGAGGAAACGGCATGGTCAGCATCCCAAGTTGGCGATGCTATGCAGTACATGGCATTGGCTGGTTGGGATGCTGACCAAATGATAGAGGGTACGGCTGGAATACTTAACGCTGCAAGTTTTACGGGTGAAGATTTGGCAATGGTTACGGACATTATTACCGACAGTTTAAGTGCATTTGGTTTGCTTGCTGGTGAATCATCACGCATGGCTGACGTACTAGCAAGTACAGCAACAAATTCAAATACAACTATTGGTATGATGGGTGAAGCGTTTACATACGTTGGGTCTGTAGCTGGTGCTTTTAATTACACTATTGAAGATACAGCACTTGCTATTGGTCTTATGGCTAATAGTGGTATTAAAGCATCCCAAGCTGGTACAGCATTGAGAAAGATTATGACAGAAACAGTTGGTGCTATAGAACTTAGTGGTAAACAGTTGGGGAAATATGTAATTGAAACAACAAATGCCGATGGTTCTATGGTTTCATTTAAAGAAACTATTCTTGAACTAAGAAAAGCCTTTAATCAAATGACTGAAGCTGAAAAAGCAATGAATGCTGAAGCTATTGCTGGAAAAACTGGAATGGCTGGTCTATTAGCCATTGTTAATGCTAGTGAAGAAGAATTTATGAAGTTATCAAACGCCATTGATACATCCAAAGGTAGTGCCGAGAAAATGAGTAACAGGATGCTTGATAACTTAGCTGGTGACTGGACAATGTTAGGGAGTAAGCTAGAGGGCATTCAAATGATTATAGGTGATAAGCTAGAGCCTAAACTAAGAAGCGTGGCACAATGGGCTATGAAACTAGCTGATAAGTTCCTAAAACTAGATGCAAGTACACAAGGTACAATCTTGAAAATTGGTGGTATGGTTGCTGTCATGCCCCTAATGGTGATTGCATTTGGTAAGGTAATTAGGATGGTAGGAAGTGGTATTAAAATGTATGGTGACTTTGGGCGTAAAGTATCACAAACTGGTGGTATTGTCAAAGCACTATCTAGTATCATTTTAAGTCCAGCAAATAAGATTGTCTTTGCAATTACAGCTATTGCATTAGTGGCTGGTTTGGTCATTAAGTATTGGGAGCCAATAACAGCATTTTTCAAAGGGGTTTGGGATAAAATCAAATCATACTTAGAGGGGCTAGGCTTAGACTTTGAAGCATTGAAGCAAGCATGGACTAATGTCGTAGATATTATTAGTGGTCTTTGTTCTGTATTGTGGAGTGTATTCAGTTCACTTTGGAATGAGTTTCTAAAGCCAATCTTATTTGGTATCATTGGTGGATTCTTTGTTATGGTGAACGCCGTTGGTGGCTTATTGGGTGGCTGGATAACAGGCATTGCAGACGTTATTAATGGCGTGGTTGATATTTTCAATGGTCTAGTGGACTTTATCGCTGGTGTATTTACTGGTAATTGGGCGAGAGCATGGGAGGGTGTTAAAAACATCTTTACAGGAATCTTTGAGGGAATCAAAGGTATTGCTAAAGGTACTATTAATGGAATTATAGGTTTTATTAATGGTGGTATTCGTGGAATTAACAAAATCGGGTCATTTATCGGTTTTGAGGGTAAAGATGGAAATGGTGTAATTCCCGAAATTCCAAAACTTTATACTGGTACTGATAATTGGCGTGGTGGTACGGCTATGATTCACGATAAAGGGGCAGAAATTGTTGACTTACCAAAAGGAACAAGAGTATATCCACATGATGAATCTATGAGAATGGCATATCAAGATGGCAAGAAATCAGCAAAAGGTTTTAGCCTTGAAAAATTGGCTGACACAATCATTGTCCATGAGGATGCAGACATTGACAGAATAGCAAATGCCCTTTATAACAAATTCCAAAAACAAGCATTAAATATGGCATAAGGGAGGTATAACATGGATTATTATTTATCTTTTAATAACAACGAGGATAGGCTACAACTACCAGTTATACCATCCTCATTTGAAATAACATTACCAAACCAAAATACTACGGTTAATATAAATAGTATTGGTGAAATAAATCTAATTGGAAAAGCTGGACTTGCATCTATTAGCATATCCAGCTTTTTCCCTAATCAAGAGTATTCTTTTTGTTTATATAAGGGATTCCCAAAACCTAGTGAATTTATAAAATACATTCTTAAATGGAAAGAAAGTGGTAAGCCTATTAGATTGATCGTAACAGGCACACCAATTAATTATGCTATGGCTATTGAATCATTCACCTACGGGGAACAGGATGGAACAGGTGACGTATATTTCACACTAGAATTAAAAGAGTATCGTTTTATTAAAACAAGTACAGTTACCCAAACTACAACAAAGAATGGAACTACTGTTTCAACACCAAGCACTAAAAGGGAAACTAAGGAAGTTGGTGGGACTTATATTGTTAAAGCTGGTGATACATTGTGGACTATTGCAAAGAAAATGACGGGCAATGGTGAAAACTATAAAGCGATTGCAAAGAAGAATAATATAAAAGACCCTAATAAAATTTCAGTTGGTCAAAAGTTGGTGATTTAATGCCTATTATATTATTGAAACATGGCGATATAAAGCAAAATATAAGTGACCTAGTAGGAACTATTACATGGAGTGGTAGCAAGAATGAAGTTTCAAGAACCTTACAATTTGAGGTACTTCATCCTAAACATGATTACTACGCCCCAAGAGTTCAACCAAAACTGGGTGATATAATTCAGCTACTAACAGATGATGGTTCAGAAATTTTTAGAGGGAAAGTATTTTATTCAGAACAAGTTTCAGAGCAAGGGACAATACAAGTTACTTGCTATGATGATGCCATTAGACTTTCAAAAAGCAAGGGTACATTTAACTTTAAAAATGCAACGGCTGAATCAATAGCTAGGCGAGTGTGCGAAGAAATAAATTTACAAGTTGGAGAACTAGCACCAACAAGCATCCCTCAAAAGATGATTGTACAGGGTGGGGGATTGTATCAAACCCTAACAGATGCCTATAAAGGTGCTAGTCTACAAAATGGAAAAAGATATTTGCCTATTATGATGCAAGGGCGTTTAAATGTCATAGAAGTTGGTGCAATAGTTATAGATTATGTGTTAAATGATGCAATCAATATTATTTCTAGTTCATTTACTGAAAGTGCTGACAGTATCATAAATAAGGTTAAAATCTATGACGAAAATGATAAGTTCCTAGATGAAGTAGGTAATAAAGAATCTATGAATTTATTCGGGATATTCCAAGATACATATACAAAAGAAAAAGATAAACAGGCTAGGGCAGTAGCCACAAATATGTTGAAATCCGTTGAGTATTCGGTGGATGTTACAGCAATAGGAAATGTGAAGTGTATAACAGGATTTAATATAAAAGTTGAAGATTCTACAACTGGTGTTGTTGGTGTATTTGAAATTAGTTCAGACACGCATACATGGTCTAATGGTCAGTATGAAGTCAACTTACAATTAATTTATAAGGGGTGATAAAATGGAGAATCCATACGCTGGACTTTTAAACTTGATGCAAGAACAGGGAAAAAAATACAATCCACCTACAATATCCATTGGTACAGTCATTAGTACATCCCCCTTAACTATTAAGACGGGAGACTTGATTCTTGAACAAGAGGACTTACTAGTAAATTATGAGTTAACAAGTTCTTATGAAAGAACTTGTAACGTGACAATAAATGGAACATTGTCAAGTTCAACAGCAAGTGCTAGTGGTGGTAGTGGAGAGGCTTCATTTGCCAGCCATTCACATTCAATTAACGCACAAGCAACGCTGAATGGTGATATGAAAATGAGTGGTGAAACTACTCTAAAAGTTAATGACTTAGTTGTATTACTTCCTACTGAAAACAGGCAAATATATGTGGTATTCGTAAAGGTGGTGAATTTATGATTTTTATTCCATTCATGCAAGATAAAGAAATAGTTGTTGGGTCAATTCCAAAACACTACCCAAGAGAATATGCCTTTGACTTTAAAACTGGTGAAATGACAGGGTTAATTGTTGAGGGAATAGATGCAGTAAAGGTTTGGATATATAAAGCACTTAAAACCAGCCGATACACATATGACATTTATTCATGGGACTATGGGGAAGAATTGGAAGAACTCATTGGAAAAGGTTATGAAAAAGGTTTTATTGATAGTGAGGTTGAAAGAATCATTACCGATACATTGACAATTCACCCGAACATAAGCCGTTGTTATAACTTTGATATAACTTTTAAGGATTCCCACCTAACAGCGAGTTTCACAGTTGATACAGATTTTGGGGAGGTTGATATAAATGTATAACTTAACTTATGAGGAATTGTTACAAAGAGCATTGGACAGGGTGACAGCCACAGTTGATAAAACAGAGGGTTCTTTTATCTATGATGCTATTGCACCAACGATTGTTGAGTTACACCAATGCTATTTGTACATAAATGAGCTAGAAAATAAGGTTTATGCAGATACAGCACAAGGGGAATACCTTGAAAGAAGGACTGCTGAACGTGGTATTAACAGGAAAAATGCTGTAAATGCCATTAGAACTATTACTTTTAATGCAGATGTACCAATTGGAAGTAGATGGGGTAAAGAAGATTTAATATATACGGTGCAATATCGCACCAAAAAGAATCAATTTGGTGCAATTTGTAACCAAGCTGGTTCAATCGGTAACCGATACACAGGAAGTATGATTAATATTGATTCAATTAGTGGTATAAATGATGCACAATTGGGTGAAATTGTCGTTGCTGGTGCAGAAAGTGAAACAGATGAACAATTAAGAGAAAGATTTTTTAACAGTTTTAATGATGATGCTTTTGGTGGAAATGTACAAGATTATAAAAATAAAGTTAGTGCATTGGAAGGTGTAGGGTCGGTTAAAGTTTATCCAACTTGGAATGGTGCTGGAACTGTTAAGCTGGTGTTACTAGGTAATGATGGTTCAGTCCCTAATGATGAATTAATACGAAAGGTACAAACCCAAGTTGACCCAACACAAAATGCTGGTGAGGGTCTAGGGATTGCCCCAATTGGTCATATGGTTACAGTCAAGCCAGCTAAAAGTGTACAAGTGAATATTGAACTAAACTTAACATTTAAGAGTGGCTTTAGCTGGTCTAATGTAGAATCTAGTGTAAGGGAAGTTATTACCACATACTTGGAGGAATTGAGAAAAGAATGGGCTACTGTAAATAATGTAATTGTTAGGATAGCACATATAGAATCAAGAATATTGAATATTGCTGGTATTGAAGACATTAGCAATACCACTATCAATGGGGAAACTAATAACTTATCACTTACAGATGAAGAAGTGCCAGTTGTGGGGGATATTACAAATGGCTAGATTAAGTAAGCACCTACCACAACACGTATATAACATTAGAGAGTTCGGGGATATTGATAAATCTATCAGCCCCGAACTTGATAATTTAGATAAGTTTTCAAAGGAAGTTGAAGATAATCAATTCATTCAAACAGCCCGTGATCGTGGTCTAACTAGGTATGAAAAAATGTTTAAATTACCTACAGATAATGACATAGAGATTAGGAGAGTGAATCTTTTAAACCTATATAATACTAAGGCTAATTATACTCATAGATGGTTAAGACAATACTTAACAACATTAGTTGGTGAAAGTGAGTATCTGGTATTACTAAATGGGTTTTCACTTACTGTTAGTATCTCAACGGGTAAAGCACATCTAAGAGATAAGATTTTTGAAGACCTTAGAAATAAAATTCCAGCTAATATTGCACTAACTGTAAATTTATTAGCTTCACATGATATGGACATTTATACGGGATTCATCCATAGAACGATGGATAAATTCAACTATTAAGGGGGTAACAATGAGCGTATTTACTAATAAAACAATCACAAATGCTGGTATGAACCTAATCGCACAAGGTATGGCTGGTGGTTCTATCACATTTAAAAATATTTTGCTAGGTTCGGGTACATTTACAGGACAGGACTTAGCAAACCAAACGGCATTGGTAAAAGTTGAAAATACATTACCAATCACGGGTGTTAATAGAAATGGGTCAACTGTCAGCCTAACGACTACACTTACACCACAACAAATCCAAAGTGATTATGCATGGTCTGAATTAGGTGTCATTGCAGAAGGGGAAACTGGTGGAGAGATTCTATACTTATATGGTCACACCACACAGACTTCTATCATTTCAAGAAATGGACTTGATGAAAAGATTATACAAGTAACCTTGCTTGTTTCTAATGTACAGAATGTAACAGCTACCATTGATAGTTCATTGGTGTACTTAACACAAGCTGAATTAGATAATCATAATGAGGGAGAAGATTCACACGCTGATATTAGACAAGAGTTAGCAAGGCTAAATGAGCAAATGGAAGCGATAGATATTTCTTGGGATTCCGTAAATGGAAAACCACAAAAATTCCCACCAGAAGAACATACTCACCACGATAGATATTTGCAACTTAGTGGTGGGGAAGTTCACGGTAACATTGAATTTAAAGGTATTAGAAGCCTAGTTTGGGATGTTGGTAGACCCGAAAAAACTAATGTTTTTTGGAACGCAAGTACGACAAATGATTTTGGGCTGATGTATCGAGTGGATGGGGTTGATAGTTTCATTATTAACAAACAAGCTAGACCACAAGTATATTTAGATGGTGCATGGTATACAACTGCAATAGAACAAGATTTAGCAAATAAAGGGCTTGGAACAACTAGTGCTAATTTACCAAGTGGGACTAATTTAGATGATGTTATTAATAATGGCTTTTACATGGTTAGTAACCCTAACAATGCACCGATTACAAATGGCTCCTATTGGTGGTATATTGATGTTAAAAATCACAATGGACAATATATACTTCAAAAGGCTACATGGTTAAATCCACATGGTGCTATTACACACGCTTGTACAGAATGGACTAGGATTAGAAATGGTGCAAGTTGGGGGAAATGGTGTCCTAATACTGCAACTGTACATACTATTGAATACGGGGTTGATTTTAATAGTATAACATTAGCTGGTACATATTTATTCCCACTAAATGTAAATGCACAAGCGTGTCCAAATGTACCAACACATGAAGCTGGGGTATTAGAGGTTATTCCAGTTGTTGGACAAGCAAATGAGGGTTGTGTATTGCACAGATATACTACATTTTCACATTGTGTTGTTTATCAACGTAGAAAATACGAAAACGCATGGTCGGCATGGGTTAAAAACCCAACTGCAAATGATTTAGATAGTTTAAAGCAATCTGTCAGTAATGGGAAAAATGCAATCGCTTCCGCCATTACTGCAAAAGGTGTTTCAGCAAGTGGAAGCGATAGTCATAGCGTACTTGCCAATAAAATTGGTCAAATTCCCGTAGGACCAAACTCCACTAGAAAAGATGCAATAGCTGATAAAATTTACCTATCACTATATTATAATATCCACGATGATGGTCTAGGAACGGACACATTTAAGGAATTCATTACACCCACAAGTGGTTGGAAAGTTGGGACAGAATTTAATTCCTCTACATATAAATATGTAATTGGCGATGCCCTACAATTAGATACTACAAATGGACAAGCTGTACAGGTTGGGCGTGCTGAAAGTGTAAATAACTTAACAGTTCGAGTGTGGCGTATAGTAAGTGGTAAGGTTAGTATAAAAAGTCACAATTATAGTAGTTTCTATGTGACACACGCACAGTATAATAAATTATTTAGTTAATCACGATATTTGAAAGGGATGAGTATTAAAATGAAACAAAGGTTATTTATTTCAAAAGACATTCAAAATAATAAATTAATTGACTATAAATTGCTTTTTGATGATGAATTTAGCGAGCATTATATTATTGATGAACCACCAGTAATGGAGGTTATCGCTGGCAAAGAGGGAAGATATGAACTTGATGAAGATGGTAATGTAGTTGTTGTATATTACGATGTTCAAATGACGGAAAGTGAAAAAATTAAAGCGTTAGAAAAGAGGATTGAAGACCTTACAAAATCAATCGAAGAATTTTATAAACTAATGAGTGTAAAAAAGGTGACCACGTAGTCATCTTTTTTTATTTTGGGAGGATGAAGATGGAATTTATAACATTAATTGAATCAGTTGGGTTTAATTTAGCTTTAATAATTGGTCTTTGTTATTACGTTGCTAAGATGCAGAAAGAGAATAGGGAAGATTGGCAAAGGAGAGAGGATAACTTCCTTGCAACACTAGCTGAACAAACAGACGTTAACAAAAAATTACTGGAAACAAACGCTACCCTAACGTATGGCATTATCCCACGTTTGGAGAATATCGAAGAAAAACTTGAAAACATTTAAGAGAGGTGTTTAAATATGAGATTTGTATTAGATGCTGGACATAGAAATAATTCAAAAGACTTTGGGGCGTGTGGTCACGGTCTAAAAGAATCAGTATTAGCATTAGCTATTGTTAAGAAGTTGAAATACGCACTTGAAAAATTAGGCGTTGAGGTTGTATTAACTCGATCAAGTGAAGATGAACTTATAACACCATCACAAAGACCAGTAAAGGCTAAACAATTAAAAGGTGATGTGTTGGTATCTGTACATATTAACGCCCACAGTAACGATTCAGCAAGTGGTATTGAAGTGTTATATAAGACACAAAAAGATTTGGCTACAGTTGTGTGCAATGGAATGTGTAAAGCAACGGGGGCTAAAAATAGGGGTGCTAAATATAGGGATGATTTGGCTGTACTTAATGGATTCAATGAATCTATCCTAGTTGAATGTGGCTTTATTTCAAACAGGGTTGAAGCCAATCTATTAAACCAATCAGCATATCAAGATAAGATTGTAAAAGGCATTATAGAGGGAATTAAATCACACTATAAGATACAAGAATCCGATATAGCTTTATATGATGCAGTAGAAAGAATTATTGAAAGTGGTATTATGATTAATGCTACAGCATGGAATAAACTTGACAATATCAAACTACAGAATGTACCAGCGTTACTTTCAAAGTTTGGTGGTGTAGATGTCCTTATTGCAAAGGGTGTTATTTCAAGTGCTGATATTTGGAAGAATGGGACATATACAAAGGATAATGTAAGAAGTTTATTAATTAAATATAGTGTGAAATTAGGCTAGGGGTAACCCTAGTCTTTTTTTTTTGTTTGTGTAGAATAATGTAAAATAATGTAGAATTTTACTTGACTGAATATACTATCCGTAGTATAATAAAAGAGTAGAGAGGAGGTAGAAAAGTGGTAGAAATAATAAATGAGATTAACGAAGTGGTATCAGCACTCATTAATCTCACTCTAAATGTTGGCACACTCTTAGCCGTGGTCAAATTGGTAAGAGATAGCCTAAGATAGTTATATAGGGGATTTACTCCCCTATATATTAAAATATCACATATACCACTTGAAAACAATATGGAACTATTAACAGCAATATCAACTTTATTATTTAATATATTAAGATTGATAGTCTTAATATTAGGTATGAAAATTATATTTTTCAATGGGAGAAAATCAAATGGCTACAAAACAAACAGAAGCCAATAAGAGATGGCAAGAGCAAAACAAGGAATATTCAAACTATCTAAAATCTAGGTCAACAGCTAGGGGTTTTATTAAGAATAAAGCAACCGTAGAAGACCTTATGGACTTGAAAAAAATGATTGAAGAACGCATTAAAGAGGACTAATTTATATTAGTCCTCTTTTTTTTTATTCAGATACGAATTTTATAAAATAAAAGAGTTAAAACTAAATCTGTAAAATTATATGTGATAGGAGGGTTTGAGAATGCCTAAGATATTCGATATTTTGGATTTAATATTTGTCACCATTGTTAGAGGTTTATTTATGGGATGTGGAGTATTCTTGGCACTAATTTGTGAGTTTTTAGGGCGTATTCCATTCCCACTTGGCTTGATAATAGCTATCATGTTTGCTGTAGCATATATTTATAGTGTAATAGATGAAGTTATTTTAACTTTTAAAGATGTAAAAAAATAGAACTATTTCACTTTATTTTTACCCACATTTTATCCACATAATTATTAACATACCCTTTGCCCCATATGTATTTCTACCTATCCCCCTAGTTATATTCACCTATCCCCCTATGTGTAAATACCTATGGGGGTATGTGTAAATACCTATGGGTATAGTTATTTGTACCTATGGGGATAGGTGAAAGTACCTACAAATAATATCTTTTATAATATCTTTTATAATATCATCATAATAATTAAAGATAGTATTTAAGAACCTCCCCTTTTAATAATGACGATCGGTCACAATGTGAATTTATAATCTTATCTAAAAACAGTAACAAAAAAAGAGACTAACTTTTACAGTTCAGTCTCTTTCTTAATTTCTTTGCCATATTCTTTAAATAATAGTTTTAATGCTTCATCATACAATCTTGATTTATTACATCTTTGTTCCTTTGCTAATTCTTCTAATGTAGCAAGTAATAATTTATCAATAGATGTAGATGTTTGAGTTCTATATTTTTCTTTTCTTTCAGTAGCCATAATGTACTTAACACCTCATATTGGTTTTTATTCTGTTTACTCTATTATATCATATTTCGTGTATGGGTACAATGAAATGAATTGGAAACGTAAATAAAATGTATTGACATTACAATGACGTTATTGTATTATTAAAACATAAATTACTAGAAAGGAATCAGCACATGATGAACAACGAACAAAAACAAATGGATGGGTTATGGATACCAATGGAAATACTAAATGATGAAAATTTGTCACTACAAGAAAAATTTGTCCTATCTATGATTAAAGCACTTGATAAGGGTCAAGGTTGTTATGCATCTAATAAATATCTCGCAATGTTCGTTGGCGTTAGTGCTGACAGAATTAGTAAAATCATTACAAACCTACATAAAAATGAATATATTACAGTTGATGTTGTTGGCTACAATACAAGAACTATTAAAATGAATGTAGTTGAATCAATCGTAGAAGAAGTACCAGTTGCAGAAGAAGTACCAGTTGCAGAAGAAGAAGTGAAAGAACCTATTATGTGGAAGGGGCATGATTTATCTAAATTTAGTGCAGATGCCCTTGAAAGAATCAAGAGAATGTTTCCAGATGTTGAACGCCTATTAAATGCTGAAGTGGTGGAAGAATCTATTACACCAGCTAAAGATGCAACGCCAGTATTATCTGTTATTTCTAGTGAACAAGCTATACCTAGTGCATTAGACGGACTTCTTGAAGAGGTGGAAAGTGAATGGGCTGACTGCAATCAAGTAAAATTTGCGTAACTGGAAAATAAATCATTAAAATGTATTGACATTGTATTGACATTGATGTATTATAATATATGTAAGAACCAATCAAAACAAGCCAGTCGGCTATCAAATATATGTGGCATCCTTTCAAGTCCATTCCTCGGACAAGCCACGATGAATATTTTTTTAAGCTAATAATAGAATTTAATCTAATGAATATAAATTAAACGGAAAACAATCTAAAGGAGGACTAGAAAATGACAGCATTAAAAGTTGGGCTTCTTAAAATAGCATATTACACATTGGCAATAGTAAAAGTGTTAACAGTATTTTATTACATAGGTGTATGTGGTGGATTTGAAAATGGCACATATACAGGGTTAGAGTTCATTATAAATACAATCCTTACATTCATTATCCTTATTGTTCTATAGGGGTGAGTGAATGGAAATGGTAAGGTTCAGTATTTCAATACCAGTTGAAATGCGTAAAACTATGGAAGAATTGGCAGTTGCAAACTTTAGGAACTTAAATGGTGAGATTGCAAAAGCACTAGATTTATATATTAAGGGTGTGAACGGTCAAATAGTAGCACCCGAACCAATATATTATCAGCCAAGAGTACAGCAAGTAGAAATACATCAAGAAATAAAAGAGAACAAGACATTAAGCCTTGATAGTTTTGGTGAAGATGAAGTGGAGGAATTTTAATCATGTGTAATAAAGTTAAAAAACTAGGCATTGATATGGGTAACAGAACAATTTGCGTAGCTGGTTTAAATGAATTTAATGAGATTGTAAAAGCATACACAAATAGTGTGTATTCACTTGATACAGCCTTAATAAGTGGGGATGTAGTAACATTCAACGGTTTAAGTCTTGCACTTGGAGTTGGTCAGATAACCTTAACAAATGTTGATAAAACAAACCGTGAACACCTAGAACATCAAATATTGTGGTCTGTATATAGCGTATATGGTACTGGCACACATTATATTGATTTAGGCATTGGCTTACCAATTAGCATATACAAGGCTAAGAAAGAGCAATACAAGGATGAAATAGAAAAGTTAGGGACATTAGAGGGGACAATTAATGGTAAAGCAATTAGTGTAAACCTAACCAACGTGAAGATATTTGCCGAGGGTCACGCAAGCATTAAAACTTTAGCTAATTACATAGATAAGGATAACACAACATTACTCATTGATATTGGTATGAAAACAACTGATGTATTACTACTTGAATATAATGGGAAGTTCACAATTAATAAGTATGCAACGATCAATATAGCATTATATGACATTTACAAGGTCTTACAGGATGAAATAGCACAACAAGGCGTTGAAGTAAGCATTGAGGAAATAGATAAAAGAATCAATGGGAATAAGCCAGTTATTAGAACTGAAAAAGGTGACTACAACCTAATGACCAATTTAAAAAGTACCGTTCATGTATGCAGAGACATTATGAAGGACATTGAAAATAAATTTGGAAAGACAATCTTGCATGATAAGGTGTTTACGGGTGGGGGTTCTGAAAAGTTCCTTAATGCCGTAGCTGGTAAGATTAAAAATAACATTGATATTCCAACAGATATGAGATATTACAGTAATTCAATCGGGTATTTGTTAGGACTATAGATTAAATAAAAGGTAATTACAGGAGGAAAAGAAAATGAAAACATGGCAAAAAGTAGTATTAGGAGTAGTAGCAATTAGTATAATTGGTACATTTATGGGGGAGGATGTTCAACCAACTAAGGAACAAGCAACGGTTATTGAAGAAAAGCAATCAGATGTTGTTGAAGAAATGCCAGTAGTTGAAACTATTAAGGATGCAACTATTGGTGATACGGTTGATAATGGTAAATATAAAATAACCCTAAACAACATGGAGGGAGTAGAAAACACTTATATTTTTGACATTCTAATTGAAAATCTAACAAACGAGGATGTTATAAGTAGTACAATGCTAAGTTATTCAGTAAGTGGCGATGATGGTTATCAAGGTGAAGTAGACTTTTTTGCTGATGTAAAAGGTTCACTTGATGGTAGTGTGCCAGCACAAGGGAAGTTAAGAGGTCAAATAGCATTTACAATGCAAGAGGGGTCAAATCCCGAAACATTAAGCATTAATTTAGACGTATTCAGTAATAACCCAATCAAGTTTAAGCTTAACTAATAGGGGGCTTAAAATGTTACAATATAATCTTGCAGAAGTAGAAGTGGTTAAATATCCAAAACGCATATCAAAGGCAGAAATACACTTGGCAATTGTGACTGGTGATGTAATACAAGATGTAGTACATAAAGGCGATGGGATATACGAAGGATATGTAAAAGAATTAAATGCATACATATTATTTAAGTTAAAGTAGGGGGGGTGAAAACCTCCTATTTTTTATGTGGAAGTGGGCGAAAAATCATTATTTATATGTAGGTGGGCGAAAAGTGGGCGAAATGCACATATTTATAAATGAGAATGTAGTATTATCAAGGGTTTTTATAGTGACATAATAACAAACTCTTATCTGAGGGTCCTGGGTTCGAGTCCCAGACGGTTCATAGGTTTGAAGGTTTTAAATAGGTGATTGACACCTATTTGACACCTACAGCGGCAAAAAAAATTAAAACATATTAGCGAAAAGGTCGTCTTGCACTTGTGCAGCGGCTTTTTTGCTTTCTTCTTGAACATGAACATATATGTTATAGGTCATTTGTATTGAAGAGTGTCCTATCCACCCTTGTACTGTTTTTACATCTACACCATTTTCTATCATTCTAGTAGCAAATGTATGTCTTAATGCATGAAAGCCTACATGTGGTATCTCAGCACGTGTGCATGTCTGATAGTGGGCTCTTTGGGCGTTACGGGCATTTAATGGAGTTCCGGTATCTGAGCAAAATACATAATTATTCTTATTAAATTCGTTTCTTCCAAATTTCAAGGACAATTCATTTTGGTGATTTTTATGATCGAGTAATATTTTTAGGAGTATTTTGCTGATAGGAACGGTTCGCTTTCCACTTTTAGTTTTAGGAGGTTGTTTTATAGTTACCCATTCTGTTTTACCGTTTTCGTGAATTCTCGTTTCTTTAAGACTGGAGTCAATTTTTATTTGCATATTTTTAAGGTCTACATTATCCCAAGTTAATGCTAGTATTTCACCCAATCTCATGCCTGTAAATAATGCGGTTAATAATAATCCTCTGTAAGATGTAGAGGTTGTGGATTGTATATAAGATTTTTGCTGATCTAATGTGAGTATTTCAATTTCTTTAGTTTCTTTTGTTGAGCGTGGAATATTAATTGCAGTTAGAGGGTTTTTAATAATAAGGTCATTTTTTACTGCACCATCAAAGAACATGTTTAAGAGGAGATAAATCTTTTTTATAGAGCTTTTAGATAAATAAGATTTACCATTAAGATATGGTTGTAAGTGATAGGGTTTTATATCTTTAAGTTTCATAAGTGCTATATCAGCATTGTAAATATGATTTCTACAGATGGTATCATAAGAATCAAAAGTAGTTATTCTAACAGTATTTTTTATAAAATCATTCATATATCGTTTTCCCCATTGTTCCAGGGTAATGACATCATCACGAACATAACCATCATTAATGATAATGTCATTTTGTAATGCTAATAGTTTTGCCCGTAATTTTTCTCTATCTTTATCATAAATATATTTTTTCTTTTGTTTTCCATTTTCATCATATCCTATAGTAACAGCAGCACACCAACGCCCATCTTTACGTTGGTATATGCTCCCATCACCATTAGCATTTCTTTTAGCCATTTAATTATCCTCCTTAAAAAAAGTATCATTAGTGATGAATTCGATTATTTCTAATGCAGTTTCTTCTGTAAGAGGTTCTCTGCCAGTATTAATATGGCGTATACCTAACTCATTAAGTTTCTTAATTGTTTCTTCGCTTAAAAGAGATGTATTATTTGACAACATTTTTATTCTCCTTCACAACAATATTTTCTATAGGTTTCTATAAATTTAAAATCAGCTTTAGTTAGTTCTTTTTCATAAATGCATAAATTTTCATTTTCCCAAAATCCTATAGCTTGAAGTAACTTGCAAGCGAATAGATTAGCTTCATTCTCTTTATAATCTTTTTTAGGTATTCCTATAGAAGTAAAAGCTGAACTTTCATGAGGGTGAAGTATAGCATGAGCGATTTCATGCGCTAAAACTATCTGCTGGTGATAATAAGATAATCTATTATTAATAATAACTACTTTGTTCTTATCTATTAGTTTATATAATCCACCCTCTTTATTAAGGTCACTATACAATATTATAATTTTTTTACTTCTAGCTATTTTTTCTAAATCCGTTAAAGTGTAGTTTTGAGTTAATGATTTTATTAATCTTTTGTAACGACTTTGGTGCAAACCAATTCCCCCTAGAATACTTATCTTTTATTTTTATGAGGGTTGTATTTTTCTTTATTTTTAAGCTTTACAACCTCTAAAGCGTTTTGAATTGCGATTTTATAAAGTTCTTTATCTTCTTCAGATACATCTCCACCGTATGCTAAAACACCTTCAGGGCCAGTAAGGTCATCCATTATAATTTCTAGTTTTTTTGCAATATCTCTTTTATCTCGGTTATTTAGTTCAACTTGTTTTTGCTCTCTTCCTAATAGGTAGTCAACTGATACATGGAAGTAGTCAGCTACTTTTTGAATGTTATCTATATTAGGAGAGCTGGATGCCCACCTTTTGATTATTCCTCTACCTATATTTAATTCCCTTTCCAAACCTGTTAATGTTAACCCTTTTTGGATACATAATGTTTGAAT
Source organism: Zhenhengia yiwuensis (assembly GCF_014384995.1). Lineage (GTDB taxonomy): Bacteria > Bacillota > Clostridia > Lachnospirales > Cellulosilyticaceae > Zhenhengia > Zhenhengia yiwuensis. Next base: position 9,600 of record NZ_JACRSY010000008.1, on the reverse strand, counting down.
TCGTTCAACTACAGACATAGTATTAGCCTCCTGATTTGAAAATATCGTAAAATATACAAAATCGTATTGACTAGTAGCGTAAATTATACTATACTGTGTTTAAGCAAAACAAAACGACAAAAATAAACAGCAGTAAACAAAAGGAATAGCCATAAAGTACATCCGTTCCCCAACGTGTGTTTATTTGCTATACCTACAAAGTATATTTTGCGCTACTTTTAAGTATATAATATACTGTTTATATTCTACTGTCAATATGTTTAGCTAAAAAATAGAACATATTAAGGAGGTTACTTATGCCTAAAAATGCATTAGTTAAAGTCCAAGGAACACAACAATTTATGGGAAAAGAAATCCCAGTAGTATTAGGTGGATTTGGAGAAAATCAAAAAGTAGTTACAGATAAGATGATAGCTGAAATACATGGTATGGAAACTAGAAACGTAAGAGCAAGAATCACGGATAATATTAAGCGATTCAAGGAAAGCATTGATTTTATTGACTTAAAAGAAGGTGCTTATCAGACAAGCACCTTAGAAATTCTACTGAAGTTAGGTTATACGAAATCAGCAATAACTCAAGCTGAACACATCTATCTTCTATCAGAGAGAGGATATGCAAAGATAATCAAAATTATGGATACAGACTTAGCTTGGGATATCCACGACCAATTAATGGATGAGTATTTTCATTTAAGAGAAGAAAAACAACAGATGCAATCAATGAGTATGGAAGACATCATCATCTACCAAATGCAACAATCCAAGATGATGAAGGAACAGCTAGAGCAAACTCAAACAGTAGCTATTGAAGCAAAGGCAACAGCAGAACAAGCAACTAAGCAAATGGAAATAGTCAAAGATGCTATGCTACTAGACCATGATAGCTGGCGAAAGGATTGCAATAACATTATCAATAAAGTAGCCAAAGAGCGTGGAGGAACTAAAGAGGCTTATCAGCAAGTACGTGATGAAGTTTACAACCTACTTCAACAACGAGCAGGTGCGAGTCTAAAGACGCGAGTCATTAATAAGCAAGACAGAATGAGGCGAGAGGGTATCTCCAAAAGCAAGGTTGATAAAGTAAGTCAAATTGATGTTATTGCAGAGGACAAGCGTCTTAAAGAAATCTACATAGCAGTCGTAAAAGAAATGGCTATCAAGTATGGAGTAGCTTAGAGAGGAGCATAAATATGGAGAATGAAAATGTCAAAATCGATTTTGTAGAACATGCATATATGTCTATGCAACAGACAGAGAGTTTGGATGAGGCTAAACTAGAGTTTTGTAAAAAATTCATAGAGGAAATTAGCAGTTTAAAAGCATATGAACTAGAAAAACACTTAAAAACTGCTAATTTCAATTGCTTAGAAGGTAAAACTACTATTGTACTAGAGTTTTAGATTAGATTTGCAATAATCTAAGCCCTTTTCGGTCAGCTCAAATTCTAATAAGTTATCAAAGATACTTATAGAATCTTCGAGGATATTGTCAGATAGTGCTTCTAAGTATTCATTATCACATAAGTAGCTAGCTGCTGTGTGATAATACATAAAATCATTTCCATTACGCATACGAAAGCTACCATATGTAGAACCAGTTTGAAGATAATTTTTATAAGCTATAGACAAGAGTTCAGATTCAAATTTATTCATCTATATCACCGCCTTTTATTTTATATTCCAACTTGGCAGAGTTGGTAAGTAAATTTTAAATTAGTATAAAAATTAATTCAAGAATTGACATAAGAAAGGAGAATAACATGAAGGTTCAATGGATAGAGCTATCTTCTCAAAAGAGAAAAGCATTACATATTATTTTGAAAGACATAAACAAAACTTTAGATGAAATATCAGTAGGTACAGGAATCAAGAGACAATCGTTGTTTAATAAATTGAACGAAGTTACTAGGTTTAAACAACATGAGTATCAAAAGCTTTTAGAAGTGCTAGGGATTACAGATGAAGTTTTAGAGGACTTTGCTCAAGGAAGTCTTATAGAGTTTTTATTAAAGAAAGGAGCATAAAAGATGGCTAGAAAAATTAAACTTACACCTTTTGGAAAAGAGGTAGAAAAGGCATTAATCGATAAGGATATGGATAAGGGGGAACTTGCTAAAGCAGTAGGGATTTCACAAGCATATCTTACAGATATTCTTAAGGGTACTAGAAATGGTACAGAAAGAAAGAAGCAAATTGCAGAGTATCTCAAAATAGATTTAGTTGTAGTGGGTAGGTAATAGCTATGAATGAATTCGAGATTGTTAATACAGAAGATGTACTTTGCTTTACTCCTAATGATGTCATGAAGATATTAAATCGTTCTAAGTCACAAGTATACGAACTATTTCGTAGAGAAGATTTCCCAAGCTTCAAAACTGGAGAAAGAAGCTTAGCAGTTAAACGAGTAGATTTTTATAAATGGCAAGAAGAAAAAAAGGAGGAGTTTAAAAAGTGGAAACAGCAACATTAATCATACCAGTTGATGATATAAAGCTCCAAAACGAGCCTATGAAATCAACCGTTAAAAGCAGAAAGCAAAAATGTACAAGCTATAAGCGATTTAGTCCAAAGGAGGTTCGTAAATGTTTGAATACGTATTCGGGTTCCTTGTAGGAGCTGTAACGATGTACATATGCTTTAAATTTCAACTACAACAGTTTGACCAAATACTTAGAGAAATTAACCAAAAGCTAGATAGCAGGTACTAAGTATGAGGCTTTATATGGCAGTCACACCCGATAGATTTGAGTTTCCTGTTTTCATTGAAGATAACTGCAAAGAACTTGAACGAAAGACAGGTATTAAAAAAGCTAATATTTTTAGGCAGATTTCAGAAGGTGCTAGTGGCATTAAGTTAGGTTATAAATTTGTAAAAGTTCAGATTGAAGTAGGTGAAGATTAGATGACAGTGTGGATGATGGTAACAGCAGATAAGTATGAATTACCGTTAGCTGTGGCAGAATCATGTGGAGAACTAGCAGATATACTTGGAGTAACTCGAAGTGCTATAAGTCATGCATTAGAAGGGAGCGGTTATAGAAAAAGCATTGAAAGAAATGTGAATCGAAAATATGTAAAAGTAAAAGTTGAAGAGGAGGATTTAGTATGAGAACAGCAGAAGAAGTTGTAATCGGTGATTTAGACCGAACAATAGGAAGAATTAAGGCTATGAGAGCTTTAGCAATCGAAGAGGAAGAAATAGAAGCGTGTGGCGTATCACAAAGTTTATGCGAAGCCTTAAGAGTAATTCTATTTGAACAGGTAGAGGTTAAGAACAAACTTATTTCTAAACTTATCCCTCGTAAAATCAATGAGGTAAGAGGGCAACTAGAATATTTCGAAGAGTTGCTTATGACAGAAGACGGAAGGAAAGTTTATAGAGACATAGACAATGCTTTGATGTACATACGTGACAATTATTATGAGATGAAAAGAGGAGAAAAGGTATGCAAAAGTATCTTAGTACTACAGAGGATATAGAAGCCGAAGAGAGCCTTAAAATCATTAGTCATGCATTAAAAAGGATAAGTGAAACAAATATGCGATTAACTTTGTGTATAGATAAGGCTATCGAGGTGTGTTTAGAATCACGTAGGGCATCGTGCTTAAAAAGAATGGTACATAGAATACAACTTAACAAGTTAGAAAGACAGGAAGAAAAGATACGCATAGAACTCTATGAGGCTGAAAAGGCTTTATTAGCTATAGAAGGATTTGAGGAACACATTGAGCGTATTGCAAAGGCTCATAGAGAAATTGCTAATGGAATTATTCATGAAATAAATACTATCAAACATGAACATAGGAATAGGAGGGTTTAAAGTGGAAAAGCAATTTATTCTTTTTGACCCACGTACTGCAGAAAGAAAAGTTGTGACATTAGAGTTGTTAGCAGGCATGGCTGGTAGAACAAAGGAAGGATTAAGATATGCCCTTCAACATAGGAGCAAGATAAGAAGCCTTAATTGCTACTTGCTAGAAGAAGACACACCGATTAGCGTATTTAGGGAACTCCTAGCAAAAGAAGTTATACTGGATGAAGTTTGGCGGGATATTCCTAATAGCAGATGGCAAGTAAGTAGCTATGGTAGGTATAGGTCTCGTGTACAAGAGAGGTGGGTTTATAGGCTTCCGGATATGAACAAAAAGAAGGGAAGTTTAAAGATCAGTATTCAGATAGCTGGAAAGGTTGAAAGGTTAAATGCTCATAAAAAGGTTGTTGAATTATTTATTGGAGAAGTTCCAGAAGGCTATGTCATTTACCATAAAAACGGGAATAAGTCCTATAATCATGTGGATAATTTAGGATTTATTACAAAATGGGCCTTATTTCAGAGAGAGGCTACAAGCCGTCTTAAAAAAACTGTTGTGAAGATTGATAGAAAAAACGGAAAAGTAATAGAAGAATATCCATCATTGATTGTAGCAGCAGATGCTAATTTTACAGATGAATCCACTATTCAGCGCGCAATAAAACAAAATCGGCCAGCTATAGGATTCATATGGAAGTGGGAAGAGCAAGTGGCTGATGAACTACTCTATGCAGATTAAGGAGGGAGAGAGTGTATTACAAAGATTGTAAAGGTACGCTTATCGAAGAAGGCGATAAGGTAAGGTATCGAAAGAAAAAAGGCGTTATTGTAGATGATGAATTTGAAGGTTTATATGCAGAGCTAGAGAATGGACATAAAGTACGTGTTCAAGATGTACATAGGCGAATGTATATCATTTACAAGGCAAGAAAAAAGCACCACAACGTCGGCAAACGTATGTGATGCAATTACAAAATAAAATAACATTTTAAGTATATCGTATTGGAGCTAAAAAAGCTATGGAAAATTTAATACATACACTTTGCAGTTTGTTAGATCAAACAGAGTACTGTGTAAAAGATGAATTAGAGCAGGATATGCAAAGAAACAAAAACTTAGAGAAGTATATTATTGCATATTGTAAGAGTCATGATTGTGATACTTGCTGGAGTGACTTGGCAGAAAAAATAGAAGAAGGAGATATAGTATGAATGCTATTAGACTAGTAAATACAAAAAATATGTCCTATGAAGAGTGGCTGGAATGGAGAAAAAAAGGGATTGGAGGCAGTGATGCTGCAACAGTAGCAGGCCTTAACCCTTGGAGAAGTCCTATTAATGTGTACCTAGATAAGACAACAGACCAACCACCACAGGAAGATAACGAACGTATGCGAGTTGGAAGAGACTTAGAGGATTATGTCGCTAAGCGTTTTGAAGAAGCTACTGGCGCAAGAGTAAGACGTGAGAATTATCTCTTGCAACATCCGGAACATGAGTTTATGCTTGCGAATTTAGACCGTGTGCTTATTGGAGAAAATGCCTTTCTAGAGTGTAAGACTACAGGGAGTTATAGTAAGTCTGAATGGGAGGAAGGTATTCCTCTTCATTATGAATTACAATGCTTACATTATATGGCCGTATGTGGATTTGATTATGGTTATATAGCTTGTTTGATAGGTAATGAGAAATTTATCTATCACAAAATAGAGCGTGATGAAGAAACGATTAATAACCTGATAGCCATAGAGAAAGATTTTTGGGAACGTTACATATTAGGGGATGAAGTGCCGGAACCAGATGGAAGTAATGCGTATACAGAGGTTATTAAGAAGAAGTATCACACAAGTATAGTTGAAAGTATTGAACTTAATGACTCATTCTCTGAAAAGTTTAATAGGCGTGATGAGCTGGAAAAGTACATCAAGGCTATGGAACAGGAGAAAAAGCAGATTGACCAAGAGATACAGCTAGAAATGAAAGAGTGTGAAGTGGCTGTATTAGGTGATAGAAAGGTTACTTGGAAGACTCAATCTAGGGATACAGTAGATAGCAAAAGGTTGAAAGAAGAAGAACCTGAGATTTATAAGCAGTATATAAAAACATCATTAAACAGAGTGTTTAAGGTTAAATAAGGAGGATTTAATTATGGCAAGTACAACAGCAAAAAATGCATTACAAGCAAAGGCAGCAGGTGAGGTAAAAGTAAGTCCACAAAAAGGTATGCAACAAATGATGAAGGCGATGGCTAAAGAGATTGAAGCAGCATTACCTAGTATGGTATCAAGTGAACGTTTTCAGCGTGTAGCACTCACCGCATTTAGCGCTAATCAGGCATTACAAAAATGTGATCCGAAGAGTTTTATTGCTGCAATGATGCAATCTGCACAACTTGGATTAGAACCTAATACACCACTCGGACAAGCTTATTTAATACCATATGGTACAAATGTACAGTTCCAAGTTGGGTATAAGGGTATGCTTGAATTAGCTCAGCGTAGTGGAAAAATTAAGACTATCTATGCACATGAAGTACGCGAAAATGATGAGTTTGATATTGACTATGGTTTAGAGCAAAGCCTTAAACATAAACCTCTTCTTAAGGGAGATAGGGGTGATGTGATTGGATACTATGCAGTATATCACACTATTGATGGTGGTTTTAGTTTCGTGTTTATGACTAAAGAGGAAGTGAATGAATTTGCTCAAAAGAAGAGTAAGACTTTCAATAATGGACCATGGAAAACAGATTTTGATGCGATGGCTAAGAAAACAGTGATCAAACAACTTCTGAAATATGCACCTATTTCTATTGAAATACAACAAGCTATTGTGGCAGATACATCAGTTAAGACCAAAATAGATGCTGATATGAGCCTTGTTGAAGATGAATCAGATGATTATATTGATACAACAGCTACAGAAGTTGTTGAGGTAAATGATAGCGAAACAATGCCAGGGCAACAAGCATTAGATAAGTAGGTGATAAGGGTGGCCGGATGGATAAAAATATACAGGGACATACAAGAGCACTGGATATGGCAGGACGCAAATAAGCTCAAATGGTGGCTGGATATCATTCTGATGGCCAACCATAAAGACAATAAATTCTTATTAGGAAATGAACTTTTTGAGGTTAAAAGAGGTGAGTTTCATACCAGTGAACTAAAGCTTGCCGAGCGTTGGGATGTTAATCGAAAAACAGTTAGAAAGTTTTTAGAGTTGCTTGAAAATGACCAGATGATAGCACTACATAAGACCCAAAAAGGGACAACAATAAAAGTTAATAAATACAATGCTTATCAAGGTAATTTTAGTGAAGGAGTGGACAGCCCTATGGACAACGGTGGGGACAGCCCTATGGACAACGGTGGGGACACAAACAAGAATGAAAAGAATAATAAGAATGATAAAGAAAGTAAGAATGAAAAGAATGAGGAGAATAAAAAACATATAGAGCAACAGGTTGCTCATGTATGGAATAGATATCCTCTCAAAAAGGGGAAAGCTACAGCTATTAAAAAAATACCTAAGCTTATAGAGCAGTATAGCTATGAGCAGTTAATACGCTGTATCGAGCGTTATGAATTAGGACTCCAAAAAGAAACATGGAGAAAGCCACAAAATGGCAGTACGTTTTTTAATAGTGGGTATGTAGATTACCTTGATGGAAACTATCAGGAAGTAGAAATTGTTGTAGAGCAGCATAGTGGCTATGAATTTCAACCTAAAAGTCCTGAAATGATAGCATTTTTGGAAGGAGAATAAAAGTGACAAAAGAACAGTGTGCAGAATTATTAGTCCTGATTAAATCCTGCCATCCTAAATTTGAATTACAGATTTATACAAAGGATGGTAAGTATACGGAAGCGTGTAAATACTGGATGGCTTTTTTAAATGAGCTTGATTATAATATGGCACTTATTGCTGTAAGGAAACTTATTAATACATCAAAATGGGCGCCAACAATAGCGGATATAAAAGAAGCTTATGCAGAACTTTTATTACCAGAAATAGTAGACCCAGAACAAGCTTGGGGAATGGTCCATCAAGCCATAAATAAACACGGAGGTATTTATTCGCAAGAAGCAGTCATGAATGAATTACCGCGGCAAGTACAAGAAGCTGTTAAGTGGGTAGGGGGTGTTCGAGCTATTAGCATATGCCCAGAAGAAGAGGAAGGTGTTCTGAGAGGGCAGTTTACTAAAGCTATGAATGCGGTAAACAAGAGATTTACCAAAGAAGTATCATTAGGACCTAAGCTAAGTAGTCAAATAGACAATATAAGACTGGCTACAAAAGAAAAAGAAGAAATGCTTAAACTTGAAAACAAGGAATCCGTTCCTAAAATTACATATGGTCCAGTGATAGAAGATAGCCAAATAGAATTCAACATAAGACAGTGTGGAATGCTTAGAGAAGTTTATGCAAAGGCACAGGAAGGAAGATAAGTGAATGAAGAGACGAAAGAAAAGGACTCCCAAATCCCCAAGTAATAGGCAGAGGGTAAAGGAGCAGGCTAAGGAGCTTAAAGAACTTCGCCATGAGTGCTCTACCGATAAAATTAGAATTAATTACTTAAGAGCAACAGTTTTATAAAGACAACAGTTAATCAATGAACAGGCTAGAACTATTGAATCCTTAAAAGCAGAAATTAGGGATTTAGAAGTTGAATTAACTGCAAAGAAACCATTTTGGAAGAGGGTGCTGGGATGAATATAAGATTTGTTATTCCTGGAGAACCAAAAGGGAAGGCGCGACCTAGAGTGTTTACCAATAATCAAGGGAGAAGGCAAGCTATAACCCCAAAAGAAACGCTAAGCTATGAGAACTTGGTTAAATGGGTCTATCAAAATACATATGGAGCAAGGAAATTAGAGGGGGAGCTAGAGGCTAGGATTGTTGCTATGTACTCTATCCCTAAAAGTATGACCAAGAAAAATAGGCAGCTTATTGAGGAAGGCAAGTTGCATCCTACTAAAAAACCAGACCTTGATAATGTGGCTAAAATCGTTTTAGATAGTCTGAATGGTATAGCTTATTCAGATGATAGCCAAATTGTAAAACTCAATATAGAGAAGCATTATAGTGAGAATCCAAGGGTAGAAGTAACCTTGTACGAAGTAGATGTAGAAAAAAAGTAGAGTACATAGAAGTTGTAGATGAGTTTGGAGAGCTGCAACTTCGGTTTAAATAGCAGGAGGTTTTGATGGTTATTTGGAAAAAGGATATGCCCTACATAGTAAGAGAACTGGAAGATTTAAAAGATATAGTTCCAGAAGATATCCTTGAAGATTTAAAAGAGTTTATTGAAGATTATGTTGAAGATAGTGAACAAGTTAAAAGACTAAATGATAAAATAGAAAGTCTTGAAGATGACCTTGATGGATGTGAAGATGAGCGTCAAGAACTAGAAGAAGCACTTGAAGAGTTAAGAGATAAGTACGCTGATTCAAAGCAAGTCATCGAAATACTCAAAGATTTTATAGATATTATGGAGGATTCTAAACTAACTAAGGATCAAATGTATTATTGGGATAAGCTAAAAGATGCAGTAGAAAGTTTATAAAAGTAACTTTTGTAAAAATAAAGGGCTCACTAAATAAATACTAGTGAACCCAATATATATAAACAAAACTCTACTTAATAAAAAATTATACGCATTAAAAGTAAGCGGTTAATAACTGAGTATATTTCCATACTTCCTTATTAATGAGATAATTACTCCAAGACATTCATTGTTTTGGAGTCTTTTACTCTAACTCTATTTGAAATAAGGAGGTACTCT
>NZ_JACRSY010000007.1 GCF_014384995.1 Zhenhengia yiwuensis | reverse complement strand
TTTTTCCACGATGCCTAAGTTTACGAGCAACTCCTCGTTGACCTTTTAGCAGAGGACTTTCCTCTAAAAGACCAGCATATATGCCTCTGTAGATAGTTGAATAACTAATGGCTATAGGATTGTTCTCTAACTTTAATCGATTTGAAATTTGTTCAGGAGACCACTGGTGCTGAAGAAAAAGTTCCTGAACTTTATCATGAATCAATTCATCCACTAGCATCTTTTTAGCCCTACAATTTTCACGTCTTTTTAGATATTTTCTTTGAGCATCAGATGGAGAATATATCCCGTTAGCATCTGAATTTCTTTTAATTTCTCTAGAAATAGATGATTTGCTTCTATTAAGTTCCTTTGAGATAAAACCTAAAGATTTAGATTGAGCAAGGAAAAATAATATTTTTTCTCGCTCAGCTATGGTAAAATGTGTGTAATGGCTCATAAGATTAATCCTTTCAATAGTAGTCTTCGCAAACACTATTTTACTAGGATTTTCTCTTATGAGTCATATTTTTTTTAGGTGTTGCACTTAGATTGTAAATTCAAGAGATATAAAGAAAAGAACAGAAGACATACCAAATCTATGGGAAATGTTTGAAGTAGCTATTGCTTATGCAGATAATCCTAAAGAAAATACAAAAAAGGATTTTATTACATACTATGATAAGGTTATACAACAACCTTATGTTAAATGGAAGCTATCTATAGGATTATATTGGATTAGGCCTGAAACATATCTTAATCTTGATGGATGCAATAGAGAATTTCTTATTAAAAACAATAAAGATTTAATGTTCTGGCAATATGATTTGAAAAATGAATTTAAAACTGTCCCAAATGCTTTGGTATATCTTAATATAGTTGATTGCCTAAAAAGAGCATTTAGCCAAAATAGAATCCCATATCATGATTTTTCACATCTTTCACATGAGGCATGGAAAAGAAATAATATCAATGAAATTAAAGAGAGCTGTGATGAATATGGAGAAAACTTAAGGGAGTCAGAAACAAGGTATTGGATTTATGCACCAGGAGAGAACTCTTGTAAATGGGAGGAGTTCTACGATGAGGGCATTATGGGAATAGGCTGGGAGGAACTCGGTGATTTAAGACAATATACTACGCGAGAATCTATGCGCATGAAGATGAAAGCACTATGGGACAGTAATAAAAGTTATACGAATGCTTCTTTAGCGACTTGGCAGTTTATGCATGACATGCAAATCGGAGATATTATATATGTAAAAAAAGGTGTATCAGCTCTTATTGGAAGAGGGGTTGTTGAAAGTGATTATATTTTTGATGAGGCAAGACAAGATTACAAATATATTCGAAGAGTGAAATGGACGCATAAAGGAAATTGGGAGCATCCAGGTCGGGCAGTGATGAAGACTTTAACGGATATATCTTCTTATGTGGATTACCGTGAAAAAATAGAAGTGATGATGACACAAACAGAAGAAGGATTTGAAGAGATAGAAGAGCAAGAGATTGAGTATGATAGCTATTTAGAAGAAGATTTCTTGAGCGAAGTCTATATGAATGCACAGCAGTATGAGACATTAGTAGGCTTGCTTAAGTATAAGAAAAATCTTATTCTTCAAGGAGCACCTGGAGTAGGCAAAACTTTTGCAGCTAAGAGGTTAGCTTATTCTATAATGGGTACTAAGGACACAAGTAGAGTAATGATGGTTCAGTTCCATCAAAGTTATAGCTATGAAGATTTTATTATGGGGTATCGCCCGACTCAAGATGGGTTTGAACTGATGCAAGGGCCTTTTTATCAGTTTTGTAAACGTGCACAAGATGATAGTGAAAGGGATTATTTCTTTATCATTGATGAAATTAATAGAGGTAACTTGAGTAAAATTTTTGGGGAACTCCTTATGCTTATTGAGAAAGATAAAAGAGGAGATAAGCTTCGTTTACTTTATGCGAATGAGTTGTTTTCAGTGCCGAGTAATGTACATATCATTGGGATGATGAACACAGCAGACCGAAGTCTGGCTATGATTGATTATGCGCTTAGAAGGAGATTTGCTTTTTATGAACTAGAGCCTGCTTTTGATTCAGAAGGTTTTAATAAGGTAAGAGAAGAAGTAGGTCATCCTAAGTTTGGCGTACTTGTAGATACGATTAAAGCATTAAATCAGGATATTGGTAAGGATGAGGCATTAGGAACAGGCTTTAGAATAGGACATAGTTATTTGTGTACAGATGATCCTATTACAGATGAATGGATTGAAGCTGTTATTAAATATGAACTATTGCCTCTTATCCATGAATATTGGTTTGATGATAGTACTCAAGTGGAAAAATGGCAAATAAGGTTGAGTGATATTTTAAATGACTAAGAATAAAAGTATCTATATTAAAAACATTTATTACATGCTTGCCTATGCTTTTCAATCTTTAAAGGAGGAATCGTATAAGCATATAGAGACTGAAACATTTCAGTATACAAGTGATTTGTTAGTGGCTATTCTTGCCCAGGGGATTGCTAATCAAATAAGAAGAGGATTAGGGCGAGAATACTGTAGGCAAATGCAATCTTTAAGTTCTCCAAGAGGAAAAATAGATGTCACAAATTCTATTAAAGCTCAAACTTTGTTTAGAAGACAACTTATCTGCGTCTATGATGAGTATTCAGAGAATATGTACATGAATCAAATATTAAAGACAACAGCGAACTTACTCCTAAGATGTCCAGATGTGGCATTAGCTCAGAAGAAAAAAATGAAAAAAGTACTTATATATTTTCAAAATGTCAAGGAAGTAAATCCTTATACAATTCAATGGAAAGCTATTAAGTATCACAGGCATAATGCTACATATAAGATGCTGCTGAATATTTGCTATTTAGTCATAAAGGGCTTACTGATGACGGAGGAAGAGGGTTCTAAAAAAATAGGACACTATATAGATGAGCAACATATGCATAGATTATACGAAAAATTTATATTTGCTTTTTATAAAAAGCATTACCCACAATTTAAGGTGTCAGCTAAGCATATTAACTGGAATGTAGATGATGGATATGTAGAATTACTACCGACTATGAAGACAGATATTACGTTGGAATATAAAGATAAGACAATGATTATTGATACAAAATATTATAGCTCAATACTGCAACAACATGGGCAGTTTCATAGTAAGGCTTTACACTCAGGTAATATGTATCAGATATTCACCTATGTTAAAAACTATGATGTCATGCAATCTGGTAAGGTAAGTGGTGCACTTCTATATGCTCAAACAGATGAAGCAATTATGCCAGACCATGAATATAGGATGGCTGGTAATAAGATTAATGTTAAGACATTAGATTTAAGTGGAGATTTTGAAATAATCAAACAACAGCTTAATGATTTAGTGAAGGAGCTAGCCGAATAGGCTAGCTTTTTTGTAGAAAAATCTACTCATAACGATAGAGCAGTATATAAAGGTATTATTGATAATGAAATGGCTTTAGTAGAAATCAGGCCTTTATGCGATGCATTAGGAATTCAAATTGAGTGGGACAGTACATTATCTACAGCATATTGTTCAAAAGGTGATACAACATTTTTTTTAACTGTAGGTTCTAAGAGTGCTCAACTTAATGGTAGCCCTATAGCATTAGAGAGAGCACCTAAATTAGTAAATAATAAAAGAAGAGATAATGCCTATATAAGGGTATTATCTTTTTTCTATTATATAAGCATAATAAGCTTTAAGTATCAAGATTCTATGAGTATGTAGACAAACCTACTCATAACAGCACCTCTCACACCATATATTATAAGGATAAGCATAGTGAGAGCAGGAGGAAGATAAGTGGCGGTTATTTCAGTAGTTAACTACAAAGGAGGAGTAGGTAAAACAAGTATAGTGGCTAATCTAGCAGTAGGCCTTGCTACCAAAGGTCATAGGGTATTAGTCGTAGATTTAGACCCACAAGCTAGTCTGACTTTTTCATTTATACCTGTAGAGCAATGGGGGACGCGGTATAGAGAAAATCATACCATTAAAAAATGGTATGATAGCTGTTTGAATGGCAATAAGATACCTTTTGAAACCTTATTTACAGAGAACTTAGAAGTCAATCAGCATTTAACAAGACCCATTACGATTATTTCTTCTCATACAGATTTATTTAAAGTAGAGATAGAACTTGCACAAAGGTGTCTAGGTGTAACAAGGCGTAAGCAAATAAGAAATAAAATGGCTATACTTTATTTATTAGATAAGGAAATAGAGAAGTTAAAAGAACAGTTTGATATGATTTTGATAGATTGCCAGCCGAGCTTTGGCATCATTACACAAAGTGCTGTAGTGGCAAGTGATTACTATTTAGTCCCAACAAGACTTGACCACTTATCTAGTTTAGGTGGATTAACGCTGAAAGGACATGTAGAGGAATTAGTGAGAGATACTAACCAAAGTATCGCTTACTTTAGTTTACCTTATCATAATTTGCATCCACAACTTATGGGGACTGTAGCAACTATGGTGCAAACCAGTGGGGATGATCTCATTGCTATTAATAAGCAGTATGAAAAAGAAATTAAGGACCAGGCATTAAAGTATTTTAATACACGTATCAGGTTTAATCAAAGTGTAATGGGGCAGAACAATAAAATCCCTACTATTTTAAGAAGCAAATCAGGTCCAATGGAAAAGAAGCTTGCTGAAGAGTTTGAAGCGCTCTTACAAGAGGTACTACAGAGAATGGGGGATAAGTGATGGCAATAGGTGCACAAGAAGTGATTAAAGGCTATAAACTCGCCTTAAAATTTATAGAAGGACTTGATGAAAAGCAATTCTCAAAATGGCTAGAGGGAGAGTTTACTTTAGGATTACAAGAAGTACATAAAAGTAAAAAGGTTGTCAAAGAAGTAGATAAGCAATTAGTGGTTTATGAAGAAGCATTGAAACAATGTCAAACCTATGAAGAGGCACAAATCTACTTACAAGGACTAAAATTAAGTAAGCCTAAGCTAGTAGAACTGGCAAAAAGTTTAAGTGCCTGCATTAAAAGCAGAGATAATAAAGATCAAATTATAGAGAAAATCATACAGGCAACGGTAGGGAATAGGTTAAAAATGGCAGTATTAGGGAGTAAAGTAGGAAGCTAGCCAGAAGGTGAGAAAATCCGAATTTTTTACTTAAATTCATATTTTGCGTTAGGGAAGTAGAAAATGAGGTGTTAAAAAGTGTATAATAAGCTAGAAAAAAGATGAAGGAGTTTAGCAAAATGAAAAGATTAATACAAAAGATAATGAACCTAACTTTAGCTGCTCTATTAGTACTTACGCCAGTACAAGCTCAAGCTAGAACTTTAGCAAAACCTGTATCTATATCTCTTGATCAGGTCATTATTGGTGAAGGATATATAAGTGATAATGGGAACGCTATGATACCATTAAGACTATTATCAGAAAAACTTAACTATGATGTAAGCTGGGATAATAAAGAACAGACTGCTACGATAACAAAAGGGGATAAATTCATTGAGTTTACAGTAGATTATCATAATGCCAAATCCAATGATGGATATATTCAATTATTAAGTAATCCTGAGATGAAAAATAATACAGTATATCTTCCTATAAGAGTTGTAACGGATACATTAGGTTTACAAATAAGCTACGCCAATAGAACAGCTTATCTCTCTACATCAGGTGAACCAATCAAAGTACCTACTGTAAATAAACAAGTACCACTAGAAGAAGTACCGAGTTTACTACTAGGTAATGGCTATAAGAGATTTGGCATAGATAATATAAGTTACAACAGGCACGCTATAGGTGAGGATGGAAAGCCTTATCAAATTTCATTTGCACAAGTAGTACCAGAAAAACAATTAGTAACCTTATCTTTGCATGAGAATAATTCAGAAAATCTAGAGATGGCAAAGCTTATTCTGAGTAGCTTAGTACCTACCAAGGCAAATGAACTGTATAATATGATTTCTACACAAGAGATTATCCCTTTAACAATTATAGAAGCTGATGGGTATCAGATAGGGATATTAGCAGAAGAAGATTATTCAAGCCTTGATTTAATATTTGATGGGAGTCAAGAGAGAACTTATATTAAAACCCTAATAAATAGCTCACTATAGGGGGTCTCTTAATAGGGATTAACAAAGATAACAATAAACGAAAAAAGCTAGCATACAGTCATTCTGCCTTAAAAGCATGGCTGTATACTAGCTTTTTTATGTGGCAAAATAGAGGCTTAGAAATTTCTAAAAGCAAAGAGGATTCATCTCTGAAAAATACAAAAAAGAGTTGACTTTTAGGAGGTAAGATATTATATTTTGAGTGTACTAGTTGAAATAGTACACTTGGTACACGTAGCCATACACTAAAAGTAAATATATAGATAAAGTTTAAAGGAGGTGGACTATGTTTATTATTGATGGTAGAAGTGCTAAGCCGATTTATGAGCAAATTGTGGATCAAGTAAAGGAGCAATTACTTAAAGGTATTTTAAAGAGTGGTGATCAGTTGCCTTCAGTGAGACAATTAGCTGGAATGTTGACAATCAATCCCAATACAGTGAGTAAGGCTTATCAAGAGTTAGAAAGACAAAAAGTGATTGAAACAATTAGAGGGAGGGGGACATTTGTTTGTGCTCTTCCAATGAAAAAGGTGGATGAGGAGAAAATGGCCGAGTTATATCAAACACTAAAAAATATCTGTATTGAATTACACTACATGGGATTAGAGGAAGAAGAAATTGTTGCTCAGGTAGATAAAGTATTTAAAGAACTGAGGGGGGAGAAGAATGAGCATTAAAGTAAACGGTGTATCAAAAAATTTTGGGAAGTTCCAAGCGGTCCATAATGCATCACTTGAAGTAGCGCCTGGATGTATTCATGGCTTAATTGGTGAAAATGGTGCAGGTAAAACAACCTTGATTCAATGTATAGTAGGGATTTATAAGAGTGATCAGGGTGAAGTATTCATTGATGGTAAGTCAGTTTGGGAAAATGATGAAGCTAAGCAAATGATAGGCTATGTAGCAGATCGTAACCAATTTTTTAAGGGGTATAAAGTAAAAGAGTTAGTGGACTTCTTTGAAGCCATGTATCCAAACTTCAGTAGAAAAGATTTTGAACGCTATAATGAGATTTTTAAAATTAAGGTAAATCAAAAAGTTACTCAGCTTTCTAAAGGGATGCAGATGAGAGTATCTTTTATGCTACATCTGGCATCCAATCCTAAGGTAATGATATTAGACGAGCCTACATCAGGCTTAGATGCGATTGCAAAAAAACAATTACTTGATTTACTTATTGAAGCTGTAGAAGAAAAGCAAATGACTGTCTTAATATCTTCACACCATTTAACAGAGCTAGAGAAAATATGTGATGAGGTAACCTTTATTCATCAAGGTAGAGTCTCTTATCAATCTACTATAGATGAATTAAAGTCAAGCATTAAGAAGCTTCAAATTGTATTTGAAGACGAAGCACCAGAAGGCTTTATGAAGTGGAGTGAATTTGTGAATATTGAAAAGCTAGGGAGTGTGTACTATGCTATTACGGATCGTTATACACAGGAGCTAGAGAATAGATTAAGAAAGGTTGGAGCCCGAATTGTAGAACCTATAGGTATGAATTTAGAAGAAATCTTTATTTATACAGATGGAGGAAGGAGAGAGGCGAGTCATGAATAAATATAAGGCATTGATCAAATATGAGTTTAGATCATTAAAGTGGATGATATTATATTTCCTAATGGTATGTAGTGGTGTATTTCTACTATTTATGGGAACGATGGGGGAGAAAAGGAAGAGCTTCTTAGAACATTCAGGCATTTGGTATATATCTAATGAGTTTAGCCAAGAATTGAATTGGATTGCACCTTTCTTGTTAATAGGAAGCATTGTAGGACTTATTCTTCTCGTATATGTACAATTTAGGGATGCAAAAAATATAGAGGTTGGAAGATTTTTGAAGGCCTTACCTATACAAAGTAGCCATATTTATTGGATTAGGATGGGATGTGGCGTAGTAACTTATACCCTTCCATTTGTACTTTATGCCATAGGGATTGTAGTACTTCGATTTTCTCATAGTAGTTGGCTCAATGATATGTATAGCATAAGTATATGGCAAGATAGCCTTTTAGAGATAGAGTCCGTACAGTATATCGTATTAATGCTTCTGATGAACTATTTGATTATGACGTTAGTTTATCTCATGTTATTACTGATGCAGTACCTAATTAGTAATCGTATATTTGCTATCGTTGTTACAGCGATTGCCATGATTCTACCAACATATTTTAACCTTATGATAGATTTTAGGTACCAAGTAGATACTTATCTCACTTTACCAGTAGTATATGGCATGATGGATTCAGTCACAGGTAACCAAGTAAGAAATGGTGAGGGGGTTAACATTCATTTTATAGGAAATACAGGTATAAAGGTTTGTTTACTACTTCTAGCTATTGGCGTTGCTCTTGTATTAGGGTGGCTGAGTAGTAAATATTTTACGGTAGAAGACCAAAGTAAACTGATTCCTAAACGTTTATGTCGCAAGATATTTATTGCAGTAGGTACAATAAGTATGGCACTATTACCTCAATTTTATGTTTCAGGATTTGGTATGTTTTCTGAAGTGAATTTAGGAATCCATTTAGGATCTATAGTGATTCTAGGGATAGTAGGTTATATCCTAATGTATCAAGTTGCTAGGATTGGATGTAAAGAGAAATAGGAGGTGATTAAGATGAAGAAATTTGCATGGATTTTATTAGGGAGTATTTTATTGACAGGGTGCAGTACTTACCAAGAAGTAAGTATGATGACTACATACAGTGAGGAAGAGCCATCTAGTATGTATGGAAAAGAGGAAGCTGAGGATGTAGGGAGTCAGGCGTATTATGTAGTTGAGGATACTATTCTTAATCAGACAAAAAGAGTAGCTGATGAGTTTAATAAAAAATATAATGACTATTATTATGAGTTCGATTCAAGTGGGCGTGCATTACAGATAGATTGGGAATTCTTTCAGGAAAATAATTTAAAGCCAGAGGATAGTGAATGGGCAGAGAAATTAGATGAAGTATTTCCTGGGATTCAAGACTTTATGAAAAAGGTCGGAGCAGAAGAGAGCAATAGAAATCCTCAGCACATAGTGATTAATAATGCTGCCATAAGAATTAAACCTGCTCACTTATATAAGGATGTTGAGGGAAGAAGCTATAATTATAGTTCTTATATGGACATTGAAAATGAACCACTGACGTTAGTGGATGAGTACTTTAAACAGTTAGCAGAAGTCGTACCAAAGGATAAGTTTGTTGTATATACGCCTTATGTTATGGGAGAAACAAAGTTGTTACGTTTTTCTACACCATCACTTAATAATAGAAGTTATATGACGTTATACGATGAACAGGGAAAAGTGGATGCCACTTATTATGAAGAGAAGGCAGTGGGTTATCAGCTCTTTATAGAAGATGATCAGATTCAAAAAGTAAGGGTCATTTTCAATAAGATTAAAGATGAGGAGATCGATTTGTCCTATTTTGAACCTCTACTGAGCTGGTGTAAAAATGAATGGAATATGGAAGCAAGCGAATTAGAAGAGGTTAATGCCTTAGTTGAACAGGTTATACAGGGCAAAAAGGGAAGTAAAAAAGGAAGCTTTGGAAATTATGAGTATAGCTATAAAGCCAAGCAGAATAATAGGTTTAGGTATAGTGCAATAGATCAGTCTGAATATAAAGAGATGTCAATTGAATTTGTGATAGAACCTAAGTCAAATAGATAGGCTTATAGAAAAGGGAAGGGATTTAAAACCTTCCCTTTTATTTTGGAATAGAGTAATAATCATTTATAAAGAAAGGAAAGAATTTGTTCAAAATAAGAATAGATTCCTTTAGGGTACATGGAGCTTCGGAGACATGTTATACTAATAGTAAACAAATAGATATCTTATTGGTGATAGAAATGAAAGACAGGGGGAAGATATGAGTCTTAGTAACCGATTTAGGGAAGTATGTTTAGTTATTTTGATTCTTATTTGTGTGCTTGCTTACGGTATTTACTGGGCATTTTTTGATGTGCAACGTATAAAAGGGCAAGAGTTGTTAGGAAGCTATTTATCTCCAGGGCAAACCTATGAAGTGACAACCTATTTAAATAATGGTGGTGCAACCGTTGATTATGCTGTATTAGGGGTTGTGACAAATCAAGAAAGTAGAATAAGCAAAAATATTTATTGGCAATATCATTGTCAAACAGCAACGGTTGAGTGGTTGGATGATAGAACTGTTAAAATAAATGACATAGTGTTAGATGTAGAAAAAGATACTTATGATTATAGACGTGAATAATACAACTAACCAAATAGTTAATCTTTGGATTGAGATAGCACTTTTAGTAGATGCTATCTTTTTTTGATTATATTTACTAGTGGTGGTGAGGTAGTATGGAGATATGAAAGGAGTGACAGTCCGCTTATAGATACTAAAAATATAACCAAGCTCTTTATTAATGATTGGGTCATTTCTGTACAAGATAGGGAAATTATTATTGGTGATTAGAATTAAATAGTAAAATGATAAATATTTAAATAAACTTATTAGAGTGTTAAAATAATTGTAAAATAGATATTTACTTGCTGCCATTTATTATACATAGCAAATAGTATTGAGATGTTAAGTTTAGTTGACAAAATTCCAACTTTACTTGGTAGAAAGTAGTTGATATGTGAGGTATACTACACACAAGTGAACTTAGACTCATTGAAAGGCTGGTGATTATAATGTCATTAGGTGATAAATTACTAGATTTGCGTAAAAAAGCTGGATTATCTCAAGAAGATGTTGCAGATCGATTAGAGGTATCTAGACAAACTGTGAGCAAGTGGGAAACTGACCAAACAGTTCCAGAATTAATTAAAGTAAAATTGTTAAGTCAACTCTATAATGTAAGTTATGACTACCTTATAAGTGGAAGTAATCTTAGTGGCGATATTACAAGCATAGAAATGATAGTTGATGAAATTGACTGGACAAGTGCGTGGAGTAAAAAATATCCTATTTTAGCTACTTATCAAGGTATAGAAGGAATACAGCCTTATTGCCAACAAATCTGCAATTTTTATGACCATTTTAAAAACATGTTCAATCTCAATGATGAGGATACAGTTTTAATTTTAAAAGATATGCCATTTTTATACTTAAGACAATAAAATTAGATTGACTGGCTAAATAAAAATATATATATTAAAGATACTTAATGAATGAAAGAAATCAATATAGAGGAGAAAGTATGCTTACTACATTATTAATTATTATTTATATAGCCTTTATTAGTCTGGGGCTCCCAGATGCTATTTTAGGATCGGCATGGCCAATGATTTATCAAGATTTTAATGTACCTGTATCAGCAGCTGGTTTATCTACAATGATTGTTTCGGGAGGAACGATTATATCAAGCTTCTTTAGTGCAAAGCTCATTAGAAGATTTGGAACGGGTATCGTAACAACTGCCAGCGTATTTTTAACAGCAGCAGGGCTACTTGGTATATACTTTTCACCAAGTTTTCTTTGGATTTGTATACTTGGCATTCCAATGGGAATAGGAGCAGGTGCTGTAGATTCTGCATTAAATAACTTTGTTGCGCTGCATTATGAAGCAAAGCATATGAACTGGCTTCATTGTTTTTGGGGAATAGGGGCTACAGCAGGACCATTCATTATGTCCCTGTTTCTCTTAAAAGAAAATGGCTGGAGAATAGGTTATGCTACAATTGGGTTTATTCAGGCTGTTTTAGTGATAGGGCTAGTTGTTTCATTGCCTTTGTGGAAGAAGTTTGAAACCCATACAAATGAAGAGGAAGCTACTAAGAGCGATATAAATATTCGTGCTTTACTTAAAATAAAAGGAGCAAAACCAGCACTTGTGGCCTTTTTTTGTTACTGCGCAGTTGAGCTAACGACAGGGTTATGGGCAAGTTCTTATTTGGTTATAAGTAAAGGCATCCCGGCAGAAAAAGCTGCAAAATGGGCAGCGCTTTTTTACTTAGGTATTACAGTGGGTAGACTTGTAGCAGGATTCTTAGCCATGTATTTTAATAATAAGAAAATGATTAGAATAGGGCAAATAATCTGTATCTGCGGAGCTCTATTATTGATTATACCTTACTCAAGTTACTTGCAATTAGCAGGTCTGATATTGGTTGGCCTAGGTTGCGCGCCTATTTATCCGGCGATGCTCCATGAGACACCTAATAGATTTGGAAAGGAAATATCTCAGGGGATAATGGGTATTCAAATGGCAACAGCTTATGTAGGCAGTACTTTGATGCCACCATTATTTGGGATGATCGCAAAGGCTACTACTTTCAATTTACTACCTTACTTTTTAGTCGTTTTAGTGCTTATTATGTTCGTAACTTCAGAAAGAGTGAGTAAAGTATGTAAAGATAAAATGGTATAAGAATATATGCAAAATGTAATAGAGGTGAAGGAATGAAGTATCCATATCGTGAATATGTGAGTGTATTTAAAGCACTAGCAGATGAAACAAGGCTTAAGATTATTCAAATGCTTTCAAGTGGAGAACTTTGTGCATGCAATATTTTAGAAGAATTCAATATTACTCAACCTACATTGTCATACCATATGAAGATTTTAACGGAATGTGGGCTTGTAAAAGGAGTCAAGGAAGGTTCATGGATGAAATATACCATAAACAATGAGAGGTTAGAGATCGTTAAAGATATTTATGAAGATGTCAATAAAAATAGGTAGGGTATCAGGTAGGTATCCTACCTATTTTTTGCAATTAAAATACAAACTAGAGTATATAAAATACAATAGAGAACATATTGACAGTTATCTATATGCATGATAAGTTTGCTATAGAGCGTTATCCATATAAGCTCAGGTTTACGACTCGATAGGCCTAGTATTTGAGCATTTAAGTCTATAAAAACATAAAGAAATAGGGAGACAAAATGAAAAAGACAGATTTAACAAAGGGCAATGTATTAAGGGTGCTTACAGCACTTGCACTACCTATT
This sequence comes from Zhenhengia yiwuensis, assembly GCF_014384995.1. Taxonomy (GTDB): domain Bacteria; phylum Bacillota; class Clostridia; order Lachnospirales; family Cellulosilyticaceae; genus Zhenhengia; species Zhenhengia yiwuensis. The sequence continues at coordinate 123,831 of NZ_JACRSY010000007.1, read as the reverse complement.
ATGGGGGGATCCTTATTACAATTTGCATATAACTTAGTAGATATGTTGTGGGTAGGGAGATTAGGAACAGATGCTGTTGCTAGTATTGGTTCTTCAAGCTTCTTTATAGGACTAGGCTACTCTATTAATGCAATGGTGGTTATTGGCGCAGGAATAAAAGTAGCCCATGCAGTGGGCAAGAAAAATGAGTATGAAACGAAGGCCTATATGAATGCAAGTCTAGTACTAAATGGTCTATTAGGTTTACTTTATGCGGTGCTACTCCTTTTTGCAGGAAAAAGCTTTATTAGCTTTTTACAACTTGGGAATGTAGAGGTTGAGCAGAATGCTTATCTTTATTTAGCATATAGTGCACCTATGCTATTTTTTGCATTTTTTAATTTACTATTTACAAGGCTTTTAGGGAGCTTTGGAAATAATAAAGAAGCTTTTAAGATTAGTGCCATAGGTATTATAATGAATATTATTTTAGATCCTATCTTGATATATACATTTAAAATGGGAGTTTTAGGGGCTGCTGTTGCAACGCTTATTGCAAATGTTACTATGTTTTTCTTATTCTTGTACAAGGGGAGAAGCATTTTATTTTTTGATAAAACAATTGGGATAGAGTATGAAAAAGTTGTTGAGATTATGAAGCTAGGATTTCCTATGTCCTTCCAAAGGATACTTTTCACTTTCGTGAATATTATACTCGCTCGAATGATAGCTATATTTGGATCAGATGCTCTAGCAGCTCAAAAAATTGGTCTACAAATTGAATCTGTAACTTATATGGTAATAGGTGGACTAAATGGAGCTGTAGCCAGCTTTACAGGTCAAAACTTTGGCGCTAAGAAGTATGAGAGAATCCATGAGGGTTATGCCACAGCCATTAAAATAGGAGGGGCGTACGCTCTAGCAACGACCATGATTTTTTTAATTATTCCAGGATCCATTGTAAAACTTTTTATTCATGAAGTTACAACGATAGAGATAGCAAGTAGTTATTTACGTATTATTGCTTTTTCACAAATATTTAGTGCTCTTGAAATGATTACGAATGGTCTGTTTACAGGGATAGGAATACCTAAAGTATCAGCTAAGATTAGCATTCTATTTACTGTATTACGTATTCCAATGGCCCTTTTATTTATACAGCTTTTTGAGATAAATGGTATATGGTGGAGCATTACACTCTCTAGTTTATTAAAAGGTGTAGTGGCTTATTTATACTATAAGCTAAAAGTGCAGAAACAATATAGATGTGATGCAGTAGATGAAAAGGTATTTAAGGGGTATAATGCCTAGAAAGGATAAGGTTATGTAAGAGTCTTGACCTTATTAAAATGGCAAATAACAGGAGAATAGTTTGGTAAAAAGGAGAGTATAAACGAATGAATAAATTAAAGGTGGCTTTTATATGTGTACATAATTCTTGTAGATCTCAAATGGCGGAGGCTTTAGGAAAACATTTCGCCTTGGATGTATTTGAAAGTTATTCAGCAGGGACAGAGCTAAGACCAGAAATTAATCAAGATGCTGTAAGAATTATCAAGGACTTATATGGGATTGATATGAATAAAACGCAAAAGAGTAAACTTTTAGAGGACATTCCAGAAGTGGATGTGGTGATAACAATGGGATGTAATGTAGCTTGTCCATCCTTACCATGTAAACATAGAGAAGATTGGGGACTTGAGGACCCATCAGGAAAGGCTGATGAAGAGTTTATCAAGACAGCTAGGCTTATAGAAGAAAAGGTAATTGAGCTTAGAGAGCGTATTGCTCTGTTTAGTGTTAACAGGTTATAAAAAGATTGGGTCAAAGTTCATAAACCGATTTGGTAAAAAATGCTAAAGATAGTTATTATTAAAAGATATGTTTACAAATATAAAATTTTAATATATAATGGGTTCAGCAAAATAGAATAAAAGAAGATAGAGGTTGCGGGATTTAAAAGTAAGTTTGTGGAGTTTGAGCAAACAGTGAAACAAACCTAAAGGAAAGACCGCCGAAACCTATAGCTGAAAGCTTTAAGGCTATAGAGTTGGGGTTATGTAGAATATGCATAACACTGTCATAAAGTTATTTATGATGAGCTATCACGATAGATATATTTTATTATTTTTAAATTGGGTTATAAGTAGAGTTCGATTAAAAATATATTATTAGATAAAAAGTCTTGAGTGATGAGCTTCACTCAAGACTTTTTTTATGGACTAATAATAAGATAGGAAGTGAGAAGAATGAATCTAACAAAATCAAATAAAGAAGTCGCCCAAAAAAGAGGTGGAGGATTTAAAGTACCACATACGCTGGTAATTATAAGTGCAATCATATTACTTGTTGCAGTAGCTACATACTTAGTACCAGGTGGTGCTTATGAAAAAATAGTAAATGAAGCAGGCAAAACAGTAGTTGTAGATGGTTCATTTAAGTATGTAGAGAGCAAGCCACAAGGTGTATTTGATGTTTTACAAGCGCCTATTCAAGGGATTATAGAAGGTGCTGAAATTATAGCATTTTTATTTATAGTGGGTGGTGCGTTTAATATTATTACAAAAACAAAGGCAATAGACTTTGGTATAATGCGTATCGTAAATGTATTTAAAGGGAAAGAAATTTTCATTATCCCAATTATATTTTTTATGTTTTCTTTAGGCGGGGCAGTATTTGGTATGACAGAAGAGGCTATACCTTTTATTGCAATGATGATCCCCCTTACTTTAGTACTAGGGTACGATAGTATAGTAGCAGTAGCTATTACATACTTAGCATGTAATACAGGATTTGCAGCAGCAATGCTTAACCCGTTTAATGTAGGTATTGCTCAGTCCATAGCAGAAATACCAATGTATTCAGGAATAGGGTATAGAACGCTTATATGGCTTGTATCAACGCTGGTAGCCATAGTATTTATTATGATTTATGCTAACAAAATCAAGAAAAATCCTAAATTAAGCCCTGTTTATGAAAGTGACCAGAAAAAGCGTCAAAACTTAACAAATTTTGAAAGTCAAGATGATCAGTTTTTGTTCTCTCATAAAATCATCCTTTTATTAATTGCATTATGTATGGGCACCATTGTATGGGGCGTATTAGCTAAGGGCTTCTGGATTCCACAAATTGCAGCAGTATTTTTAGTAACAGGATTATTAGCCGGGATAGTAGGAAAGTTAAGTTTAGATGAAATGGCAGATGCTTTTATACTAGGTGCAAAAGACATGATAGGTGCTGCAATTATGCTAGGTTTTGCAAGAAGTATCGTCATACTCGCTGAAAATGCTGGGATTATAGATACTATCTTATTCCACTTAGCACAAGTTCTAGGAAGTATCTCAGGAATGCTTGCATCTTATTTAATGTTACCAGTACAAATGTTTATCAATTTCTTCATTAGTTCAGGTTCAGGACAAGCAGCATTAACAATGCCAATACTTGCACCATTAGGAGATTTAATAGGCATATCGCGTCAGTTAACAGTATTAATATTCCAGTTAGGAGATGGCTTCTCAAATGCAATGTTCCCAACATCAGGAATACTTATAGCTTGCATAGGTGTTGCAGGTATTCCTTATGCGAAATGGCTCAAATGGATACTTCCATTACAAGGCGTACTATTTGCATTAGGGATAGCCTTTATAACAATAGCTCAGGTTATTGGATGGAGCTAATAACACAAAGGAGAAATTTATATGAAAGAAATACTATTTAACGAAGGACAAAAAATAAAAGATAGATTAGCCGAGATTAGTGAATATATATATCATAATCCAGAACTAGGAAATCAAGAGTTTAAAGCAGTAGAAATATTAACTTCATTTTTAGAAGAGCATCACTTTAATGTAGAAAGAGAATTTTTAAATATAAAAACAGCCTTTAGAGCAACTTTTGATAGTAAAAAAGAAGGACCAACAATAGGGTACTTATGCGAATATGATGCTTTACCAGAAATAGGCCATGGGTGTGGTCATAATATGATAGGTCCAATGTCAGCGGGAGCAGGCGTTCTTTTAAGTAAAATATTAGATGAAGTTGGAGGACGTATCGTCGTATATGGTACTCCAGCTGAAGAAACGGATGGCGCCAAAGTTATATTGGCTGAAAATGGTGTATTTGATGAATTAGATGTAGCTATGATGGCTCATCCAGCAAGTGAAACCATTAGAAGTGGAGATACTATAGCACTTTATCCCTTACAATTTACATATAAAGGGAAAACAGCTCATGCAGCAGCTAGCCCTCATGAAGGAATAAATGCTTTAAATAGTGTGATTCAGTTGTTTAATGGGATAGATGCTCTCCGTCAACATGTTACACCAGATGTTAGAATGCATGGTATCATAACAAGTGGTGGTGTAGCAGCGAATATAGTACCAGACGAAGCTGTTGCTCAGTTTTATTTTAGAGCAGCAACAAAAGAAACATTAGAAGATGTAGTAGAAAAGGTTAAAAAAATAGCAGAAGGGGCAGCCCTTATGACAGGTGCAACCCTTAGTATGGAAAGGTATGAATTGCCTTATGATAACTTAGTAACCAATGAAAATTTATCAGAGGCATTTAACGAAAACTTAAGAATGCTTGGTATCACAGAAATTAAAGAGAAAAAATCTGCTGGATCAAGTGATATAGGCAATGTAAGTCATATTACACCAACAATTCATCCTTATATAGGCATTTCAGATTGTCATATAACAGCACATAGTAGAGCATTAGCAGATGCTACCATAACACCACTTGGTCATGAAAGGCTATTAGTTGGAACATTAGCCTTAGCCTATACAGGATATGATGTTTTAATGAAAAAGGTAAACTTGTAATAAAGTATATAAAATATAACTTTATACAATAAAAGCCAACCTAAGTACGCCTTCCCCCCTGGAAATACGGGCGAGACTTAGGTTGGCTTTTAAGTTGTGGCAAGGTTTTTGACATAAGTGATTAAGTAGGTGTTCAATAGGCAAAGTGGCTATACATACTAAGAAGTGAGGAGGTAGTACCTAGCGTTGGTGTGCGTTGTCAGGGCCTATAGGTGAAAGGGATGCCAATACATGTATCACTGCAAGTTCCTGAGGCGGCTAACCTAAGCTGGGTATGACCTTTTGGCTTGTTAGTAGGTTAAGACTTATATGCAATTGAACGTGGCTTAATCAAGAATTGTCAAGAGTGTTTCTCTTCTACGGAGTTGCCACCACTAAGTAGAAGGGCCTAAGAAAAAGTTTAGTATTTTTAGGGGGGGAGCTAAAAAGTTCTAAACTTTTCTTAGTAGTACAGATAAACTTACTTATCTAGAATGGTAGGGATACCTGTACGTGTTTTAAGACTTATACTTTATTTATACACTATTCAGGTTTTAAAAGGAAGTAAAATATTTAGAATAATTAATTTTCAGTAGAGTTACTAAATCATACAATAAAATTAAGTAGAAAAAGCCTATAGTAATTTTCGTTTTAGCCCTTCCACATTAAGAAAGTGAATATGCTAAATTGGAATAACCTTTTAATATGAGCAAAAAAATGGTAAAGTATGAGATGAAAAAGAAAGTTTAATTGTGGGGAATATTTGGATGAAAAGAATAACTTTAAAAGATATCGTCATGATCATACAGAGAACATTAGATTCTATGGATGATAGATTGGAAGGGCATGGAGAAAAGGTTGCATACATAATGTATAAGCTATTAAAATGCCAGGGTGGATACAGTGATGAACAAATATTAAGGATGATTACATTAACTGTGTTCCATGATATAGGGGTATATAAGGTAGAGGAAAGGAATCATATTGTTGCTATTGACTTAGAGATTCCAATGAACCATTCTGTATATGGATATTTATTTATAAAGTATTTTTCACCTTTATCAGATTTAGCCGAAATCGTATTAGGACATCATTTGTATCCTAAAGATTTTAGTCATTCAGCAGAAATCAAGATTCCTAAAGAAGCGCTCCTATTAAATTTAGCGGATAGTATTGCAGTTTTACAGTTGCGTTTTAATAAAATAGACCCTAGGTGGATATTAAATAAAAATAGTAATTATCTACTTGAAGAACATAAAGAATTATTTAAAAAGGCATGTGATGAATATGATTTACTCGAAAAAATACAAGGTGATACCTATTTAAGTGAGTTATATGAGGTCCTTGAAAAAAGAGAATTATCAAGAGAAGAAATCATTTCATATGCAAGAATGTTAAATTATGCGATAGATTTTAGAAGTGAGGCTACCATATTACATACTATAACTGTGGAAGAAATAAGTTGGCAAATATGTAAAATAATAGGGTTAGATGACTATAAGTCAACAATAATTAAGGTAGCATCTATGCTTCATGATATAGGGAAAATATCAATTCCAATAAATATATTAGAGAAGAAGGGAAGTCTTACTAAGGAAGAATTTGAAGTCATGAAAAGTCATGCGCTCGTTGTATATAAGATTTTAAGTAATATGGGAATAGATGATATACGAGATATAGCAGCCTTACATCATGAGAAGTTAAATGGAACAGGATATCCATTTGGCTTAAGAGATGATCAAATATCAAAGGAAGTGAGAATCGTAGCAGTTGCAGATATTTTAAGCGCTTTGATAGGAAAGAGAAGCTATAAGGATGTATTTTCAAAAGATCAAGTTCTATCCATATTATCAAATATGGTATCCAATTATGAGATAGATAAGGATATATGTCGTTTAGTAATTGAAAATTACGATTATATTAAAGAAAAAGTTAAAGCCAATACGAAAGATACAATAGATTTATATAATAATTTAATGAATGAGTACGAAGCAATGTTAAATTATTTTGATAAAATAAGTTTTGTTCTTAAGTAGAATAAGACTTTTATTTGTGTTTATTCTAAAGAAAGATAGAATCCTTTTATATGTCTATTATAAGTTCAGTTATTTCTGTTAGAAGATTTAAGAAAGTTGCAAGTGTGAAAGAGCACATTTATGTGAAGTATCCGTTTGTAGATGATGCTTCTTTTAATATGGAACTTTTAAATAAGATACAACTTTACACAATAAAAGCCAATCTAAGTACGCCTTTCCTTTAGAAATACGGGCGAAACTTAGGTTGGCTTTTAAGTTGTGGCAAGATTTTTGGCATAAGGGATTAAGTAGGTATGCCCTTGTAAAGAACTAACTGGTTTTGAAAGAATAAGTTTAGCATCTTCTTAACTGTAAGAGTTATAAAAATTATAGTATAATAAAATATAAATAATAAAATATAGATAAATTATAAACAAAATATAAATAATATAATTAATATAAATGGTGAACAAGATGACAGAGAATCGAATTAGAACAAATATGTTGTATGTGAATACTATAAAACCGCACTTTCAGGTAGAGGATGTAGAGATTATTCTTGTGCTCAAAGGAACTATTACTATTCAAAAAGTAGAGCGAACAATACAAGTAGGAGAAGGAGAGTTTACTTTTATTAATCGTAATATTGTGCATAGCATAGAGAGTGAAGGGGCCTATATTATTTCAACAAAAATTCGTGTGTCTCGATTCAAACATATATTTGGCAAGATAGAATATGTAGATTTTCTCAATAATGATGAATTATTGCCAATAGATAGACCATTAAAAAACAGCTTGAATGAGAACGTTGTTCAATTACTTATTAATCAATATTGCTTTGAAAATAATTTGTATGAAATGGTTGGGCCAGAAGCTAAGCTCTTTAATGAAGAGTGTCTAGTAAATATGTTATTTACTTCCTACCAATTAATAACCCATTTAAAAGAAGAAGAAGAATATCCAACAGAGAAATTACAAATGCGCTATTATTCTGTCGTGGAATATGTGATGAATCATAGTCATCAAAAGATTGTCGTAGAAGATATTTTAAAAGAGTTATATATGAATGCGACTTACTTTTCTCAGTTTATGAAAAAAGTCGGTGGAATTGGGTTTAAAGATTTTGTACAGTATCGAAAATTAATTATCATTCAGCAGTATTTATTAGAGCAGCAAGTGCCCATGACTGAAATAGCTAATCGAGTTGGCATTTATGATATGAAGTCCTTTTATAATACTTTTAAAAGGTATTTTAATCAACGCCCTAAGACATGGAGAGAAGAGGCTTGTCAGCAAGAGGACTCGTATAGAATTGAATTTCAAAAAGATGTTTTGGAGAAATTTATTGAAAGACATCATATTAATTGCTACCAAGAAACAACTACCAGTAGATTATATAAACACTTACTTCAAGTTAAGCAAAGAAGCCCTCTTAGCTTAGAAGGAGTTGAGATTATACTCAATCTCTGCAAGGATATGGAGGAGCAATTCAATTCCCATTATTACGCTTATGAATACCTTAATGACTTGATTCATGAAGTGTATAAATCCAAAGCCATTTTACATATGCTTCACCCTTATCAGTATTTGGAGGATAAAGAGAGAGAGCAGCTTTTTATGAACGTAATTGGATTTAGTGTTTTAAAATTAGGTACAGGTAAAACAAAAACACTCAAAATTTCGCTTGTAGTAAAAGATGAAATAGAATTTTTACAAGCCTATAGATTAAAACAGAAAATTGAACAAAGTGTAGGAAATTTGAGCATTAACATCATAATGGATTTGTTAATATAGATAAAATAATTTCTTTATATACCTTTTTTTTATAATTATTTCATATAATAATCTAAAATTTTACTATTATAAATTGGTTAGAAGAATTATATAATAGGTTTATGTGATAAAAATTTAACAAAATATTTTAGATTGGATATGAAAGGTTGTAGGAATATGGAAAAACAAATTAAAGCATCATATGTTCATTTTATCATTGGTTTTGCAATTATGATTCTATTTCGTTTTATTCCATTAGGTGTATTACCAAATGTAACAGAAATAGGATTACAAGTTATAGGTATATTTATAGGAACGCTTTATCTATGGACAACTATTGAGCCTACCGTTGCAAGTATTGTAAGTATCTGTATGCTGGCAATGAGTGATTTTGCTCCAGCAGGAGATGTATTAGCAACTTGTTTTGGTAATCCAACCGTTGTGCAAATGTTATTCTTAATGATTTTTATGGGTGGTTTAACTAATAGAAAATTTACAGTATACATTGCGCGCTGGATTATGACTAGGAAGTTTATGGAAGGAAGACCTTGGGTATTTACTTTCGTGATGATGTTAGGGGCCTATTTAATGTCTGTATTTATTGGGGTATTTGCTCCTATATTTTTATTCTGGCCTATTTTATATGGGATATTTGAAGAAGTGGGATATAAGAAAACAGATGCCTATCCAAAATTATTAGTAATAGGTATTGTTATAGCAGCATTAATTGGTTTCCCAGTTCCACCGTATATGTCAAATGCACTTGCCTTACTCGGAAACTACAAAGGTTTATTAGCAAACTTCCCAACAATAACTGAAGGCATTCTCATTTCGGATGCTACTTATTTTATGGTTTGTTTTAGTTTAGGATTGATTTTAATTATATCTGTAGTCTTTGTTATGAAATTTATTTTCCGCCCAGACGTAGAACCTATGAAGAAAATTAATATTGAGATGTTAAGAAAAAATCCATTACCTCCAATGTCTAAAGCACAAAAGGTATATGGTATTTTCCTAGGTGTTTTCATTTTCTGTATGTTAATCCCAAGTTTATTGCCAAATGCACCTATTTTAGGATTTATTAATAAAAATTCTTTAGTTGTACCGATAGTGTTAGTAGGCATTTTAAGTTTGATTCAATTTGAAGATGGACCTGTGTTACGTTTTAATGAAGTAATGGGTAAAGATTTTGCTTGGCCTACATACTTTTTATGTACATCTGCAATCTTAATTGGTGGTGTATTAACGAATGAAGCGACAGGTGTAACACCATTCTTAAATACTGTTTTAACACCAATCTTTAATGGAATGTCAGGTGTTATGTTTACGATTGTTTTATTAATGCTTGCAATTATATTAACCAATGTATGTAACTCTTTAGTAATCGGAATGATTTTACAACCAGTTATATTAACTTATTGTGCAAATTCAGGTGTTAGTCCAGCCCCTATTATTACGTTACTCATCTTTGCTGTACTCTCAACAGCAGCTTGTACACCGTCAGCATCTCCACTAGCAGCTATGTTATTTGGAAATAAAGAGTATCTGACTTCTGGAGATGTCTATAAGTATACAGGGGTAATCCTTGTTGTAGAAATAATCGTTATTTTGGTAATAGGTGTACCTTTTGCAAATCTATTCTTCTAATAATAAAAAATACAATAAGAGTTAAAGCGATAAAAAAATAATTTCTAATAGTAGAGGAGCGATTGTAATGGCAGTAGAATACAAAAAAATTGAACACTGGATTCCACTTCAAACAAAAGCAGAAAAAGAAATGTTAGCAGAATTTGAAGCTGGGAACTATACAGTAGAAAACCCACTTGTAAAATATAATGCATACCTTATTAACCCATTATCAGCAGTAGTATTATTCCGTACAGAAGAAGAAGTAGCTGTAACAGTTCGTGTTAAAGGAAAAACAAAGGCAGCTGATATTGTACATACTTTCCCAAAAGCAAAAACACATATTTTACCAGTATTAGGGCTCTATAGCGATTATAATAATACAGTAGAAATTACACCTTATAGAGGGAAAACAACCACTATTCATATTGAAGTAGAAAATGTTGTGGATCAAAGTATTATTGAATACGTACAAACTACACCAGAATATTTCCAAGATAATATCATGATTCTTTGCCCAGCAAGTACTGACAAAACAGTAGGTGTTGACTATGCTGGAGATATTCGTTGGCATTTAACAACTCTTTGTGTTTTTGACTTAAAACGTTTAAAAAATGGTAATTTATTATTTGGAACAGATCGTCTTATTAAAATGCCATACTATATGTCTGGCTTATATGAAATGTCTCCAACAGGCAAAATTTATAAAGAGTACCGTATTCCCGGCGCGTACCACCATGATCAATTTGAAATGCCAGATGGTAACCTATTATGTTTAACTGAAGACTTAACAAGTGAAACAGTAGAAGATATGTGTGTGTTAGTAGATAGACAAACAGGTGAAATCTTAAAAACTTGGGATTACAGCAAATGCTTAACACCTGGAGAAGGAAAAGGTTTATCCTATACAGATGAAGACTGGTTCCATAACAATGCAGTTTGGTATGATGAAAAAACTCACTCTTTAACATTTTCAGGCCGTCATGTTGATGCCATGATTAATATAGATTATGAGAGTGGTGAACTTAATTGGATTATAGGTGACCCAGAAACTTGGCCAGAACATATGCAAAAATATTTCTTTAAACCAATTGGCAATAACTTTGAATGGCAATATGAGCAGCACGCTTGTGTTATTACTCCAAATGGAGATGTAATGTGCTTTGATAATCACCATAATGCGACTAAAGTGGAAGAAAGAAAAGTACCTGCATATAATAACTACTCTAGAGGGGTAAGATATAGAATTAATACTGAAGATATGACCATTGAGCAAGTATGGCAATATGGTAAAGAAAGAGGAGCAGAATTCTTCTCACCTTATATCTGTAATGTGGAATATTATAATGAAGGACACTATATGGTGCATTCTGGAGGAATTGCTTATGATAAAGATGGTAAGCCGTCAGAAGCACTAGGCGCGTTTGCTATAATGGCAGGTGGCTCTCAATCTTCCATTACAGTTGAACTCGTTAATGATACAAAGATGTATGAAATGAAAGTACATGGTAATTTCTATCGTGCTGAAAAAATGAAATTATACAGTGAGGGCAACAATTTAGAAATGGGTGAAGGTACTATTCTAGGTTATTTAAGTGAAACCAAAGAGTTTGAGACAGGCATTCCAGCAGAAGCTTGTGGACAGCTCTTACCAGAAACATGTAATGCAAGAGTTGAAGAGGAATTTGACAAATTTACATTCTTCTGCCGCTTTATGAAAGGGGATCTTGCTATGATGCTCTTAGAACAAGGAGATGAAGTACATCGATATTACATTTCTACAACTGCTGTTCCATCTAAAGCAATGTGTTGTGGTTCTTTCTTAGATACAGATGATAGAAATACTAGAACTTGTGTAACCAAAACAGGTTTAAAAGGTACTTATGATATTCGTGTGATTATTGAAGATAAAAAATATGAAACAGGTATTCAAATTACTTGTTAGGATAGGATAACTCATGTAAAGCAGATCTAGGATGAAATAAGACTCTAGGTCTGCTTTGCGTTGATATAAAATAAGAAAAGATGAGGTGTAAATGATGCAAGAACAAATCAAAATTCCATGTAAGAGTAATGCTGATTTAGTCTTAAAAGCCATTCCAGGACATTTTTCAAGTGACAGATTCCATATTAATTACTATATCGATATGACATTTTTAAAAATGCGTCAAAAAGAAGCGAAATTAGTGGCCCAGGTTATGGCAGAGCAATATGTAAGAAAAGTAAAATTAGATACAAATATAATGGGCTTAGAACCGAGTTGGAAGTCAATGAGTGAGCTTGGAGCCACTAAAACACCTATAGATACGATTATTTGTATGGATGGTTGTGAGGTTATTGGTGCTTATTTAGCAGAAGAACTCAGTATAGGAGGTTTCCCATCTAATAATAAGCACAATTCGTTCTACGTTATTACTCCTGAGTTTGATAAGAGCGGACAAATGGTGGTTAATAAAAATATTAAACCTATGATTTATGGAAAAAATGTACTCATTGTATTGGCGACAGCAATGAGTGGTGGAACTATTTCTAAGGCTATTCGAACAATTTTAGCATATGGTGGAAAAGTAACAGGCTTATCTGTTATTTTCGCAAATATAGATAAAGTGGATGAATATCCTGTAAATGCTATATTTACAAAGAATGATTTACCAAACTTTAAATTATCTAGCCCAGATATGTGTGAGGATTGTAAAGCGAAGAAACCATTGGATGCTATAGTCAATTCCTATGGATTACAGATTCTGGAGGATTAAGAGGGAGAGATTAAAGAGGCTTGTGCCCATTAGTAGGGGGCAAGCCTCTTTTTAATGTAAGGTTAATAGAGAGGTTATGGGCGTAATCTTTATAGAGCAAGATAGGAGAATAAAAAGACAATATAGTGTATTATAAATTTTTGTATTTAGATGTAGAATATTACCTATGAATAGTAAAGAAAATTGTATAAATTTACTATTGTAAATAGCATAGGAGGATAAAAATGGCACAAGATGAACAAGTAGTAGAACAAGGTGTACATACTTATAGTAAAGTTGATCACTATGTCCCACCTGTAGAACCTAAAGTCGTACAGCATTTAGAGTGGTTTCAAGATCAGAAGTTAGCCCTGATGATGCATTGGGGGCCTTACTCACAGTTAGGATTAGTAGAATCTTGGGCATTAAGTGACCAAGATGCAGAGTGGTCTAGACATGGTGTGGATTGGGGCGTAACCAACAAAGAGTTTAAGGAGCAGTATAAAAATTTAAATAAAACCTTTAATCCTATTCGTTTTCAACCCGATGAATGGGCGAAGTTAGCTAAAGAGGGTGGATTTAAATATTTAATTTTTACAACGAAGCATCATGATGGTTTTTGTATGTGGGATACGCAGTATTCAGACTATAAAATTACAGGGGAAGATTGTCCATTCCATACACACCATTATGCAGATATTTGTGGACATTTATTTGAAGCTTTTAGAAGACAGGGGATAGGTATTGTCGCTTACTTTTCAAAAGCAGACTGGCATGTGCCATCTTACTGGGCGCCCCATATGGAACGAGGGGATTTCACTTGGAGGGGGCCTTCTTATAAGCCTGAAGAGAATCCAGGCCTTTGGGAAGAATTTGTACAGTTTACCCATAATCAGCTTTTAGAGCTTTGTACACGTTATGGCAAGATTGATGTGCTCTGGTTTGACGCAGGCTGGGTATGTGAACAAAGTGGGCAAGATATTCGACTAGGTGAGGCAGTGGATAAGGTTCGTAAGATTCAGCCATGGATTATATCTGCTGATCGAACTATTGGTGGACCTTATGAAAACTATATTACACCAGAGCAGTGTATTCCCTCTAAACCTATTCCAGTTCCTTGGGAAAGTTGTATTACCATGGGAACGTCTTTCTCTTTTGCATACGAAGATGATTATAAATCCACAAGAGAGCTTATCCATATGCTTCTGAATATTGTAGCAAAAGGTGGTAATCTAGCACTGAATGTGGGCCCACAACCTGATGGTAGACTCCCTCGCACAGCGATTAAGCGTATTAAAGAAATGGGGAAATGGTTAGATAAAAATGGGGAAGGTATTTACGGAACGAGAGTATGTAGCCCTTATTTAAAAGGTGGCTTTGCCTTTACTCAAAAAGCAAAAGAACATACAGTTTATGCCTTTAAGCTTTGTGAGGAAGGGGAGAAGGTAGAAGAAGTCTTTAATATTCCATATACAGAGCAAGCTGTAAAAGAGGTAACTGTATTAGGAACTGCTACATCAGTAGTATTTAGACAGACAGAAGAAGGCATCCAGGTAAGGGTGCCAAGTGAGTTTGTAAAAGAAGGCGCGATTGCTGTTGGGTTTAAATTAGAAGTTTAATAGAATATTACTTTTACTTACTGAATTGGGAAAGGACAAAAATAAAATAACTATACTCAAAATTATTATAGGGGGAATATGATGGTAAAAGAGAATGTTTTAGATAAAAATACCACACTTGCTTTAGAAAAAAGTAACCAATTAAGTTTTAAACAAAGGTTATCTAAAGCCAAAAAAAGAATTATGAGACATTGGCAACTTTATATTATTTTACTGATACCGGTTGTACTAGTAGCTATATTCTCATATGGTCCAATGTATGGTCTGCAAATTGCCTTTAAGGATTATATCCCAAGCTATGGGATAGAGGGTAGTAAATGGGTTGGATTCAAGCACTTTATAAACTTTATAAATTCTCATCAATTTTCAAGATTGATAGGTAATACGATTACAATTAGTTTATATTCATTAATTGCAGGATTTCCAATTCCTATTATATTAGCCTTAGCGCTTAATGAGTGTACGAGCACCAAGTTTAAAAAAGCAGTTCAAATGATTACATATGCACCACATTTTATTTCAACAGTAGTTATGGTAGGTATTATTTTATTGATTTTATCTCCAAGTTCAGGTATTATTAATCAATTTATTCAATTATTTGGGGGCAAACCTATAGATTTCATGGCAAAGCCAGAATGGTTTAAGTCTATTTATGTATGGTCTGGAGTGTGGCAGGGTATGGGCTATAGTTCCATTATCTATATTGCAGCTTTAGCAGGTATAGACCCTACATTACATGAAGCGGCGATTGTGGATGGTGCAAGTAGATGGCAACGTATTTGGCATGTTAATATTCCAGGAATTTTACCAACAGTAACCATCCTGCTTATTATGAATTTTGGTAGTATTATGAGCGTTGGATATGAAAAAATCTTATTGATGCAAAATAGTTTAAATATGGCAAAATCTGATGTTATCTCAACGTTTGTATATAGAATGGGTCTTGAAAGTGCACAATATAGCTTTTCAGCAGCAGTCGGTTTATTTAATGCTGTTATTAACTTTATATTATTGGCTATTGTAAATATGGTGGCTAAAAAATTAGGCGAAACCAGCTTGTGGTAAGGGGGAGTGTATATGAAAAAAACTAAAGGAAGTAAAATAAATGAAACAAGACAAGATAAGGTTTTTAATGCAATCAATACAGTTATACTTTGGCTCGTGCTTATCTTAGTTGCCTATCCCCTTATCTATGTATTAAGTGCATCATTTAGTAATCCACAAGCAGTAAGCAGTGGAAAAGTGTGGTTATGGCCTGTAGATTTTACACTACGTGGATATGAAGTTGTATTCCAGCATCCAGATATTGTAAGAGGATTCTTTAATGCGATTTATATCACAGTATTAGGGACTGTTATACAAGTTATTATTACCATTATGGCTGCTTATCCGCTATCAAGAAAAACATTATATGGAAAAGGCGTTATTACTTTATTCTTTACCTTTACCATGTTCTTTGGGGGAGGACTTATTCCAACCTTTATCTTAATTAATAACTTAGGGCTTTATAATACGTACTGGGCATTAATTTTGCCAGGTGCAGTAGGTGTGTACAATGTTATTGTTGCAAGAACATTCTTCCAAACAACCATTCCAGAAGACTTGTTTGAAGCAGGTCAGTTAGATGGTTGTTCAGATTTTAGATTTTTAATGAGTGTTGTTCTGCCACTTTCCAAACCAATTATCGCAGTACTGGTTATGTTCTATGCAGTTGGACATTGGAATTCCTACTTTGGCCCAATGATCTATTTAGCAGATAAACAATTATACCCATTACAAATTGTACTAAGAAATATTTTAGTACAAAACCAATTTGACTCACAAATGATGATGGACGTTGCAAGTATGGAACAACAAAAAGGGTTAGCAGAACTTATTAAGTATGCTGTTATTGTTATATCGAGTTTACCGATGTTAATCCTTTATCCATTTATTCAAAAGCACTTTGTTAAAGGTGTAATGATTGGAGCAATTAAGGGTTAAAACTAAATTAAAATAATAATTTATAGGGGGATAAAATTATGAATAAAAAGCTTGTATCAACTTTCATTGCACTAACTATTTTAACATCTATGGCAGCTACAGGATGCTCTAACAAAAACAATCAGAAGGAGACTACTCAAAGTACAACGCCAATTGAATACAATGAACCAGGAACCTTCCCTATTGTTAAAGAAAAACAAGAAATTTCAATTGTAGCACCAGATACGGCCTATATACTTGATTTAAATACAAATGATTTTACCAAATGGTTTGAAGAAAAAACAAATATTAAAGTAAACTATGAGCAAATTCCAGAAGAATCTTTTAAAGAAAAGAAAAATCTTATGCTTGCAACAGGCAATCTTCCGGATGCCTTTATGATGGGTGGATTTAGTAAAGAAGATGAAGTAAACTATGGTCAACAAGGCATTATTATTCCGTTAAATGACCTTATTGAAAAATATGGTTATTATACAAAACAAGTTTTTGAGCAACAAGAACAGCTTCCAGCAGCAGTTACAGCACCAGATGGTAATATCTATTCTTTACCACGTATTAATGAATGTTATCACTGTATGTACTCTGGAAAAGCTTGGATTAACCAAGATTGGTTAGATAAGTTAGGATTAAAATACCCAGAAACAACAGATGAATTAGTGGAAGTGTTAAGAGCTTTTAAAACACAAGATCCAAATGGAAATGGTAAACAAGATGAAGTGGGGATTATTGGAAGTACAGATGGATGGAATGCAAATCCTATTGATTTTCTTATGAATTCATTTGTATATAATGACTATGGCAAAAGACTAGGGGTAAAAGACGGGAAAATTTATTTTTCACCATTAACAGATGAATGGAGAGAAGGATTAAAGTTTGTTAATGAACTTATGGAAGAAGGTTTAATTGAAGCTACATCTTTAACACAACCTATGCAAGAAATGACAGCTTTAGCGAATAGTGAAGACCCAGTAATTGGTGTAGGGATAGGTGCCACACCTAATGATACAATAGGGAGTGAAGCATTAGGAAGATTTAAAATGTATCAACCACTTAGCCCACTTGAAGGACCAAATGGTGTAAGAACAACAATTACCTCACCAGGAGGCATTTATTCAGGTCACTTTGTTATTACAAGTGCGGCAAAAAATCCAGAATTAATCTTTAAATGGGTAGATTCTCTTTATAATCCAGAAGTTACAATGTGCTCTAATTATGGTATTGAAGGGCAAGAGTGGGAAGTAGCACCAGAAGGTTATGTTGGACTAGATGGAAACCCAGCTAAATGGGCTAAAATTCTAAAACCAGAAACAACAGGTGAGAAAAATACTGCAATGCCAAACGTTGCATTAGTTAACTTAACCGCAGATGTAAGAGCAGGGGAAGCAATTGATCCAAATGATGAAATGGCTCCATACAAAGGAGAAGCAATGCTCTTTTCTGCAACAAGAGATTACTATGAACCTTATGCACAAGAAGAATATCTTCCAAGTAGTATGTATATGTTACCAGAAGAGTTAGATGGATTTGCACAACTTCAAACACAAATTTTAGACTATGTAAAAGAATCAATGGGTGCATTTGCAACAGGTACAAGAGATATTAACGATGATGCAGAATGGGAAAAATACAAAAAAGAATTAGAAGCATTAAATGTAGCACGTTACTTAGAAGTACACCAAGCTGCATTTGATCGTACTAAATAATAAGATAGGAAGGAGGCTAGTAAATCTACTAGCCTCTTTATAATAAAGAATATAAAAGTCTATCAAGTATGTAGGAGAAGATAAACCAGATGAAAAAAAAGCAAAGTGTGGGGATCATAATTTTACTAGGACTTATAGGGATTTTGGTTATGGTAGGCATAAGCAGTATGAAGAAAATAGAAGAGCCTTTAGAAATTCAGTATTTTTATAATAACCCTTGTGGTTCTTGTAATGGGGAAGAAACATTTTATGAAATTTTTAATCAAGAAGTAGGAGATTTAAAAGAACAAGTTAATTATCATATTACGACTTATAACATTTTTCAAGAAAGTGCTCTTAATGTGTTTGAGAAAACATGCGAAGAGTTACAGATTAATGAAAGAGAACGTGTAGTGCCTATGGTGATTGTTGGTGATCAAGTATTAGTAGGTGATGAGGCAATTGAGGAAGAAATGAGAGGTACATTTCTTCGAGAGGAAAAAGAAAGTACTTTTAGAGAAAATAAAGAAGCTCATCTGATTTATTTTTATACACAATCTTGTAAGGACTGTGAAAGAGCAAAAGATATCTTTAACCATAATGAAGCAATTCAAAATAATACAGTTCAGCTTATGGCCTTAGATATAGGAGATAGTAATGTACTTGAACAGTTAAAAGCTTATTTTAAAGCCTATAAAGTAGGAGAAAAAGATCAGCAAGTACCTATTGTATTTTATGATGGTGGTTATTTATCAGGGTATGAAGACATTAAGCAACACTTACCAGAGCTTATTGAGCAAGGGAACTTGGATTCAAAAATTGATATAGAGCAAGGTGAAGAAGTGGAAGCACTTACCTATAAGGATTTACCTAAAGTTTTATTAGTAGGATTAGTGAATGGATTTAATCCATGTTCTTTATCCATGTTATTCTTTTTACTTTCTCTTATGAGTATAGGAAAGCCTGTTTTAAAATTAGGAATAACTTATATTATAGGAAAAGTCACAACCTACTTTGCTTTAGGGACGATTTTTTATTCTGTAATGGGTGTTTTAGAACAAGGGTGGTTTAGAAGTTTAACAGCAAGTGTTAATATCACTATTATTGTGATTCTTTTTATATTAGCAGGTGTGAACCTTTTAGATTACTGGGCGAGTAGGCGTGAGCAATATGACAAGATTAAATTACAATTGCCAGTAGGTATGAGAAAGTTTAATCATAAGATTATTAAGGGTTTTAGCAAGTTTATAGATACAAAATATGCGGTAGGAGCTATATTTATAGCAAGTATGATTGTATCAGCAGGAGAATTTTTATGTACGGGGCAAATTTATCTTGCGACTATTCTATATTTAGTAAAAAGAAGTGCAACAATAAATAGTATTGCTTTCTTAGCCTTATTCATTTATGTTTTAGCAATGGTTATTCCTTTGACAGTTATCGTTATTGCTGTAAGCAAGGGGCAAAAAGTGATGATGCTTTCAGAAGGATTTAGAAGAAATATGCCTAAGGTAAAATTAGTAAATGCAATTATTTTAATAGTATTAGCTATCTTAATGATTGGGTTACAATAGTAGGATGTTTAAGAGGAAGAGTAAGTGTAAAATAAATAGGCTATGAAAAAGAGGCTTGCACAGAGTGAAAAGGTGCAAGCCTCTTTTGGATGTCATCTTATTGAGGAGGAAATTTAGCACATTGATTCTTTAATGCTTGATACAGAGAAGCTGAGTAGGTTTTAACCTGATCTTCTATACTAGGGTGAGCAAAGCTGAGGTGGTTTTGCTTGATAGGTGTAAGACATGATTCTAAATGCGGAAGAGATAACTCAGCCATTTTGTAGGTTGGGTCTTCTAAAACAAACCAGCTATAGAGTAGGTATTCAAAATAATTAAGATCATTTATAAGTTCTTCGGGTGTAAAGAAGCTACCATCACTTAAATACCATAGAGGAAGTAAGCCGTCTTCAAAGAGGAAGTTCTGGGCGAAGGCATCTACTTGTGGCCCTAAAATAAGTGTGAAAAACTTTTGCATAGAAAAAGGTTCATGACTACCTAAGCTTAATAAAGTACGTAACATCCTATGGGGCTGCTGTGGTGGTATGGCAAAGGTATCTTCAATATACTTCACAATAAGAGGAGCATGAGTATAATGAAGGAATTCTAATTTACCCGCGCTACGTATATATTTTTCAGCCATAGGTGGGAAAGCAAAATGAGTTGAATCTTTTAGTTTGGCATATAGGTATCTGGTGTAGAGCCTATTAAATTCCTTATCGACATGAATGCCTAGTTCTCCTTTAAGATTAGCACTTAAAATATTTAAGGCTGCATTTTCATAATAAGTTGCAAGTCCCTCTGTAAGCCAGAGATTAGGTGGCATATGAAAGTCACTAAGTGGAAGGGCTGTATCCATAAAGCTGTGGAACATCCTATGGGCAAGTAATTGCCAGTCTCTTACTTCGTAGGGATTAAAACTCGAACAAATCACATGGCGACCGCATCCGCCTAAAATAGGTTCAGGCGTAGAGGCTAGAAGTATAAGACTTAAAGTGTGCTGAGGCATATTAAAAAGGTCTACGTAATATTGAAAAAGGCTTTCTATATTTTGCACAATAGGAGTATCTAGCAGGTCTAATTGAGCGTCTAGATGAATATGCAGTGAGTTACTTTCTGAAGGCATACATAAAGCTTGCAGATTACCAAATGTATAGGCACTCTTTAGAAGTTCGTAAACGTCACACCATCTAGGTAACTGACATAAGGAAGAAGTCTCCGTATGTTTAAAAGGGACAATACATGAAGTATAGGTAGGGAAATCATATACCACCTCAACAGACTTAATAGTAGTTGAAGGCGTGAAGTTACCTGAAAGCATTAAAGAGGTTGGGAATAGGAAGACTTGCTCACCGGCAAAGATAGTGAGCTGCTCAGATACTGTGCCATAGAAGCCGTGCTTACCAGGTGTGCTAATTTGTACAGTGTAGGATATATGAATAGGGGAATTGCTACCCTCAATAAGGATATAAGGGTTAGATTCTGTAAAAGGATGGTCGCATTCAAAACTTAGAAGTTTAACCTTGCCTTTAAAAAGTTTAAGCACATCTTCAGAATTAGAAGGAAGAGTAGCATCAACTTTTAGTATTTGCTTAGCTTGATTAGAGTGGCTTATTTTATAGTTTAAAGTATACATATTAATTCTCGCTCTCTTGGAATATCATATACTTTATTTATACAAGGTTTAAGGAGAGAAATCCAGTCTAAAATGCATTAGGACATATAGGTATAGGGAAAGGCATAATATAGTAGTGACAACACAATACATAAATAAAGGGGGAAGTAATATGTCAGGTATAGGACTGATTATTACATTTGTTGTTGCAGTTATCGTTATGATTTTGGCTATTTCTAAGTTTAAGGTACATCCTTTCTTAGCAATTATGGGTGTAGCACTCATATTAGGGATGGCAGTAGGAATTCCGCTTGAAGAAATACCAAAGACCATTGGAGCAGGATTTAGTGGCACCTTTACAAGTATTGGCATTGTTATTATTCTTGGGGCACTTATTGGTATTGTTTTGGAGAAGACGGGGGCAGCTGTAAAACTTGCTGATATGGTTGTTAAATTGGTAGGCAAGAAGCGTCCCGAACTTGCTATTCTCATTATGGGATGGGTGGTATCCATTCCTGTATTTTGTGATAGTGGATTTGTTATCCTAGAACCTATCCGTAAAGCTTTGAGGAAGCGTACACAGGCATCTAGTGTAGCCATGACTGTAGCACTTGCCGCAGGGTTATATGTTTCTCACGTATTTATTCCGCCTACACCAGGTCCTATTGCAGCAGCTGGTTCAGTAGGAGTAGGAGATAACTTACTACTTGTTATTGGACTTGGAGTACTTATATCTATACCAGCACTTATTGCCGCTTATTTCTACGCTAAGTTTATTGGTAAGAAGGTTCAATCCTCAGAAGACCGAGAAGAGAATAAGCAGTTTGTGACGACTTATGAAGAGCTTGTAGCAGAATATGGTAAGTTGCCAAATGGATTTATGGCTCTTTCACCTATTCTTATGCCTATTTTACTTATGACTTTAGGTTCAATTGCATCTGTACTTCATTTTGAAGGGATGGCTATGAGTCTTTGCACCTTCCTTGGTAATCCTATGATTGCCTTAACAGTAGGCTTATTATTTGCTATTGGTTTATTAGTAAGCCGTAAGCAAATGAATGAATTCAATGGTTTAACAAATGAAACACTTAAAGTTGTAGGGCCAATCCTTTTTGTTACTGCAGCAGGTGGTGTATTAGGTAAAGTCATTACGACAGCAGGTTTTGTAGAATACATTACAGAAAACGCAGCCTTCTTATCTTCAGTAGGTATTTTCTTCCCATTTTTAATAGCAGCTATTTTAAAAACTGCACAAGGTTCTTCTACTGTAGCTATTACCACAACAGCAGCTATTATGGGTTCTTTTGCAGAGTCTGGTACAATGATGGCAGCACTAGGTCTTACAACACCAGTAGCAGCAGCCCTTACAGTTATGGCAATTGGAGCAGGCGCTATGACTGTTTCGCATGCCAATGATAGTTACTTTTGGGTAGTCACTAACTTCGGTGGCATGAAACCACAAGAAGGTTATAGGACACATACAATGACCACTTTAATCATGGGGATCGTTTCAATCATCTTTATCTTTGTTTTATCTTTATTTATGATTTAGGGGAGCTTTATTAAGAATGTAGAGAAATTAAAAAAGTGATTGTAATATCTGATTCCTCCAAGGAAAGTATGAAGCTCAATAGGAAGAAGTGGACAAAAGCATATATGTTAAAAGATATACCTAAAATGCTGTGTTTGTTAGGAGTGTTTTAGGTATATTTTATGTGATATAACAGAGAAAAATGATAAAGTAAGTTATTCTGTGAGAAGTTTATTTTAAAAATTTTAAATTTGTTGTAGAATATAGACAATATAATAAAGGGGGAATAAATAATGAAAATGAAACTAAAAAATATAATTTATTTTAAATCACTAAAAAATAGATTGAAAATATTTTTAGTATGTAGTTCAATTATTCCTATCTTTTTAATAGGGGGACTTACTTTATATAAGGTATATAATCTTTATCAAGAAAATCTATCACAACTCATTCATAATGAACTGAATCAAATGAAAGAAAATATTGAAGTAATAATGGAAACTATGATTAATATGTCTCAACAACTTGTTTATGATGGGCAAATAGGGAAAAAACTATATTTATATTTAGATGAAGAAGAGGGTATAGAAAAAGTAAACATGTTGAAGTACTTGAATGAGCAGATTGCAATATACGAATTAGCTAATCCAAGGATTGCAAATATAACATATTTTTATATAGGAGATAAGAATCAATTAAAAAAGATTAACTCATCGTTAGCAAAAGAAGCATTGCCTCTAGAACAAGAGCAGCTTTCTAAGCAGGGAGAAATGGTTTTTTATGGGCCACATCAAACAGCTTCTGTAGCAAGTATATATGATGTTATTTCTCTAGTACGCAAAGTAAGAGTAGGTGGATATCAAGATGTCTTGATTTATATAGAATCTGGTTATAAGCAAATGGAAGAGATTTTAGAGAACACCTTAGAAGATTTAGATGCAATTTATCTCATAACATCAGATAATGGACAAGTTATTTACAGGAGTAGCGAAGAAGAATTAAAAGTATTGCATGACTATGCTGCATTCTCTGTAGAGGCTCAGGGGGGATGGGAAATAAGTATTTTAGTCCCTAAAGTAAATTACTATAAGAAATTAAATGCATTAGCATTTAAGTATTGTATTATTATTGCTATTTCGGTAATAGGGAGTATCGGGATAGCTTGTGGAATTTGGCAATCAATTTATAAGCCTTTTAATCAATTTAATAAGGAATTAAAGAATATTGATACTGGACAAGTAAAAGAACAATTAGAAATGCTACATATAGAAGAATTAGATGAAAATCTTCAATGTTTTAATAAAATGAGAGAAAATATCTTGAACTTAATTAAATATAAAGAAAAAGAAGAAAGTGAAAAAACAGAATTACAAATCAAACAGCTTTTTTATAAAATTAATCCTCATTTTATTCATAATACATTACTTAGTTTAAGATGGTATGCAGAGAGTAGAAATTATCAGGATATAGTATGTTTCATATCAGCTCTTAATAAATTATTAATGTATAATATGGAAAAAGATAAAGAAACGACTATACAACAAGAATTAGATTCAGTTAAAGCTTATATTACTTTACAACGAATAAGGTACAATATCGATTTTGAAATGGTACTTAATGTGCCTGAAATGGTATTAAAATCTACTATACCCAGGTTTATATTACAGCCACTTATTGAAAATGCAATCTTTTATGGGGAAGAAGAAAAATCCATTATTAAGCTTATTGTAGCATTACAAGATAGTGGAAAAATCTCTATAAAGGTTATGAATAAGGGAAATCCGTTAGATGAAGAAAAGATAAAGAAGATTTTAACTTCACCTGAAGATATCTCTAGAAATGGGATAGGATTACAATATGTAGTGCGAATACTAAAAGATAAATTTGGATTAGAGACAGCATTTAATGTAAGTAGAGTTGATGGAGAGAAAAATCAGGTAGAGATTGTCATACCATATAGTAGGGGAGAGTTATATGTTAAAGATATTGGTAGCAGAGGATGAGAAATTAATCAGAAAAGGCATTATAGGGCTTATAGATTGGAATCAATATGACTCAAAGATAATAGGGGAGGTTGGGACTAGTAAAGCAGTTCTGGAATTTTTAATGTGCCATGAGGTAGATATTTTGCTCACAGACTTAACAATGCCAGGAGTATGTGGAATAGAGTATTTAGAACAACTAAAAGCTAATTTTCCAAATCTATATATTATTGTATTAACAATGCACAGAGAATTCGATATGATACAAAAAGCTTTAAGGTTAGATATAGCAGATTATATGACTAAAGACCAGATTGAAAATGAGGATTTTGAAGAGAATTTGGTCCGCATATTGTATAAGATAAAGGTAGAAAAAATAGAGAAGAAAAAGATGAAAGAGGTATTTTGCTCATGGAATAGAGGGATAGTGCTTATTTCTTTAAAAGAAGAGGAATTAGAAGACTTATTAGGAGAGGATAAGTTTTTTATAGAAACAGGTTTATATTTAGACCAAAAAAGTTATTTAATACCTTTTAGTGAAGAAGCAATAAGCTACATAAAAAATTCAAAAAAAGAAATTTATGGAGTATTGGTAAAAGATTTGCAGGGGAAAGCATATAAGAGAATACGAAAAGAGATGGAGTATTTTAGGCAGACAAAGTTGTTCTATCTCTATGAACCACATATTAGAATATATGAGTTAGGTGAAGAAAAGGAGGAAAGGACAGAAGATATAGAGTGGGAAAAGATATTTAAACAATTTTATCGAAGTGAATGGATAACAGATAGTAAGTTTTATCATCAATCTCTAATAGAGTTAGCCAATCTTCAATTATCTCAAGAAGAACTTACTGTATTTGCTTATCAGTTATATATTGAATGGGCTAAGTATACAGGAAGTGATACGATTAGATATTTTGATAGTATTAGTAAGATTCATTGGTGGTATGAGTGGAAAGAGTGGTTTAAGAAAAATAGAGAAATACTTCAATCACAATTTTACGATGGATCAAATGAAATGTTAAGTAACTCTATGATACAAAAAGTCCTACAATATGTGGAACAACATTATCGGGAAGAGATCTCTTTAGAGGATATATTAAAAGAAGTGGGAATGAGTAAAAGTCATTTTAGTAAGGTCTTTAAAAATGCTACAGGAGACACTTTTGTTCATTATTTAAATCAATATAGAATAGAGAAGGCTAAAGTATTATTAAAAGAAACGAATTACACCCATTGTATGGTTGCGGAATATGCAGGGTTTACAAGTGAAAGGTATTTTAGAAAAGTATTTATAGAAAAAGTTGGGATGAAGCCTACGGAATATAGAAGACGTTATAAAAGTAAGATAGGTCATATAAAACTTTAGAAATGGAAAGAAAGTATTATAAAAGGGTACAATTGTATTTAAGTTATTGAGGATAGATACAATTGTACTTTTTTTATGGACAAATAGACCTTATAAAATGCACTTATTTTTCTTAAAATTAATATATAAATAGTGCACTTTGTATAAGGTGTAAAGGGGGAGAGGTATGAGGAAGCATATTGCTATACTGTTAATAGGAGTATTGTTTAGTGTAGGAGTAGTAGGGTGTGCCAGTAAAGATGTGGCTACAACAAATACAAATCAATCTACTACAAACAGCGGTAAAACAGCAGAAGAACTACTAGTTGAGAAATATGAAGAGCCTGTAAAAGTTAAAGTTGTTTTAGGGTATAGAGATCCTGAGAATCCAGATACACCAGACAGTGTGACACCTGAGACACAAACAGCGGTAAAACTCTTAAAGGAAGAATTGAATATTGAACTAGAATACAGTTGGATTGTAAACTCAGATCAATATTCTCAAAAGTTTGGCGCAGAATTAGCAGCAGGTAATCTGCCAGATATTATGATGCTTAGCATGGAACAATTTGAAGATTTGCAATCTCAGGGGGGACTTGGAGATTTAACAGAGGCCTACGAGCAGTATCGTACGGATGACATTGATGCAATTATTAACTATGATGGGCAGGTACTTGATACGTGTAGAAAAGATGGAAAATTATATGGACTTTATAATGGTACATATCAGGGACAAGTGACAAGCCAAATTTATTATGACATGAATAAACTAAAGGAATTAGGGATAGAAGAAGTCTCAGATTTACCAACAACTATTGCTGAATTTGAGGCTCTTTGTGACAAGTTAATGGCATTAGATTTAGATGGAAATGGTAAAGTAGGAGATCCAGTACTCCCTGCTGCAAAAGGAATGAATAGTGGATTAGCAGATTTTGGGGCATTCTTCCAAGCATATGAAACAGCGTTAGGTGGATGGTACGATGATGGAAATGGAAATCTAATATCAAGTCATACGCAAGAGAACATGAAAAAAGCACTTACTAAATTAAATGAATGGTATGATAAGGGTTATTTTGCAAAAGATTTTGCAGCACAAGATGTATATGCAGCTAATGCACCTATTGTTTCAGATATAGTAGCTGGGAAATATGCTATTATACCAGGTTCTTGGTGGATACCAAACTGGCCATTAAATGATAATAAGAAAAATGACCCAGATGCTGACTGGGTAGTAGGACCAACTTTGACTGTAGATGGAGCAGCTCCAACTATATTAGTACCTAGAATATCAAGTGGTACAATTGTGGCAGTAAGTAAGGATTTTAAAAATCCAGAAGCTCTTTTTAAGATGATGAATTGGTCACTTAACTATGAAGCTAAAATTGCTAACCCTGAGTATAAAGAAAATATGACTCCAGAACAAAAATTGGAGGCAGATAGCTATGTTTATACATGGTTGCCTTATAGAGTATATGCACCTATGTCACTTATAGATAATTATAATTTTATAAGCGAGGCAGATAAGGTTGGAAAAACAGAAATAACAGCAGAAGAAGCTCCAGCTAATTCAGAGTTTTGGGGAGCTTGGAATGCTTATTTACAAATGAAGAATGGTTCAACAGATCCTGTTGTATGGGGATTATATACAAGTAGGGTATCACCAAATGGTGGAGTAGCACAAATGTATGAACTCTATAGTAAATCTGAGAAATGGATAAATGAGGTATATGTAACAACACCAACAATGATTAAGAAGCAGGGTGAATTAGATAAATATGAGACTACAACTTTCTTAAGTATGGTTATGGGTGAAACACCAATTAGTGATTTTGATAAATTTGTAGCCCAATGGGAACAATTAGGTGGAAGTGAAATTCAAGCAGAAGTAAATGAATGGTATAAAAATAAATAGGACTTTTAAATTAGGGAGGGATCAAAGGGATTTCTCCCTAATTTAAAAATATATAGATAAGGGGAATAAGGATGAAAGCAAAGACGAAAAATGATTTATACCAAGCAAAAGCTTTACATATTATGTTGTTACCAGCAGTAATTCTGACACTCATTTTTGCTTATCTACCTCTAGGTGGTATTGTAATGGCTTTCCAAGAATTTAAACCTTTAATGGGATTTATAGATTCTAAATGGGTAGGGTTCGAACAATTTGCTTATATATTTTCTATGCCGAGCTTTTGGAATGCCTTAAGAAATACTTTTATTATAGCGTTCTTTAAGATTACACTTAGTATTTTAGTACCTTTAGTCTTAGCCTTATTACTTAATGAACTTATAGGCCAGAAATTTAAGAGGTTGGTTCAAACTACTATATTTATACCTTATTTTTTCTCATGGGCCATACTTGGTGGAATGATAATAGAAATTTTTGCCTATGACGGAGCTATTAACCATTTTATTAACTTATTAGGAGGAGAATCTATTCCTTTTCTTGTAAGTAATGATTGGTTTAGAGAAATTATTATAGGAACTGATGTATGGAAAGGAATGGGTTATAATACAGTATTATTTTTAGCTGCTATTACTAATGTAGACCCTACCCTATATGAAGCAGCTATGGTTGATGGAGCAGGAAGGTGGAAACAGCTTCTTAAGATTACAATACCGTGTATAAGTGGAATGGTTATACTTCTTACTATTTTAGGTCTAGGAGGTATATTAAATGCAGGATTTGAACAAATCTTTATTTTATATAATCCAATTGTAGAACAAACAGTAGATATTATTGATACTTTTGTATATAGGCTAGGTATTATTTCAACTCAATACTCTGCGGCAGCAGCAGCTGGGTTATTTAAGTCAATAGTGTCTATGGTATTCGTTGGCGTTTCTTATTGGATTGCTTATAAAACAACAGATTATAGAGTATTTTAATTTATAAGAGGGAGGGGAATAAAATGAAGATAAAGGATAGTATGAGTAGAAAAGTCTTTAATGTTTTTAATATTGTTGTATTATCATTAGTGACGCTAAGCTGTGTCCTACCTATTTTGCATATACTAGCATTATCGTTAAGTGATAGTACGGCGGCAGCAGCTGGAAAAGTAAGTTTTTATCCTATTAATTTTTCATTAGAAGCTTATAAGTATCTTATAGAGAAAAAGGACTTTTTTAACTCTGTAGGAATATCTGTTTTAAGGGTAGTCATAGGTTCAGTTATTAATATGTTCTTAATTGTATTAACAGCTTATCCACTCTCTAAATCTTCGGTGAATTTTAAACACAGGAATAAATATATGATTTTCTTTGCTATAACTATGTTTATAGGGGGAGGGCTTATTCCAACCTATATGGTTATAAAATCATTAAACCTGCTAAATAGTTTTTGGGTGCTGATTTTACCTGGAGCAGTAAGCATATGGAATGTAATCATTATGATGAATTTCTTTAGAGGTATTCCACATGCGATGGAAGAAGCTGCTGCTATAGATGGAGCATCTCATTGGCAAATTTTATTCCAAGTATTTTTGCCCATGTCATTACCTGCGCTAGCGTCACTGCTCTTATTTACAATGATTGGACATTGGAATAGTTGGTTTGATGGAATGTTCTATATGAATAGTCCTGAGAAATATCCAATGGCTACTTTTTTGGCAACCCAGATTATTAATAATAATAAAAACATCACTAATATGACTCCAGAGCAACTTGCAGCTATGAATGCATTGAGTGATAAATCTATTAGAAGCTCTCAACTGTTTTTATCTATTATTCCTATTTTGATTGTATATCCATTTCTACAAAGGTTCTTTATAAAAGGTATAGTAGTAGGCAGCGTAAAAGAATAGCATTTGCTTTTTTTATATTTTATCTAAGAGAAAAAGTTCAACATCTTTAAGGTGTTGAACTTTTTATTTTCTACCTATTTAGAAGCAGAGGGTGTCATGCCTATATACTTTTTATAAATGCGATAGAAATAGGGGAGGCTGTTAAAGCCACTCATTTCAGATATTTGATTAACCGTGTAGTTGCCTTCATAGATAAGCTTTTGGGCATACTGACATTTTAGTTCATTCATAAATTGGATAATGGTTTTGCCAGTTACTTCTTTAAAAATACGGCAAAGGTAATATTTGCTTACACCAATATGTAGACAGAGTTCTTCAAGAGAAAGGTTTTCAGTAAAGTGTGTACGTATATAGAAGATAGCTTTTTGAACTAAAAGCATTTTAGGATCCTTATGAGTAGAGGGGGTAATGAAAGCTTGAGGCGTAGCAGTATGCAGACGGTAAAGTTCAATGATGAGGTGAGTAATAAGTGATTTTACTGTAAATTGATAGTACATAGGATGACTAGAGAGTTCATCAGTAATTTTAAGGAAAAGTTCAAGAGCAAATGAATTTTTAGTAATGGGTTCAAAGGAAGTACTTTCTAGTGAAAAAGGAAGATGAGCACAATCTAATGGATTAATAATGAGACAGTAATAATGACTTAAAGAAGTTTGGGACTGTACTCTATGATTTTCATTACAAGGAATAATGGCTAATTCACCAGGGTGAACGTAGATACAGCTTGTATCCGAGTCAATAGAACAGATGCCTTCAAGGACATAAATAAGCTCTAGACTTTCATGCCAATGCATCTTAGCTTTAGAAGATAACTCTGATGTGAGCCAAAGATCATGAAAAATAGTGTGTAGATGAGATGTACTGTAAGTAAACTTTTCGTAAATAGAATAGGACATATATGAAACCTCCTAGAACAAGATAAGATAGCGAAAAGGAAATATAGTATATTATAATATTTTTTATAATATTATACAATATTACTATCAATAACAAAAATATTTTATCGAAATTTATGCGATGAAATCATGTAGGAGGATGAGGAATGGCACAAGATGAACAAGTAGTAGAACAAGGTGTACATACTTATAGTAAAGTTGATCACTATGTTCCACCTGTAGAACCTAAAGTTGTACAGCATTTAGAGTGGTTTCAAGATCAAAAGTTAGCACTGATGATGCATTGGGGGGCCTTACTCACAGTTAGGATTAGTAGAATCTTGGGCATTAAGTGACCAAGATGCAGAGTGGTCTAGACATGGTGTGGATTGGGGCGTAACCAACAAAGAGTTTAAGGAGCAGTATAAAAATTTAAATAAAACCTTTAATCCTATTCGTTTTCAACCCGATGAATGGGCGAAGTTAGCTAAAGAGGGTGGATTTAAATATTTAATTTTTACAACGAAGCATCATGATGGTTTTTGTATGTGGGATACGCAGTATTCAGACTATAAAATTACAGGGGAAGATTGTCCATTCCATACACACCATTATGCAGATATTTGTGGACATTTATTTGAAGCTTTTAGAAGACAGGGGATAGGTATTGTCGCTTACTTTTCAAAAGCAGACTGGCATGTGCCATCTTATTGGGCACCTCATATGGAACGAGGGGATTTCACTTGGAGGGGGCCTTCTTATAAGCCAGAAGAGCATAAAGACCTTTGGGAAGAATTTGTACAGTTTACCCATAATCAGCTTTTAGAGCTTTGTACACGTTATGGCAAGATTGATGTGCTCTGGTTTGACGCCGGCTGGGTATGTGAACAAAGCGGGCAAGATATTCGCCTAGGTGAGGCAGTGGATAAGGTTCGTAAAATTCAGCCATGGATTATATCTGCTGATCGAACTATTGGTGGACCTTATGAAAACTATATTACACCAGAGCAGTGTATCCCATCTAAGCCTATTCCGGTTCCTTGGGAAAGTTGTATTACAATGGGAACATCTTTCTCTTTTGCATATGAAGATGATTATAAATCCACAAGAGAGCTTATCCATATGCTTCTGAATATTGTAGCAAAAGGTGGTAATCTAGCACTGAATGTGGGCCCACAACCTGATGGTAGACTTCCTCGCACAGCTATTAAGCGTATTAAAGAGATGGGGAAATGGTTAGATAAAAATGGGGAAGGTATTTACGGAACGCGAGTATGTAGCCCTTATTTACAAGATGGTTTTGCCTTTACTCAAAAAGCAAAAGAACATACAGTTTATGCCTTTAAGCTTTGTGAGGAAGGGGAAAAGGTAGAAGAAGTCTTTAATATTCCCTATACAGAGCAAGCTGTAAAAGAGGTAACTGTATTAGGAACTGCTACATCCGTAGTATTTAAACAGACAGAAGAAGGCGTTCAGGTAAGGGTGCCAAGTGAGCTTGTAGAAGAAGACACAATTGCTGTTGGGTTTAAATTCGAAGTTTAAGAAAAATAAAGAGATAAGGGAGGGGTTTCATGTTTTTTAAAAAGTACAGACAAGTGATAGGGATGGCATTAGCAAGTACGCTTTTATTAACAGGTTGCAGTGCAGCCAGTCAAGAGGTTGCATCAGGGGAAACATCCACCACAGGGGTAGCTAAGGAAGAAAGTAACAAGGACAAAGCAGAACCGATTGTGATTCGCTATGGTTCTCATGCTGCAAGTGAGGAAGACCCTAATTACAAAGATCCTGTGACAGGGGAATATGTCATGGATGAGGAGACAAGAGCAGAAAAACTAAAAGTACTTGAGCATATTAGAGAAACTTTAAATGTAGATTTCCAGTTTGTACAATTTCCGGGAGATACAGGGGAAGTACTCCTTCAAAGTGTATTAGCTGGAGACCCACTATGTGATGTAGCACGTATTTATACCTATGGGGCAGGGGGGATTTTAGGGCAGAATATTTTGCAGCCATTAGATGAATGGGAAGAACTCCTTAAAGAAGAAGATCCTCCTAAAGTATTTGACAAATACTACTTCTTAAGATTAGGTGGTGACCATAACATTACCTTCTTACCACTTATGTACAACATTGACTATATTGAAGCAGTAGATGCGCTTAAAGTAGATGGCAAAACAGTTTATCCAACAGATTTATATTTATCTGGCGACTGGACATGGAGTACATTTAAAGACTACTTAGAAAAAATTGATAGACATTATACCAATAGTCAAGCACCAGAGCGTCCTGAAAGACGTATTGAAGCTTTCTGGTCAAGCCACTATGACATTGTGCTTCAAGCTGTACACGCAGCTGGTGGTAGTATCTATGGACGTAATGGATTAGAAATAGAATCCGATGCTACAAAAGAAGCAGTGGCTTTTACGCAAGAACTTATTGAATCAGGTTTAGTATATGTACAAAATCAGGCAGAAGGTAATCAAGATATTGTAGATGGACGTGAATCTATCGGTAGAGGTGAAACAGTCTTTTCTCTTATTGAAGACTGGAAGACTCGATCTCATTCACAGAAGTTAGCAGAAAGAGGTCAGTCTATGGGTTATGTACCGTTCCCAAGACCAGACCATATGGCACTTGATGATCCTAACTACCGTGATTGTCGTATTCCAGGTGAAAGCTATGCTATTTTAAAGGGAACAGATGAAGAGAAAATTCCACTGGCTATTCAGGCTACCTATATGTATTTAAATGGGGAAACAGGTGAGCCTAAAGAAGAAGGCGAAAAGAGTGTCTTTATAGGTATGGATATGTTCCATCCAGAGATTGGCCAAGATATGGTAGATATTTATCATAAACGTAGTGAAGAAACAGTGGTAAATGAGCTTGCAGATGTATTTAGTATTAGTGGTAAATTTATTAGATTAGTAGGGGATTCTATTTATGGTCGAAATAATACACCAAAATATTCAGTAGCGATTGAGCAACAAAGAGGTATTTTTGATGATGCCATTGCGATTAAAGAGAAAGCTTTAAATTCTGGTAAGGCACAGGATAATGTTGTACCTAAGTTTGAAAAACTCGTAACAGGTACTTACCATTATCCAGTAGGAACAGATCTATCTCAGATTGACTTTACAAAAGACTTTACTGCAACAGATAACATAGATGGTAATCTTGATATGGCAACTGCTACAGTAGAAATAGTAGATGTAGATACGACAGTAGCAGCTACTTATACAAGTGGTATTCAAGTAAAAATCAAAGACAAAAATGGTAATGAAGCCGTTTCTAAAAATGATGTGGTTATCTTTGATGATAAAAATACAACACCTCCAACTCTAGCAGCTAAAGCAGAGTATCGCACCATTAAATTAGAAGAAGATGCCAATAAGATTAACTGGGCAAATGACTTTATAGAAAGTGCAGTAGATAAAGACGGTATTGTACTTAACAGTAGAGTAGAAGCTGACCTTTCAGAACTGGATACAACAACTGCTGGTACATACAATGTATCGTTAACAGTGACAGACTATGCCAATAATAAAGCTTCTATCACTATTGAAGTAGAAGTTGTAAAAGGGGAATAAATGTGGGGAGAAGGAAGTGTTGCTGTAGGGTGGCACTTCCTTTTGTTATCGCTTTGAAGCTACTCTAGAAAGCCAGTGGATAGGAAAGGGATAATAAAAGGTTAAAATAAATAAAAATTTTGTAGAATAAAAAGTAGCAGAAAAGGAGCTAACTTTATGGAACAGTATAGAGATAAAAAGTGGGTAGATGAAACTTGGGAAAAAATTGAAAAGAAATTAAGTCAGGTAGTACCTAGAAATGGCAACAATCTCCCTTATACCAGCAAAAATGGTAGATTTGATGATCAGTCTAAAAATAATGTATGTTGGTGGACCAATGGCTTTTGGCCAGGTATGATGTGGATTATGTATGCAGCAACAGGAAAAGCACTTTATAAAGAAACAGCCATGCAGGGAGAAAAACTTCTAGATAAGGCACTTGAAAACTATGAAGGTCTACATCATGATGTAGGCTTTATGTGGCACATTACAAGCGGTGTGCATTATCGTCTATGCGGGGAGGAACAGGCTAAAAAACGTGCTTTATATACAGCGAATATATTGGCAGGACGCTATAATTTAAACGGCAAATTTATTAGGGCTTGGAATGGAAAGGGAAATGAAGGATGGTCTATTATTGACTCAATGATGAATATTCCTTTACTGTACTGGGCATCAAATTATACAGGGGATCCAAGATTTCGTTTCATTGCTGAAAGCCATGCAGATACAACCATGCATAATCATGTAAGAGCAGATGGTAGCGTTAAACATATTGTAGTGTATGATCCTTTAATGGGGGAAATGTTAGAAGAAAAAGGTGGTCAAGGCTATGGAGAAGGTTCTTCATGGAGCAGGGGACAGGCTTGGGCTCTTTATGGTTTTACTTTAAGCTATATACATACACATAAACAAGAGTATCTTGATACAGCTAAAAAAGTTGCACACTATTTTATTGCAAGTGTTGCTGAAGATTACTTACCAAGATGTGATTTTAGAGCACCACAGGAACCTATAGTGTATGACAGCACAGCAGGGGCCATTGCGGCTTGTGGCCTTATAGAACTAGCCCGCTTAGTACCTGAATATGAACAAAAGCTTTACTTAATGCCAGCATTACATATGCTAGAGGCAATGGAAAAGCAGTTCTGTAACTGGGATGAAGATGAAGATAGCATTTTACAAATGGGTACAGAAAGGTATCATACTGAAACAGGTAGACATATGCCTATTATTTATGGAGATTACTTCTTTATAGAAGCGCTTTATAAGCTACGAGGTGGCAAAGAGCTATTTTGGTAAGAGGAGAAATAAGAAAAAAGAACGATAATAAAGGATAAAAGAAAAGATTGAATAAAGAAAGAGGGAGCTAATATGGAACTAAATACAAAATTTAGTACAAAAAATGACTATGAGCAGGCACTTTTAGCCTTATGTGAGCCTTTAAAATCCTATTTCTCTGAGGGAAGAGCATATTTGAAAATTGGACCAACACAAGCACACTATGAGGATAGGATAGCAGGACTTGAGACTTTTTCAAGACTTCTATGGGGACTTGTACCTTTCTTTAAAGGTGGGGGAAGCAGTGATTTAGAAACATATTATAAGGAAGGCCTTAGTCATGGAACAGACCCTGAGCATCCTGAATACTGGGGAACATGCTATGGATGTCATCAAGCCTTTGTGGAGATGGCGGCTATAGGTTTAGGGCTTCTTATAGCCCCAGAGAAAATTTGGGAACCTCTTAGTGAGAAGGAGCGCAATAACCTTAACGATTGGCTCTTACAAATTAACCCTACTCAAATTCCAGCCAATAACTGGTTGTTTTTTAGAGTACTTGTGAATATTGGATTAAGAAATGTAGGTGGAAGATACAGTGAAGAAGCGATTAAAGAGTCTCTTGATAAAATCGAAACCTTTTACTTAGGGGATGGCTGGTATTCAGATGGTAAAACGAATCAGCGTGATTATTATATTGCGTTTGCTATGCATTTTTATAGTTTAATCTATGCCAAAACGATGAAGGATAGAGACCCTGAAACATGTAGCAAGTTTATTGAAAGAGCCAAATTATTTGCACAAGACTACATTTATTGGTTTGTAGAAGGTGGGGAATCTTTACCTTACGGACGTTCTTTAACTTACCGCTTTGCACAGTGTGGTTTTTGGGGAGCATTAGCTTTTGCAGACGTAGAAGTCTTTTCATGGGGAGTTATGAAGGGAATTGTGAATCGACATTTTAGAAATTGGTTTAATAGGCCTATTTTAGATGCACAGGGTAAGTTAACTATAGGTTATGGCTATCCTAATATTCAAATGGCTGAAGGATATAATAGCCAAGGTTCACCTTATTGGGCATTTAAAAGTTTCATTATCCTTGCTTTAGATAAGGAGCATCCATTCTGGAAAGCTGAAGAGGAGCCCATGCCATCTTTAGAGAGTTTGAGAGTAGAAAAGCATGCTAAAATGATTTTCCAGCGCTTATCATCTAAACATACAGTAGCACTTACTTCAGGTCAGTATGCAGCGTGGGAGCCATTACATACGGCTGAAAAATATGAGAAATTTGCTTACTCGACATACTTTGGATTTAATGTACCAAAATCTTATTATACCTTTAGCCAAGCGGCACCAGATAATATGCTTACTTTTGTAAAAGACCATATGTGCTTTGTGCGTAGACGTTGTGAAAAAGTTAAAGTAGAAGAGAGTATTTATTCTAAATGGTCACCTCTATCAGGTGTTGAGGTCGAAACAACACTTATCCCTTGGGGCAAAGGGCATATACGTCGTCATGTGATTCACTCTAATGGGGAGTATGAAGTCTATGAATCAGGGTTTGCAATACCTGTATTAGATAAGGGAGCGCTCAATAAAGTCTATGAAGGAAAGTGTATTAAGTTATTCCATGAAAAAGCTTATAGTAGTATAACGTTACGAGAGGGAGAAGGGGTATTAGATAGTGTGCAGTGTGAAACAAGTACGAACATTCTTCATCCAAAGGTAAGTTTGCCGTTTGTGAAGTTTAATATTAAGCAAGGCACTACCAAGATCGAAACGTATATAGAAGGGGATCTTATTTAAGGGCTGCAAAGCGAGAAAGACTAGAAGAGATCGTATAATCGTTGAACTAAAAAAGTTTTATAACACAAAAGCTTTATAAGAGAAAAGGTAGGCTGAGTCATATGACTTAACCTACCTTTTTAGCTTTACTATTATTTAAAAAGTAAATTCCACATTGACATACTTACTAAGTAAATCAATAGAAGCTTTGACATCGTCCATATTGACAACAGCATTTGGGCCGTGTACATAGCGTGTAGCAACAGAAATACCAGCACATCTTACACCAAAGTTAGAGCGGTTGATGGCACCAGCATCTGTACCACCACCATCGATAACGTCGCGTTGGTATTGGATTTCATGATCCTCACAACATTTAATCATTTCCTCTACAAGGTATTCATCACAGATAACGCTACCGTCAGAAATTTTAACCGCTGTACCACCACCGATTTTGTTAGCGCCTTCACCTGAGTTAGGGTAGTCATTTGAAATGGTAACATCTAAAGCGATGCCAAGATCTGGTTGGATACGATTTGCAGCTACTGTAGCCCCACGTAAGCCAACTTCTTCTTGAGTAGAGAATACGAAGTAAAGATCATTATAAGAATCCGTTACTTTTTTGAGCGCTTCAGCAAGTATGTAACAGCCAATACGGTCATCAATGGCTTTAGCACAAATATTATTGCCTTTAAGTTCTAAGTATTCCCCTACATAACAGCCTACATCACCAATTTTAACGTGCTTTTCAGCTTCTTCTTTTGAAGCTGCACCAATATCAATATAAAGTTTTTTGATATTTTTAAGACCATCAAAGTCACAAGTATTAGCCACGATACCTTGTGTGCCGTTTCTAAATTGTACACGGCTCATAACAGATGCTTGAACTGGAATACCGCCTAAAGCTCTTGCTGTAATAAATCCTTTATCGTCAATTTTCATAACCTGGAATCCAATCTCATCCATATGTGCAGACATCATAATTTTCTTTTTATTAGAGCCTGTTCCTTTTTTGAAGAGAATAAGATTGCCAAGCGCATCTACAGTTACTTCATCGGCATAACCTTTAACTTCTTCTAAAATAACTTCTCTAATTTGTTTTTCATAACCACTTACACCAAAAGCTTGAGTTAAATTTTGTAAAAACATTATTTATATACCCCTCTATAATAGATTTATAAACTTATTATAAAGTAAAAATTAAACTATTAAATAACTAAAAATCAACAAAATATTTAGTGTATAGTTGGTTATCTTCACTTTATAAAAAATAGTTTGTTGATTATATTTAAAAAGTATATATTTGTTTATAATAATGTGATAATTTTTGCTAATAAATGATGCTTCCTTTTTTAAAAGTTTGTTTAGGGTAATATTGTTCTATTTTAGGGAGTTAGAAAAGAGATGAAATAAGGGAATAGGCTGAGGGATGTCCTTGGTGCTAAAAAGTCATTATGAACAGTTGGGCGAATTTACGAGTATAAATATAGGTTGCAATATGTTATATTAGAAGAAATAGATCTTTTGTAATAAGGGAGGAAGTCATTTATGCTTAAACGTTTAGCAGCAGATGCACTTGGATTAAGTGATATTGGTTCTATTATTGACCCAAAGGACTTTGATAAGGTAAGTTCAGATGATTATATTTTCCATGAAGATGGGGAACAGATTTTTTTCCTAATCAAATCTAAGACAGATGAATATTGTTTTACCAACTTAGCTATGCTTCATTTAGATGGTACATCAGCAGTCAGTTCAAAAAGACAACTTCACCGTTATGACTACCGTGATCATATGATTTCGAATGTACGTTTAGAAACAGCCGGTACAGTAGATTTAGATGCAGAAATTAAATTTATAATAGGAGAAGTAGCTTTCTCTATTGATGTAGACAAAAAACAAATTGAGGCGCTTAAAGACCTTTATAAAGCGCTTCATAAAATGTCTATGATTATGAAAAAGAATCAATCTCATTTAAGGGATGCACAGCAGAGTTTAGAGATGGCTGCAAAAGTACTTACAGGTACAAAAAATATGGGTGAAGTAAAACTTGTGGATGAGTTTGCTCAGGTGAACGAAAAAGCTTTTGATTGGCTTATGAGTTCGAAAGAAAAATATATTAGAGAAGATTATGCGGATATCTTTAAGCTTTATATTAATAACTAATAGATAGAAATTATTATTTGTAATTACCGTAGTTTTGGTATAAAATAGAAATGATAAAAGATAACAATATGAGCTATAGGAGGATATATTAATGGCTAATGTATGTTTATGTAAAGGTATTTCAGAAGAAACTATCGTAGAAGCAATCAAAAACGGTGCAGTAACTTTTGAAGAAGTAAGTGAAAAAACTGGAGCAGGTACAGGTTTCTGCCATGGTGGAAGATGTAAAGCTACTATTGAAAAATTAATCGAAGAACATAAAGCTCAATAAGGCGTAATAAATGATAAGGAGTCCATAGAACGGCTAGTACGTTATATGGACTTTTTTTATTGGGAGTACTTTGCATAAAATCTCTAAAGATGTTAAAATGAGGAGTTTGACACCCACAACTTGCAAGGGTATTCACTAATCAACAGTATATAGAGACTCGGATTATAGGGGATGCAGGCTTGCCTGTTCTAAAGGGGATTGAAAGAATTGCCACAGGATTTAGGTCCTGTGGTTTTCTTTTTATTTACTTCTTAATTTATATTTTGTGAAATTTTAGAATAATGCTTGAACCTTTCTAAAAACACATTTAAAATATATTTAAAATAGTATAAAAAATATTGAATTTAGGGGGATGAAAATGAACTTAGAACAAATAACTTTGTCATTAGGTAAGGCTGAGGTTGTTGTAGATAAAGCTTTTCCGCGTATCATTCTATACAAGCTAGATGGAGAAGAAGCTTTCTGGGGGAAGAAGGATTTTGCAGATGAGGTCAAGATTAATCAAAATGGCTATCATCCAGTGAAGGTAGACACTAGAGTAGATGAAACTGGACAAGCTATTCATTATACTTTACATCTAGAAAAGGAAAACCAGGAGGGGCAAAGTTTACCTTTTGTAACACTAGGGATAGAGATTGCTTTAACAACAGATGGACATTCTAAAGAAGCTAAGTATGCTCAGAATATGAAACCTACAGACCGTCATATTGTAACTTATAGGGTAACAGATATTCAGGAATTTGATGCAAATGAGCAGGTAGAAACGATAGCTTTTACTAACCAGGCGCTTATTACTTTAAGCGGTGAAAAGGCTGGTTATGGGGCAGTCAAAGCTGGAAGTGGACAAAAGGGGATTTCAGATGTATTTAAAACAACAGCTGAGATTGTAGAAGGAGAAGAAAATCAGTATGAAGTGACTTATCCTCTTCTTTATAATGAAAGGTATGCGGCAGCAATCAGCAATAATGTCATAACACCTATTGAAAGAATTGTAGTAAGAGAAGATGTAGCTAAGAAAGCATTTACTTTCGCCAATGGAACTTTTACTTATCGTTATTGCGTAGAGCCATTTGAAGGACATACAGAAACAGAACCCTTGCCTTATGCACAGATTATTATAGGCGGCGATGAAAATGGAGATGGCCTAGTGGATTGGCAAGATGCAGCAATCCTCTTTAGAGAAATTATGCCTATCCCAAGAGGGTCAGAAAATGTAAAAGACCAAGTGGTATGGATTGCTATGAACTTTACAAGCTCCACTTCTAATCCATTTTTAAGAGTCTTAGATAATAGTAAAATATTAAGCCATTACTATGATGGCTTTACACAGATGGTACTCAATAAGGGCTATCAAGTAGAAGGGCATGATGATTCACATCCTGATTATACAGAAGTAGGTATAAGACAAGGGGGAGCCCATGACCTTAATTTATTAGGTGAGGCAGGAGCTGCTTATCATGTGAAGACAGGTATCCATATTAATGCTATTGAATATATGCTAGATGCAGTCAATACAAAACTTGAGAACCTTAAAGGGGGTAAACTGGGTGAGTTAGAACATGGCTGGGCATGGCTTGATTCAGCTTACCTTGTAGACCAGATGAAAGATTTAGAGTCAGGAGAGCTTGAAAGACGTCTTGAAGACTTATATCAGGTTGTACCAACCTTAAGTTTCATTTATGTAGATGTCTATTACCGATCAGATTACCACTCTTATAAATTTGCACAATTTATGAATAGGCATTGGGATGTGGCGACAGAATTTTCAGGACCATTTGAAGGGAATCAGATCTTTAATCACTGGGGCATAGACCCTTATTACCCAAGTAGTCTGGGGGCTAAGTCTACGATTTATAGATTTTTATACAATGGATTTAAAGATAGCTTTAACCCAGATCCACTGTTAAAAGGGCTTCAAATGCCAGGGGTAGGCACATGGCAGAGTCAAACAAATCTCTTTGAGGGTATAGAGTTATTC
This sequence comes from Zhenhengia yiwuensis, assembly GCF_014384995.1. Lineage (GTDB taxonomy): Bacteria > Bacillota > Clostridia > Lachnospirales > Cellulosilyticaceae > Zhenhengia > Zhenhengia yiwuensis. The sequence continues at coordinate 81,866 of NZ_JACRSY010000007.1, read as the reverse complement.
TATAATCAAAATCTCCCTACTAAATATATGCAAGCTTCACCTATTATGAAATTAACAGAGAATAGGATTGACTTTGAAAATGGTAGTTATGTAGCAAGAGAAGGTGAGAAAGTCAAACTTTATAGTAAAGATAAACAGCTTATTGCCATCATGAGCGAAGAAGCAATGAGATGTAAGAGTACACTCTTTATTCCATGGAGTATGACTGAGGAAGATAAGATTTATTATTGGAATAATGAGGAGGGTGCTACTACATGGCAATTGCCTAAAAAATGGCATGAGCAGACAGAAGTTTATGTGTATGAATTAACAGCCCATGGTAGAAAGTTTATAGAAACCCTTCCTGTAACCCATCATACAGTTACTTTAGACTATAAAGCACAGACACCTTATGTAATTGAAGACCATAAAGAAGATACGAGCGGCTTACCACAAGAAACGGTATGGGGAGAAGGTAGCCTTGTGAAAGATCCAGGTTTTGATAGCTTAAACTTTGGAGAGGGTAAAGGGAATTGGATGAAGCTTTCTAAATCCGGTGCAACTGACCATATTCAAATGGTTCATGTAGCAGTAGAAGAAGGCTATGACCATAAACTCTGTATTACAGGGAAAGAAGATGCTTTAGTAGTGCAGGAGATAGAAGGTCTTGAAGCAGGTGCAACTTATACTGTATCTGCATGGGTAAGTGCAGAAAGGTTAGTAGAGCTTGGGATGGTTATAGGTGAACAGGTTCAAAATACCTTTATTCATGGAAATGATATTATAGGAACGGTAGTAGACCATAAATATAGTAAGACGGCTTATCAACGTATCCGTTTTGATATAACAGTACCAGAAGGTGAAAACAGTGGTAAGTTATTTATTCATGTTCCACAGACGGATCAGGAAACTAAGGCGTGCATAGATGATGTACGTATCTTTAGACAACCAGGTAAAACAGATAGGCATAAAGGCGGTGCCATCTACTTTGAGGACTTTGAAAATGTAGATGAAGGATGGGGAATCTTTGAGTACGCTTTAAACGGAGGAGAATCCAAAGTTCACTTAGCAAGAAAAGATCCTCAAGGCAGACAAGTTAAGAGTTATGCTTTTGACGGCGAATGGTCTCTTAAAATTTCAGATAATAAAACAGGTGAGGTCGTTAGCACTTATCCTTCTCTTGTGAAATTCCAACCAGGTGTAGACTATACTGTAACTTTTGACTATACACTTTTTGCAGAAACAAAAGGTGCAACCTTACCTGCTGATGAAGCATACCCTTACACTTTTGCTGCTAAAGATAAAGAGGGCAATGTCCTTGCAGAAGAAACCCTTAAAGCAAGTACACTAGGTACAGGGGAGTACGGTGGTAATAGTAACCATGATCCAAGTGTAGAACGGGTAAGCCTTACATTTACAGCAGCATCTGAAGAAGGTACTTATATTACGATTTCTACACCAAATGGTATGCCAAATGGTGCAGGGGAAACGACTTCTACAGCTCTTAATATTCTTATGGTTGATAATGTTGCCATTTATAGTGAGGGGTATGAAGAAAGAGAAGCAGTTTTACCAGATTACCCTGTTTTTAAAGCATAGAAAAATAAGCTTCTAGTTTTAAAATGAACTTGTATTAAATTATAAAATTAAATATAATTTAATGTGTTATTCGGAGAATTTTAAATCTAGGAGGCTAGCTATGAATCAGAAACCAAATATTGTAATGATTATAACTGACGATCAAGGTCACTGGGGGATGGGGTGTAGTGGCAATAAAGATATTCTTACACCTAACCTGGATCGTTTAGCCAATGAAGGAATACGTTTTAATGAATTTTTCTGTGCGTCACCTGTATGCTCTGCAGCAAGAGGTTCTATTTTTACAGGTAAAATTCCTTCACAACATGGTATTCATGATTGGATTAGTAAAGGACATACCAGTGAAAGCGATTTAAGTGAGAAGCTTCAAAGTGAATTTAAAAATGAGGAGAGACACTGGGCTTATAATTGGCCAAAAGACCAACTTCAAGGTGATGTAGCGCTTAATTATTTAGAAGGACAAACTTGTTTTACACAGGTTTTAAATAAACATGGCTATACATGTGGTTTAAGTGGTAAATGGCATTTAGGTAACAGTGCTATACCACAGGCAGGATTTACATATTGGAAAACACTTGCTATGGGTGGAGATAATTATTACTATCCTGTTGTACTAGAAAATGGTAAGTTTGTTATGAAGGAAAAAGTTTATGTAACAGATTATATTACAGACAATGCCTTAACTTTCTTAGAGGAGCAAAAAGGTAAAGAGGAGCCGTTTTATTTAAGTATACATTATACAGCGCCTCATGCACCATGGGATAAGCATCAACACCCAGAACGTTTCTATGATTTATATGAAGATTGTCAGTTTACTTCCATTCCATTTGAACCAGCACATCCATGGGCAGGTATGAAGTATGGACAAGATGAACAAGGTAAAGAGCAGTGGAGAAGATGGATTCAAGGTTATGCAGCAGCAACTACAGCTATGGATGAAAATGTAGGAAGAATACTAGAGAAGTTAGAGCAAGATGGTTTAATGGATAATACGCTCATTATCTTTACAGGAGATAATGGTATGAGTATGGGGCATCATGGGATTTTTGGAAAAGGTAATGGAACTTTCCCACTTAATCTCTATGATACAGCTGTAAAAGTACCAATGATTATGCGTGTTCCAGGTGCTACAGTAAGTGGGAAAGTGGAAGAAACTTTACTAAGTCATTACGATTTATTCCCAACTATAATGACTTATTTAGGCTTAGAAAATGAAATTCCAGATCATCTACCAGGTAGCAGTTTTGCTTCTGTTTTAGAAGGTAGTGAAGGAAAAGTGGTAGACAGGGATATTGTAATCTTTGATGAATACGGCCCTAACCGTATGATTCGTACAAAAGAGTGGAAGTATATTCATCGCTATCCTTATGGGCCTCACGAACTTTACGATTTAAAAAATGATCCAGATGAGAAGCATAATGTAGTAGATGAAGTAAGCTATCAAGAAGTGAAGGCTATGATGAAACAGAAATTAGAAGCATGGTATCTTGAATATGTCGATCCAACACGTGATGGTAAAGGTGAGGCTGTAACAGGAAATGGCCAAATTGGTTTATGTGGGGCAAGGGCAGAAGGCAAACCTGCTTTTAAAGCATAAACATTTCCTTTAGATAAAATTAAAATTTTAATAAATAAGCAAATAAAGTATAAGAAGTGCTATAAAGACATATTTTGTAGTACTTCTTATTTTTTGTGCTAAAATACTTCCTAAATAATAATAATTAGCATATAATAATATGGAAGAATCGCATTATGCTTAGCATCCATGTGAAGGAGAGAACTATGAATAAACAGGAAAAAGAAATAGATTTAATCATTATAGGGGCGGGCCCAGCAGGGCTTACAGCTGGTATTTATGCTTCACGTGCTAATTTAGAAACACTTATTCTTGAAAATGATATTATTGGCGGACAGGTAAGGTCGAGTTATACCATTGAAAACTATCCAGGTTTTGCAAAGATTACAGGTGTAGAACTTGCAGAAAAAATGGAAGCTCAAGCCACAGGCGAAGGCGCGGTTATTGATGAGTTTGACTTTATAGAAAAAGTTACACTAACAGATGATGAAAAGATTATTGAAACAGGTGACTTTATTTATAAGCCACGTGCAGTTATTATTGCAACAGGGGCTAAGCCTAGGTCTTTACCGATTCCAAATGAAAGAGCCTATTTAGGAAAAGGTATCCATTACTGTGCGGTATGTGATGGCTCAAGTTATGAAGGAGAGGTCATTGGTGTAGTAGGTGGTGGTAGCGCAGCCCTTGAGGAAGCTATGTACTTAGCAAGAGTCGCTAAAAAGGTTATTATCATTAGAAGATATGATACTTTCCATGCAGAAGCTAAAACTTTAAAAGAGGTAGAAGCAGTGCCTAATATTGAAATTCTTTACGACCATGATCTTATAGATGTAGTGGGGGATAACTTTGTAGAAAAGGCCCTTGTGAAACATACAAAGACAGATGAAGTAATAGAAATACCACTTAAGGCTATCTTTGGCTATATTGGTACAGAGCCTAAGACAGATTTATTTAAGCCTTTCATTCAGGTTGGAGAAGATGGCTATATTAAATCAGATGAAAGTATGCAGACTAATGTAAAAGGTGTATATGTAGCTGGAGATGTTAGACAAAAAGAATTTAGACAAATTGCAACAGCTGTAGCAGACGGCACTATTGCAGCGCTAAAAGCTGAAAAATATATTACAGAAAATAAGGAGAATGCAAAATGATTAAAGTTTATTCAGTAGAATGGTGTGGACCATGTCAAAAAGTTAAAAAATATTTAGATACAAAAGGTGTAGCTTATGAAGTTGTAACAGTAGCAGATGCTCAAGCAGACCGTGAAATCGTTCTTGAAGTTTCAGGACAAAGAACTGTACCTGTTACAACAATTGGAGAATCTGTAATTATTGGATTTGATAAACAACAAATTGATGAAGCATTAAAAAGCTTATAATATTTAGAAAAACTATAGTAGATGAAAAGAAACAGCCATGTTCCCACTTAGGAGATGGCTGTTTCTTTTTGTAACTGAAGCTTATCTAAAGTTTTAAACTGTCTCGTTAAAAGGAAGGTAGCTAAAAGAGCAGCAGCGCCATCAGCAACTGGACCTGCATACATCACCCCATCAATACCCATGATACGTGGTAGAATCAGGATAAGTGGAATAAGGAAAACAATTTGTCTTGTAAGCGAAAGCAAAATACCTTTTTGAGCCTTTCCTATAGAAGTAAAGAAGAAGGAAGACATAGGCTGAAGTCCATTTAAGAAAGTAAAGAACATGAAAATTCTAAAGTAGCGCTCGGCAAAATGGAAATAAAGTTCTTCGCCCTGACCAAATAAACTAATAATTTGTCTCGGGAACAGTTGAAAACTTGCAAAAGCAATAAGGGATACAACACATACTGCTCCTAAAGCCTGCAGGCAGGCACGTTTAACTCTTTTATAATTTTTAGCCCCATAGTTAAAGCCCATAATAGGCTGACAGCCTTGAGCAATCCCTAATACAAAAGCCATATAAATAATATTTACTTTCGAAATAACACCTACGCAGGCAAGTGGAATATCACTACCATAAGGAGAAAGTGAGCCGTAGTAAGTTAAAGTATTATTCATGATAATTTGGACAAGCATCATAGCAAGCTGATTAAAGCAAGGAGACGCTCCTAAAGTAGTAATTTTAAGGCCAATATGTGCTTTAGGCTTAAAATAAGAGAGCTTTAGTGGCACCGTTTTAAAACGTAAGAGGTAAGCAAGTGCCATGATACTGGATATAATTTGAGAAATAACAGTTGCGAGAGCTGCCCCGGCAATGCCCATATCTAGACCAAACATAAAGATAGGATCAAGAATGGTATTGAGTAAGGCACCCACTAAAGTACACAGCATAGAGTAGGTTGGACTACCGTCAGCTCTTATAATGTTGCTGCAACCAATAGAAAAAATAAGAAAAGGTATACCTAAAGAAGTAATACCTGTATAAGTCAGTGCATAAGGCAGTACTTCGCCAGAAGCACCAAAAGCAATCATTAAAGGGTTTAGAAAAAGATTCACTAGAATAGCTAGGATAATCCCAATAATCCCCATAAGAGACACACTATTAGCGGCAAACTTACCAGCTTCTTCTTTATTGCCAGCTCCAAGACAGAGATTGAAGTTAGCAGCCCCACCTACACCTAGAAGTAAGGCAAGAGAAGTACATAAAATAGAAAGAGGAAAGGCTACATTAGTAGCAGCATTACCTACAATACCAATACTTTGTCCAATGAAAATTTGGTCCACTATATTATAGAGTGCACTAACGAGGCCACTAATAATACTCGGTATAGCAAATTTGAAAATCAATTTTTCTGTTTTTTCCGTAGCTAGAAGCTGACTGCGCGATATAGATTGAGTTTTTGTCATGTTTAACCTCCAGTTCAAATAAATCTACGGTACAAGTATAGCATGATTCTTTTCTTTAGTGTGCCTAAGTTATGAACTTAATAAAAGAACATAATAAAAAGCGGGAATTTAACAGAGTGATAGATATAAATTCCCACTTTTTATTTAGAATTCTTGTTACTGCTGGTGTAAGTGTCTCATAATATCTCCATATTGTGGTGTACCAAGACCATAGCCCCCTGCTACTTCCATAATATTTCCTGTAATATAAGAAGAATCATCACTAGCAAAGAATAAAACAGCATTGGCAATGTCTTCTGGTTTACCCATTCGGTTAAGTGGAACATGACTTAGGAAGGAATTAATAAAAGATTGAGGCATATTATTAAGCGCAGCATCCGTAGCAGTAAGACCCGGTAGTACAGCATTGCAGCGAATATTCGCTCTTGCATACTGCATAGCAATTTGCTGTGTAATATTATTAACAGCTGCTTTAGAAACGCCATAGCCAATGCGTGTTACATCAGGGATAGCACCACCAATAGAGGAGATATTAATAATACTACCTTTTCCTTGTTTCATCATGTGTGGAACGGCAGCTTTACTAATGCCATAAACAGTACCTACGTTAAGTTTAAAGAGTTCTAAAAAAGATTCTTCACTCCCTTTCACTAAATCTAAATCTGTTTCAGGTTTGCCAACGCCAAAGTTGTTAACCAATATATCAAGTCTACCTTCTTTAGTAATAATTTCTTCTACTATAGCCTTATAAGTTTCGCTTTTATAAGCATCAAAATAAAGAGGGAACATTTTAAAGCCTTGAGATTTATACTGGTCACAAATTTCCTGAGTAGCCTCGATTCTTCTAACTCCCATATAGACGGTAGCGCCATTTTCGGCAAGCTTTAGGGCACAAGCAAGCCCAATACCTTTTGTAGCCGCTGTAACAAGTGCAACTTGATTTTCTAACTTTTTCATAATTAGGCTCCTTTAAGTTTTAAATAATCTTTAGTATAAGCAGTAGAAGTATTTTTAACACACAGTATTTATAAGGAAATAATTGATAAAGATCTTTAGGGAGATAAAGAATAGTTTTATAAGTAAGATAAATACTAAATAAGGATTTATAAAAAAAGGAGGCTAGCTATGTCATTAGTCGGAAAAAAAGTTCAAGAATTTAAAGTACAAGCTTATCATGAAGGACAATTTAAAGAAATCACAAACAGTTGTCTTGAAGGACACTGGACAGTATTTTTCTTCTATCCAGCAGATTTTACTTTCGTATGTCCTACAGAGCTTAGTGATCTTGCTGATAACTATGAAGCTTTTAAAGGTATAGGCTGTGAAGTCTATTCTGTATCTACAGATACTCATTACGTGCATAAAGCATGGGCAGATGCATCAGAAACAATTGGTAAAATTAAATTTCCAATGCTTGCAGACCCAACAGGTGCACTTGCAAGACAATTTGAAGTGCTTATTGAAGAAGAAGGGCTTGCTTTAAGAGGAACTTTCATTGTAAACCCTGAAGGCATAATTAAAGCCTATGAAGTACATGATCTTGGTATTGGTAGAGATGCTGACGAACTTCTAAGAAAAGTTCAAGCTGCACAATTTGTAGCAGCTCATGGTGACCAAGTATGCCCAGCTAAATGGAAACCAGGTTCGGAAACACTTTCACCAAGTCTTGATCTTGTAGGGAAACTTTAAGAGGTAGTCTTTAAAATATCTAAAACCAGATAGCAAATAGTTTAAAGCATAGACAGCGAAATAAGATAAAAGAGTTAAGAGGATGATTCCTCCTCTTTTATCTTATTTTTTTATAGAGAAAAGTTCTTTAGAACTTAAGCATAGAGTATATCTCCTCTTTTCATGCTGATTTAGTTACCTATAGCAGGTAAACGGATGAATAAGTATGATGTAAGCTGACAGGAATAAATTGTTTAAAGGTAAAGGAGTTTAATATGAGTAAAATACTATATATCAAGGCCAATATAAAGAAAGAAGGGGAATCTAAAACCTTTAGAATATCGGACCATTTTGTAGAAGTCTATAAAAAATCTCATCCACAAGATGAGGTTATTACACTAGACCTTTATAAAGAGGCCATTGGTTTTTTAAGACCAGAAGATTTAGAGGCTTTATATGGCCCCAAGGATGGCGTAAATAGAAATCATAGGGTACTAAAATATGCGTACCAATTTGCAGAGGCAGATAAATATATTATTGCAGCACCTATGTGGAACTTAAGCTTTCCAGCTATCTTAAAAGCTTATTTAGATTATATAAGTGTAACAGGTATTACCTTTAAATATACGCATGAAGGTGCAGTAGGACTTTTAGAACATCAAAAGGCTGTTTACATTGTAACAAGAGGAGGTGCTTATACGGATTCACCTTATGAAATGGGGGTAAGATATTTAAGAACTTTACTCGGTTTCTTTGGTGTTCAAGCATTTGAAACTATTGAACTTGATAATATGAATCGTTCAGGTACAGATATTGAAAAGAGAATGGAAGAAGCACTTAAAAGAGCAGCTAAAATGGCAGAAACATTTTAGAAATAAGGGTCTGATGCAAAAGATTTGCTACAGGCCCTTTATGTTTTATACTAGACTTATACATAAAATAAAAGAGGGATAGGATGCAGAAATTTATTTATAGGGACATTCAAGAAAAAGATTATGAGGCACTGAAAAAATTACTAGATATGACAGGATATTTTAAAAAGATTACACCAAACAATAAGGTAAGGCAGATTGTACTTCAAGTGTATTTAAGAAGCTGCCTAGAGGACAGTACCTTTACAAAGGTTGTAGAGCATCAAGGGCAAGTCATAGGCATTGTATGTGGTAGAAATAATAAACATTCTAAAAAAGTAGCGTGGACGCCCTACACAGCTGGCATTTTAAGCAGACTTATCTATCTGCATCTTCTAAAAGAGGGTAGGAAGACGCTTAAAGCTCATCGGGACTTCTCGCAAAACTATAAAGAGCTTATGGGAGATAAGGAGCAACAGTTCGATGGAGAGCTTACTCTACTTATAGTAGATAAACAGTATAGAAGAGTAGGCATAGGCAAAACACTTATCCATCAGTTTTTGGAATATATGAAACAGACCAAGGCAAAAAACTTTTATTTGTTAACGGATACAATGTGTCAGTATACTTTTTATGATCGTCAAGGGTTTAGAAAAATAGGAAAGCAAAAAGTAAATTTGGTCAATGAACTAAAAGAAATAGAAATCTATTTGTATGATAAAGACATAGAGCATTTCTAGTTTCCTTTTTGTGTTCTAAATTCACCAGGTGTAAGGTCTGTGAATTGCTTAAATCTTCTTATAAAACTAGAGGACTGCGTATAACCAATAGTTGTAGAAATCTCCGAGACAGTCATAGAAGTTGTACATAGAAGAGTTTTGGCTTGTTCTATACGAAGCGAGTTAATGTAAGTAGATAAGTTAACGCCTGTAGCTGTTTTAAATTGATGACTTAAGTTAGAGACAGATAAATTAAAATGGTCAGCTAAAGATGAAACAGATAAATCATACTCGCAATAATGTTGATCGATATAAGCTATAATCGTTTGAATAGATAAAGAGCTAGAAGGTGCTGTATGAAGCTGGATAACAGCTGTAATTTCTTTAGTTAGGGTATGGATATAGTCAATAAAGTATGTCTTTGATAGAGAATGAGCAGGGCTTAACGGTATGTCTAAAGAAGGGTTAAGTGTAATATTAAGTGCTTTAGCCCCTTTTTTTAGTGTATGACTTACACTATAAACAAGTGGTAAAAGTAGAGGATGATAATCATGCAATTGCTGAATGTAATCTATAAGGGTATGAATAAAAAATTCTACTTTTTCCAAGTTATAGCTTGTAATAGCATCTTGAAGACCTGATAATTCATTTTCTGGATAGTAGAGATGAGACGAATGTCCTAAGCAAGTTTCTTCATAGAAGGCAGGTGCGTTTGTATGAAGAGAAGAGGTATCTTGAGTAAGCTTACTACATTCTAACAGAGCATAAGGTACTGCACTTAAATCTTTATACGCACTGCTTATGCAGAGTGCGAAAGGAATGGATAAAGTAGCAGATAGTGTACCTTGCAAAGTTATTAAGCCTTCTTTTAAAGTCCTTGCATCAGTACTTTCATAAAAAGCAATAAAAACATACATATTATGTGAAACATGATGGAGATAATGGAAATCCACAAAGTCCATAGGAAGTACCTTAGTTTCCTGTAGAAAAAGGATATCTTTTTCGTTAAAGGTATAAGTAGGAAGTGCACTTAAGGTAATGACTTTAAAGGTTTCGTGATGGAGCGTAATACCATAAGGCTGTGCACTAATATTAAAAGTATAAATATCTTTATAAGTTCCACCTAATAATTTTAAAAGGCACTTTTCATAATGAAGACGCTTATTATCGTGTTCTAAAAGATTCATGCCCATAGCTATTTTATCTAAAGTATGAAGGTGATTAGGAAGATTAAAGTTAAACTGGTCCAAAGAGTAAAGGAGCTTCCTAATAGGTTTATAGTATCTGTGGGTTAAAAGGAAAGTAATCATAAAACCTATTAAAAGAATAAAAGCATTAAGTAAAATAAATTTCTGAGACAGCATTTTTACTTTACCAAGCAATAAATCTTCATCAATAATGCTCACATAAGTTAAATGTGTTGAAGGAGAAGCAATTTGACTTATGTAGTACTCGTTTTGATAAGTTGTTTGTAGTGAAAAAGAGTCTAAAGGAGGTAATGCTTCAAGAGATAATGGATGAGCAGAAGGTGCATTACTATAAAGCATTATATTATCCGCCAAAATATAAGTATAGAAAGTGGCATTTGGTGTAGACATATTGTTTAGTGTATCCTCAAAAAAGTTAGGGTCAATTCTAAAGATGAAAAAAGCAGCTTGATTATGTATAGGAATAATGTATTCAATAGCAGGCTTGTCTGATAAAAAGATGTTAAAAGAATGTGCGTAAAACTGAGGTGTTTCAATAGTATTTAATTTATCTTGAAAATTTGTATATTGCCCCAAAAATTGAGGATTAATTTTAGAGTAGGTTTCTGGATTATAGGTCCCACTGCAAGAGTAGAGTGTATGAGGGGTAACTTTGTTGTAGTAATAGATATCTAAAAATGCAGGATCTAACCTTTTGGCTGCATTAAGCTCATTAAAGATATGATAAAAAGCTGTTACATTATTGGAAATATAGGCATTAGAAAAGCATGCATTGCTCATAAGTTCAAGGGATACTTTATGAATTAAATCTATTTTATAGTCAAAATTTAGCTGTAGTTTATTTAAGTTGTTACTGCTCTGAGAAATGATTTCCCCCTTATATAAATCGAGAAAATAATTTTGATAATAAATATTAAGTAAAACAATAGGAATAAAGATAATGAAAAAGTAAGAGCTTACATGTCTACTAAATTCTTTCAAAATATTAGTATTCAAAAACTGCCAACTCCTTTCAAAAAATAGTATGAGTTCGATTAAATATAAAGTAACATATAAAGACTATGTATTCAAGTTAAAAACTGGTGGATTTGCACAAAAAACAAACTATTCAAAAAAAGATTATGATAAAAATATTGAATATTTACTAGAAAAATATTTCGTGATTAGATAAAAGTACAAAACAAAAAGGGGGGAATGAAAGCCATGACAAAGGGAGAAGTGGCATTTGACACACAGATAAGTGCTAAAGAAGCGAAAAAAGCACGTCTAAAACATATGTGGATATTAATGAAAAGAAATTATATCCTCTATTTTTTCTTATTACCAGCTTTACTTTATATCATTATCTTTAACTATTGGCCTATGTATGGGATTCAAATAGCTTTTAAAGACTATTTACCATATGAAGGGATAACAGGTAGCCCTTGGGTAGGGTTTAAGCATTTTACGAAATTTTTTGATTCAATTATGTTCTGGGATTTACTAAAAAATACCCTTTCTATTAGTCTATATTCTTTAGTAGCTTCTTTTCCAATTCCGATTTTATTAGCCTTTATGATTAACTACACTAAAAATGAAAAATTAAAAAAGTTAACACAAACCATTACTTATGCACCTCATTTTATTTCTACAGTTGTATTAGTAGGTATGTTGTCTATCTTTTTATCACCAAGAACAGGGTTTATTAATACCGTTATTGAATTCTTTGGAGGAGATCCTATTTTCTTCCTAGGACAAAAGGAATGGTTTAGACATGTTTATGTATGGTCTGGTATATGGCAAGGAACAGGATGGGCATCTATTATTTATATTGCGGCTTTATCAGGGGTAAGCCCAGAACTTCATGAAGCAGCTATTATAGATGGTGCAAGTAAATTACAGCGTATTAGACATATTGATTTTCCAGCTATTTTACCGACTATTACGATTTTGCTTATTCTAAATATGGGGCAAGTTATGAATGTAGGTTTTGAAAAAGTATTACTTATGCAAAATGATTTGAACTTAGAAATGTCTGAAGTTATTTCGACTTATACATATAAGATGGGGTTAGTGAATGCCCAGTATAGTTATTCCACAGCGATAGGTTTATTTAATAATATTATTAACTTCTGTATTTTAATAGGAGTTAATCGATTTGCTAAGAAAATATCCGGAACAAGTTTATGGTAGAGGGGAGGAGAGAAAATGAAAGCAGGAAGTACTAAAATAAAGGAAACAACACAAGACCGTATCTTTAGTATGATTACTTTAATCTTGATTATGGCCATTATCATTATTGTAGCTTATCCACTCTATTTTGTATTGGTTGCTTCTGTTTCTAGTCCAGCAGTTGTTAACTCAGGGGACTTGTTACTATATCCAAAAGGCTTTTCACTCATAGGGTATAATAATATTTTGGGAAACACGAAGTTATGGGCAGGCTATGCGAATACTCTATTTTATACAGTAATGGGAACTTTAGTTGGGGTAAGTATTACGATTTTAGCAGGCTATGCTTTTTCAAGATCAGATTTACCAGGGCGTAATCTTTTGATGGGTATATTTGTCTTTACTATGTATTTCTCAGGTGGGCTGGTGCCTTTATACTTAGTTGTTAAACAGCTTAATCTGATTAATACAAGGACTATTATTATCTTATTAGGCAGTGTCTCTGTTTACAATATTATTATTGCCAGGTCTTTCTTTGTATCGAGTATACCTAAGGAGCTTCAAGAGGCTGCCTTTGTAGATGGCTGTACAAATCAGAGATTTTTCTTTGAGATTGTAGTACCTATATCTAAACCTATTATTGCAGTTATTACTTTATATTGTGCTATTGCCTATTGGAATTCTTTCTTTAATGCCATGATTTATCTTAATGATACAGATAAGTATCCACTGCAACTGGTTTTAAGAGAAATCCTTTTATCCTTCCAAATGATGCAGCAGCAAGCGGCAAATGGGGGAGGAGTGGTAGATGCAGAGACATTAGCAGAAATGAATACATTAGTAGAAGTTGTAAAGTATGGCGTTATCGTTGTTGCAACAGTGCCAGTGCTTATCATTTATCCGTTTATACAAAAATACTTTGTTAAAGGGGTAATGATTGGAGCAGTTAAGGGATGATAGGATTTTAATTTAAATAAAAGAGAGGGGAAGAGTTATGAAGCTTAAACGTATGTTATCTAAAATGACTACAATTATGATGGTAGGTGTAATGCTGGTAGGATGTACAAGTACAGGTGGAGGAAATAAGGAAAGTAGTAGCTCAAAAGAAGTGACAGTAGAAACGGCAGAAGATGGTACAACACGTGAAATGGAAGGGAATCTGTATGTAGAAGGGCTTCCTATTGTGAAAGAAAAAGAAACTTTCACTATTGCTGTTATAGGCCATCCACTTGCTAAAGATACCTATGAAAATAAACCAGCGGTTATTAAAGCAGAAGAAGATACAAACATCAAAATTAAATGGATGGAGATTCCTTCAACAGGTTGGCAAGAAAAAATCAATATTATGTTTGCTTCAGGGGAGTTGCCAGATGCCATTGCAACAGGAATTGACACATCTTCTATTGTAAAAAATCTTCCGCAACTCGTACCAGTAGGGGATTACATAGATAAATATGCACCATCAGTAGCAGAGGTTTATAATCAATATCCTGAGATTAAAACAATGTTAGAGCAAGAAGATGGTAAGATTTATTCCTTTATGACCAATACACATAGCTCACGTAATGATAGTACTTCAGGCGTATTATTTATTAATAAACAGTGGCTGGATAACTTAGGATTAGAAGTACCAACTACAGTAGAAGAATATTATGAAGTGCTTAAAGCATTTAAAGAAAAAGACCCTAATGGAAATGGTATTGAAGATGAAATTCCGCTATCATTTTGTCAGCAATTCTATGCTTCACAATTTAGGATGCTTTTGGGTGCATTTGGCATAAAAGACGATGGAACGCATATTATGATTGAAGAGGGTAAGGTTGAATTTGCACCTGAAAAGCCAGAATACTATGAGGCACTTCGTTATTATAGTAAGTTAGCGAATGAAGGTTTACTGGACTTAGAAGGCTTTAGCCAGACACAGCAACAATATAATTCTAAAGGACAACAAATGGTAGTAGGCTCATTTTTAGCTTTCTTACCTAATGCAGTAGTAGGAGATGCAAACGATAGTCAATACATTCCACTTCCACCATTAAAATCTTCAGTAGCTGAGCCGATTTGGGATGGTGCAAAGAATAAATTTGCAGGATGGAGTGGTGGATTTGTTATTACAAAAGCATGTAAAAATCCAGAAGCCTTAGTAAGATGGTTTGATTATATAAATAGTGATTTTGAGACAAAGATGCTTTGGAATTTTGGAGAACGTGGTGTACTTTGGGAGATGAATGATGAAACAAGAGAATACTGGTACGTTACGAACTTACCAGAAGGTGTAGGTAAAGAGGAGTACAGGTATTCAAAAGCAGCAGGACCTCATGCACCTATGTTTATTACATTAGGTGATTTAGAACACTTTGTTATGAAAGATGATCCATTAGGTAAGCAAAGAGAGGCTTGTATTGATATCGTAGAGCCTTATTACCCAGAAGAAGTACTTTTACCTGTTTTTGAGAGTTTAGAAGTTACAGAAGAAAAGGCGAACTTATCAGTAGAAATTGATAACTATATTAAGAACTTCGTAGCACAATCCGTATTATCTGGCATAGATGATGCAAAATGGCAAGAACACCTTAATAAATTAGAAAAATTAAATGTAGCACGTTATGTAGAAATGCAGCAAGCAACATACGATAAAATAAAACAATAAAATAAAAGAAGAGGAGGTCAGTGTATGGCTAAACCCAATCTTGTTTATATCTTTTGTGACCAATTTAGAAGGCAAGCCATAGGTTATATGGGGGAAGACCCAGTTATTACACCACATCTAGACCAGTTTGCTAGAGAGAGCGTAGTATTTAATCAAGCCGTAAGTAATTATCCAGTATGTAGCCCTTATAGAGGCATTTTACTGACAGGGCTGTATCCGCATAAAAATCATATCTTTACCAATTGTAATTCAAGAAGTGCGCCTAAAGGTTGTTATCTACGTGAGGATCAGCTTTGCCTATCCGATATTTTATCTGAGAATGGCTATGAATTAGGCTACATAGGTAAGTGGCATTTAGATGCACCAAAGGAGGAGCATAGCGACTATACAGAAGGTAGGCGCGGAGATGGGCTCATATGGGATGCCTACACGCCACCAGGAAAGGGAAGACATGGTTTTAACTTTTGGTATTCTTATGGATGTGCGGATAATCATATGAAGCCTCATTATTGGGTGAATGATGCTAAGGTAGAGGAGCGTATAGATGTAGAGGAGTGGTCTGTTGCACATGAAACCCAAGTAGCTATAGATTATATTGAGAAACAAGATAAGCCTTTTGCACTTTTTGTTTCATTCAATCCGCCTCATACAGATTTTAACTTATTTCCACAAAAATATTTGGATTATTACAAGGGAAAAGAGGCAGAAGATTTATTAGTCAGACCTAATGTAAAAGACTGCCCTGAAGCTCTGGAGCATGTTAAAAATTATTTTGCTGCTATTACAGGGATAGATGAGAACTTTGGTAAGATCATGCAGGCACTTAAGGCTAAAGGGATAGAAGATAATACCATTGTTATTTTTACATCGGACCATGGAGAGCTGATGGGTAGTCAAGGACTAATGCATAAAAATATATGGTATGAAGAAGCAGTTAGTGTACCTTTTATTGTGAGATGGCCAGAGCAATTTAAACATCAAGATGTGGATGCTCAGCTATCTACTATAGATATTATGCCTACCCTATTAGGAGCAGTAGGTCTTGATAATAAAATTCCTCAAGAATGTGTAGGGCATAACTTTACACCGAATATGTGCAGTGGTAATTATATAGATTCACCAGACAGCTCATTATATTTTGTAGATGGTCCAAAGGGGAAAGGTTATGGAAGAGGTATAAGGGATAAAAGATACACCTTTATCCTATCGGGCAGCAGGCGGCAAGCAACAATGCATCTTATATGATAGACAAGAAGACCCTTACCAAATGAACAATATTATAGAAGATAATAAAGAACTCGCTAGAACTTATCTTGAAAAGTTAAAGATTTGGTTACAAGAAATTGAAGACCCATTTGAAATCAAGATACAGTTATAAAAGTTAGTATAAGTAGAAACAGCCTCATCCTAAAATAGGAAGGGGCTGTTTCTACTTATATTAAATGAAATTTGAGTTATAAATAGGTTAGAGTTTGTATGAGGACTATACAGTAAAAGTTTGATATTCAATAAGTTAGGGGAAATACTAATGAAGTGGAAAAATAGAGATAAAAAAGTAATAGGGTTAAGTGTACCTATAGTTGTAGTTTTATTTTTTACTTGTTGTTCAATGAATTCTAAAAATTTGGTATAATGACTATAAAGAATCACTAGGACTTAAATGTATAAATTGGGAGAAGAAGTGGGGGAAAATGATGCTAAAGGTATTCTTGGTAGAAGATGAGTTTGCAGTAAGAGAAAGAATGAAGAAAAACATTAATTGGGAAGAGAATGGTTTTTGCCTAGTAGGAGAAGCAGGCGATGGAGAATTGGCTTATCCCCTTATTCAAGAAGTAAAGCCTGACATTATTATCACAGATATTAAAATGCCTTTTATGGATGGACTAGAACTTAGTAAGCTGGTTAAAAAGGATTTACCCCAAGTTAAGATTATTATTTTAAGTGGATATGATGAATTTGAGTATGCTAAAGAGGCTATTAATATAGGTGTAACAGACTATCTTCTAAAGCCTATTACATCTAAGAAACTTATGGAATCTTTGAATCAAGTGGCACAGGCTATTAGAAAAGAGCAGGAAAAGCAGGCTTACTATGAGAGGTGTCAGTTAGAACGTCTTGAGAGTATGCAACTAGCAAGTAAAAAATTCTTTTATAATATGGTAACAGGTAAGCTTTCGGCAACAGAGCTTATTGCTCAGGCCAAGTCTTTAGCTATTGATTTAACGGCTAAGATGTATAGTGTAGTGCTTATTAAAGGAAGTGTTGACTTAAAAGCTAAGGAGGAGAACCTTCCTATGGGTCGGATAACAGATAGATTGCAGGCATGGCTGCAAGAACGCGTAGATGTAATCGGATTCGATAGGGAAACAGAAGGTTGGGCTCTTATTTTAAAAGGGACAAACATTCATATAGAAGAACTTGAAAAAGAAATCATTACGCTTATTCAGGAGGAAATGAAGGATTACTCTATGCCTTCTTACTGTATAGGGATAGGACACAGAGCTAGCAGATTAAGTGAAATTGCCTATGCTTTTGAAACGGCTAATCAGGCACTAGCGTATCGTTATATGCTTCAGAATGAAAAAGTCATTTATTATGATACTTTAAAGCAGTATAAACTTAATCAAAGAGACAAAGCCATTAGTATAAGGGAAATGGATCTCACGCATATGGACAAAAAGACAATTGAAGACTTTTTAAGAAGCGGTACAAAGCAGCAGCTTCAAGATTTTATTGTGAATTATATTAAAAGTATACAAGGTGGTATGGAGTCTTTTCTTTTTAGACAGTATATTATGATGGATATTTATTTTAATGTCATAGCTTTTGGGGAGCAACTAGGCTACGAAAAAGATGAGGTGATCAAAGCCTGTGGTGATATAAAAGAGATCTATACAGTGATTCAGACTAAAGAGGATGCAAGCCATTACTTGGAGATTTTGCTGACAGGTGCATTATCCTTAAGAGACGCTATGAGTGGCAGAAGGTACAAGGCTTTAGTAGAAGATGCTAAATACTATATTAAAAAATATTATAATAAGGAAAGTATTTCTCTTAATCAAGTGGCTGATTATGTGAATATGAGTTCTAGTCATTTTAGTGCCATTTTTAGCCAGGAGACAGGACAGACTTTTATTTCTTATTTGACACAGATTCGTATGGAAAAGGCTAAGGAACTCTTAAGGTGTTCTTCAATGAAAACATTAGAGGTTGGCTATGAAGTAGGATATAAGGATCCACATTATTTTAGCCATTTATTTAAAAAGACACAGAATTGTACACCTAAAGAATACCGTAAGTCAACTTTATCTTAGAAAGGGCTCTTAACATGAAATGCCCTAATATGTCTTTAAGAAGTAAGCTGAAACTTTTTATGTTGATTATGCTAACGCCGATGGTATGCCTTGTTATTTATCTCATTGTCAGATTCAGCAACTATACGGATCGTTACGTACCTATTATTAAGGATATTAATATTGCTAATGAGTTTGATATGCACTTTAAACAGGAAGTAGATTATGCCATGTACCGAGTGGCAATAGGATCTGAAGCCTTTGAAAATACTAATGTAGAAAATATATTAAAGGAGAGTAAGGTCTATTTTAAGCAGTTAGAAGAAGGGACGAGTCTTAGTTCCAATAAAAAGTTGGTAAGGGCGGCCCAAAGGAATCTGGAACTTTTAGAAAAGAAAATTAGCCATATTAAAGAAAACTGTGAAGAGACAGGGCATTACGATGAAAACATATTTATGCTAGAGAATGATATTTATGTTTTTACTGAGCTCATTACAGATGAAATTCAGGAATATGTGTATTACGAAGCAATGGAGCTTGAAAAGGTTAAGAAGGCTATTGAAGACGATATCAACAATATGCTAAGAGTCAGTATGGTAATTTTAGGTGTTGTACTCATTGTTACATGGATTTTGATTATTACTATTTCAGATAGCATTACAAAACCGTTGCAGTATTTATGTGAGCGTACGAAAAAGGTAGGCGCTGGAGATTTTACCATGCAGAAAATCAAGAGCAGAGGTGATGAAGTGGTTACTCTAGAGGAGAGCTTTAATACCATGATTGGAGAGATAGAAGAACTGGTTAAAAATGTAAAAGAAGAACAGGTTAATTTAAGGGCTATGGAGCTTAAGTTGCTTCAAGAACAGATTAATCCTCACTTTCTGTATAATACTTTAGATACCATTATATGGATGGCAGAAGATGGTCAAAATGAGGAAGTAGTGGAAATGGTGTCTGCTTTATCAGAGTTCTTTAGGACAGGCCTTAGTAAAGGTCGGGATTACATTACCTTGCGAGAAGAGGAAAGTCATATACGTAGTTACTTGCAGATTCAGCAATTTAGATATGCTGATATTTTAGAATATGAGATTCGTATTCCTTTAGAGCTTGGGGAGTTCAGAATACTAAAATTGACTTTGCAGCCTTTAGTAGAAAATGCTCTTTATCACGGTATTAAACAAAGAAGGGGTAAAGGGAAAATTTATATAGAAGGACGTTATGATGAACAGTATATTTTTCTAACGGTTCATGATGATGGTAGAGGCATGAAAGAGGATGAACTAGAAAGGCTTAGAAAAGGTGTGGAAAAGGGTAGGTTAGATACATCTGATAAAGGATTTGGACTTGCTAATGTAAATGAAAGAATACGGCTTAACTACGGCAGAGCTTATGGTTTAATCATAGAAAGTACATATGAACAAGGTACGAGTGTAACAGTACGCTTACCTAGAGAAATTAGGAATAGCTAATAAGAAAAAGGTATGTTTTTTTGAGAATGAAAAAACATACCTTTTTCATAAAAAAATTAACTTCTATAAAAATAAGATAAAAAAATGAAATGAAATAAAAATATATTCTGTATTAAAAAAATAGGTTTATTTTTATAATAGCCGTATAGAAAGCGATTACGTTTATTGAAAATAACAGGGGGGTAGAGTTATGAAGAAAAAATTAGTCAGTATGTTATTAGGTTTAACGATGGTAGGTACAGCGCTTGTTGGTTGTAGTAGCGCACCAGCAGAAAATAGTACGCCAAAAGAAACTGAAACGAAGACAGAAGCTCCGGCTAAAGAAGAAACAAAAACAGAGACTCCAGCAGAAGAGGCTGAAGAAAAGACAGATGAACTTATTACAATTGGTTTTTCGCAAGTAGGTGCAGAATCTGACTGGCGTGTTGCCAATACAGAATCTATGAAGAGTACCCTGACAGAGGAAAATGGCTTTAATTTAATCTTTGCAGATGCTCAACAAAAACAAGAAAATCAGATTAAAGCAGTAAGAGATTTTATTTCCCAGGAAGTAGATGTTATTGTTATTGCACCTGTAACAGAGACAGGATGGGAAACAGTACTTGGTGAAGCAAAAGATGCTGAGATTCCAGTTATTATTGTAGATAGAATGATTGATGTATCTGATGATTCTCTTTATACATGCTGGGTAGGTTCTGATTTCTATCAAGAAGGACTTGATGCTGTAGATTGGCTGACAGAATATATGGATGGTCTTGGGCGTGGTCAGGATCAGCTTAATGTAGCTGTACTTCAAGGTACAATTGGTTCATCAGCTGAAATTGGTCGTACAAAAGGCGTACGCGATGGTCTTCAAGAACATAGCAACTATTCTATCGTATTAGAACAAACAGGCGAATTCACACAGGCAAAAGGCCAAGAAGTTATGGAGTCTTTCCTTAAATCAGGTGAACAAATTGATATCTTAATTGCTCAAAATGATAATATGGCCTTTGGTGCTATTGATGCTCTTAAAGCAGTTGGTAAAAAACCAGCAGAAGATGTAGTTATTGTATCTTTTGATGCTGTTAAAGCTGCTTTTGAATCTATGATTGCAGGGGAAATGAATGTATCTGTAGAATGTAACCCACTTCATGGACCACGTGTTGCAGAGCTTGCAAAAGCTATTATGAATGGCGAAGAAGTTGAAAAAATTCAATATGTAGAAGAGGGGGTATTCCCAGCTGATACAGCAGCAGAAATGCTTCCAACACGTGTTTACTAAGAGTAGGGATAAAAATTGATATTTAGATTTGGATTTGTATGGCATTAAAGTAAGGTATTAAGGCTAAAGGTTGAAATTAAAATTTAAGTAAAAGATCAAAAGAATAAATGCAAAAGGTGTGAACCAAGGACCAAAATAATGGGTTCTCATTCACACCTTTTTTATATCCAATATAGAGGGGTGAAGCTTTATGGGAGAGCAAGAACTATTGAGTATGAGAAATATTAGTAAGAATTTTCCAGGCGTTAAAGCACTTTCTCATGTAGATTTCACGCTAAGAAGTGGTGAAATCCATGCCCTTATGGGTGAGAATGGTGCAGGAAAATCGACACTTATAAAAGTACTGACAGGGGTAGAGGAGTTTGAGACAGGGGAGATTAGAATTGCAGGTATAAGTAGACCTATTGTTAATAAATCACCACAGGAAGCACAACTGAATGGGATTAGTACAGTCTATCAAGAGGTTAACTTATGTCCTAACTTGTCTGTTGCAGAAAATATTTTTGTAGGTAGGGCACCTAGAAAAAGAGGTCATATTGACTGGAAGAGGATGAATCAAAAAGCAAGAGAAATGTTAGGGGGCTTAAATATCCAAATTGATGTAACAAAGGCGCTAGAAAATTACTCTGTAGCTATTCAGCAGATGGTAGCTATAGCAAGGGCTGTAGATGTATCTGCCAAAGTACTGATTTTAGATGAACCCACAGCCAGTTTAGATGAGCAGGAAGTACAAAAACTCTTTGGTGTTATGAGACAGCTTAAGAGCCAGGGAGTAGGTATTATTTTTGTTACACATTTCTTAGAACAGGTTTATGAAGTGTGTGATTGTATTACGGTATTACGTAATGGTGCTTTAGTAGGTGAGTACAGAGTAGAGGAGTTGCCACGTGTTCAGCTTGTGGCAAAAATGATGGGAAAAGACTTTGATGACCTAGCGACTATTAAAAAGGAAAAGACTTTAGATAAAGAAGAGGCTAAAGAGGTGATTGTAAAGGCTAAACAGTTAGGGTGTATGGGAAAAATTAAACCTTTTGACCTGACTATTCATAAAGGAGAAGTCATAGGACTTTCAGGTCTTTTAGGTTCAGGTAGGTCAGAACTTGCTAGAACCTTGTATGGTGCAGATAAGGCAGATGCAGGGAACTTAGAAGTTAAAGCCAATAAGCTTCATATGAGTATGCCCCTTCAGGCTATGAAAGCAGGAATGGCATTTTGTCCTGAAAATAGAAAAGATGAAGGGATTATTGCAGATCTGTCTGTAAGAGAAAATATTATTATTGCCCTTCAGGCTAAAAAGGGTGTCTTTAAACTTTTAAGCAAGAAGGAACAAGAAGCATTTACAGACCGTTATATTGACCTTCTGCAAATTAAGACAGCCCATAGAGACGTGCCTATTAAACAGTTAAGTGGTGGGAATCAGCAAAAAGTCATATTAGGTAGATGGTTACTTACTCAGCCGGATTTCCTTATTCTAGATGAACCGACAAGAGGCATTGACATTGGAACGAAGACAGAGATTCAAAAGTTGGTAGTGAAGTTAGCTTCAGAAGGGATGTCCGTTATGTTTATTTCATCTGAAATAGAAGAGATGCTTCGTACTTGCAATCGAATGGCTATTTTAAGAGATGGGCAAAAGGTTGGGGAATTAGAGGAGTATGAACTTTCCGAAGAAAACATTATGAAAGCCATTGCGGGAGGTGGGGCAAATGAGTAAAACGCAGGAAATTGTGAAAAAGATTACAGGTTATCATTTATTTTGGCCACTTTTTTGTTTAGTGATTGTACTCTTATTTAACTTGATTAAAACACCTACATTTTTTGATATTACCATTCAAAACGGTGTACTTTATGGCTATTTGATAGATGTACTGAACCGTTCAAGTGAACTCATTATTCTAGCAGTAGGGATGACACTTGTTGTAGCAGCATCAGGTGGAACAGACATTTCTGTAGGGGCGGTCAGTGCTTTTGCAGGTGCTGTATGCATTTTTGCATTAGGTACAGGGGAGACTTATCAGATTCCTTATATCTTTGGTGTACTCCTTGCTGTTTTAATAGGTGCACTGTGCGGAGCATGGAACGGATTTTTAGTAGCTAAGATGAAGATACAGCCTATGGTAGCTACCCTTATTTTATTTACAGCAGGCAGAGGCATTGCTCAGCTTATTACAGGGGGAAATATCCTTTATGTAAAAGTAGACTCTTTTAAAAGATTAGGTGCCTTCTTACCTGGGGTACCTATTCCAACTCCTATTTTTATAGCTGTTATTGTAGTCATTGTAACCAGTCTGATTTTAAAGAAGACAGCACTTGGTCTTTACATTCAATCTGTAGGAATTAACGCTAAGGCAGCTAAGTTAGTAGGTCTTAATGCAACAGTTATTCAGTTCTTATCTTATGTATTTTGCGGATTATGTGCAGGGATAGCAGGGCTTATTATTACATCTCGTATTTACTCTATTGATGCTAATAATGCAGGGCTGAATATTGAGTTAGATGCTATTTTGGCAGTAGCACTAGGAGGTAACAGTCTAGGTGGCGGTAAATTCTCCATAGCAGGTAGTGTTATTGGTGCTATTACCATTCAGGCACTTACAACTTCTTTATATGCTATGAAGGTAACGGCTGACCAGTTACCTGTTTATAAAGCTATTGTGGTTATTATTATTGTAGCTTTACAGTCACCAGAACTTAAAAAATGGATGAAACATATGCGTGTTAAAAACAGCACCCAAAATGTAGAAAGGGTGGTGGAACAATGATTAAGAAAGTAAGAGAGCGATTAGATGGGAACAGTTTTCTTCTTATGATTACTATTTTGCTATTCATAGCCCTTTATATTGCAGGGGTACTTATTTTCAGTGATAAAAACTTTGGTAAACCACAAGTATTTTTTAACCTCTTTATTAATAATGCTAGTTTGATTGTAGCAGCAGTAGGTATGACTATGGTACTCATTACAGGAGGTATTGATATTTCCATTGGCTCAGTTATTGGTATGAGTTGTATGATGCTGGCTTGGATGATGGAAAAACAGGGGATGAACCCTGTTGTGAGTATTGTCATTGTCCTTATTGTAGGAGGCGTATTTGGTCTAGTACAAGGCTTTTTTGTAGCTTATCTTAAAATACAACCGTTTATTGTGACTTTAGCGGGCATGTTCTTTGCGAGAGGTATGACGGCTGTCATCAGTTCAGATATGATTAGTATTACCAATGAGACTTTCTTAAAAATAGCTAACTCTAAAATCTACCTGCCTTTTCTAGCTATAGTGAATAAAAAGGGTAATCTCGTCTATCCGTATATTTACCCTAGTGTAGTTATTGCAGTAGTAATTTTAATCGTTGCCTTTATCGTACTTAGATATACAGCCTTTGGGCGATCTATCTATGCAGTAGGGGGAAACGAACAGTCCGCTCTTCTTATGGGGCTAAATGTAAGGCGTACTAAGCTGAAAGTTTACGTGCTCAATGGTTTTCTAGCAGGTCTAGCAGGCTTTGTATTTTGTCTCAACTCCTGTGGTGGTTTCGTAGAACAGGCACGTGGTTTTGAGATGGAAGCCATTGCTTCATCGGTTATAGGGGGAACTCTTCTAACTGGTGGTGTAGGAAGTGTGGTAGGTAGTTTATTTGGTGTACTCATTAAAGGAACTATTGAATCACTTATTACATTCCAAGGCACCTTATCTTCATGGTGGACTAAAATTGTTATTGCAGCATTACTTTGCTTCTTTATTATTCTGCAAAGTATTTTTGCAAAGCTTAAGGATAAGAAAAAATAATAAGTAATAAAAATAAGAATAGGGCAAATACAAACAAAGGAGTGGTTAAGGTGAGTAAACAAAAAGTTTGGTTTATTACAGGGAGTCAACATCTTTATGGAGAAGAGTGTTTAAGGCATGTAGCAGAAGATGCTAAATATATAGTAGATACATTTAATCAATCTTCTTATATTTCACTAGACATTGTATGGAAACCTACAGTGAAGACACCAGAAGAAGTACACACTTTATGTATGGAAGCAAGTAGGGATGAGGATTGTATAGGTGTCATTACTTGGATGCACACCTTCTCACCTTCTAAAATGTGGATTAATGGATTGAAAATTTTAACGAAGCCTGTCCTACATCTTCATACACAAAGAAATAGAGAGATTCCTTGGGATACTATTGATATGGACTTCATGAATCTGAATCAATCTGCTCATGGGGATCGTGAGCATGGCTTTATTTATACACGTATGGGTATTAATCGCAAAGTAGTAGTAGGTTACTTTGAAGATGAAAAGGTACAAAAACGTATTGGTAAGTGGGCACGTGTAGCCCTTGCAGCAAGTATGGGACACACTTTAAAGGTAGCAAGATTTGGAGAGAACATGCGTGAAGTAGCTGTGACAGAAGGGGATAAAGTAGAAGCTCAGGTGAAATTTAGGTGGTCTATTAATGGCTATGGTGTAGGCGATTTAGTAGAAGAAATGCAAAAGGTCACAGAAAAAGAAATTGATGAACTTATGGGAATTTATGAAGAGCATTATGACTTTGCACCAGATTGTATAGCTGGTGAGAAGTTCTACGAAAGTGTAAGAGAGCAGGCCAAAATGGAAATTGCCTTAGAGCGATTTTTAGAAGCTAGGGGCTGTAGTGCTTTTACTAACACCTTTGAAGACCTACATGGTATGAAACAGCTTCCAGGACTTGCAACCCAAAGATTAATGGAAAAAGGTTATGGTTATGGTGGTGAAGGTGACTGGAAAGTGGCTGCTTTAACAAGAGTGATGAAGATTATTGCAGATAACAGAGGCACTTCTTTTATGGAAGACTATACGTACAACATGGCACCAGAGTATGAATGTGTATTAGGTGCACATATGCTGGAGGTATGCCCAACTATTGCAAGTAATAAGCCACGTATTGAAGTGCATCCGTTAAGTATCGGGGATAAAGAAGACCCTGCAAGACTTGTCTTTAATGGAGGTGAAGGTGAAGCAGTCTGTGCATCTCTTATTGATATGGGTGGTAGATTTAGATTAGTCATTGCACAGGTAGAAGGCATAGAACTTGAAAAGGATATGCCAAACTTACCAGTAGCAAGAACTTTATGGAAGCTTAAACCTTCTATGGAGATAGGTGCTACAGCATGGATCTTGGCAGGAGGTGCTCATCACACAGTTTTTTCTTATGAGGTAACGTGTGAGGATTTAGTAGACTGGGCAGAAATGATGGATATTGAATATGTAGTGATTAATGAAAAGACAGATATTTTAGAGCTTAAACAGATGCTTAGAACGAATGAATTTATTTGGAAGTTCAGGTAGGGGGAAGAAATATGGATAAAAAATATGTCATTGGTATTGATTACGGCAGTGATTCCTGTAGGGGCGTTATTGTAGATACCACTAACGGGGCTGAACTTGCAAGTCATGTGTTTTACTACCCAAGGTGGCAGAAAGGTCTGTATTGCAATGCAGATAAATTCCAATTTAGACAACATCCATTAGACTACATAGAAGGATTAAAGGCTGTTATTGTAAATACTGTAGAAAAAGTAGGAACTGAAGTTACAAAAAATATTGTAGGTATTAGCGTAGATACAACAGGTTCTACACCTTGTGCTATTAATAAGGAAGGAACTCCTCTTGCACTTCTTCCAGAGTTTGCAGAAAATCCTAACGCCATGTTTATTTTATGGAAAGACCATACAGCAGTAAGAGAGGCAGCAGAAATTACAAACTATGCTAAGACTTGGGGGGGCACTGACTATACTCAGTATATAGGAGGTGTATATTCTTCAGAATGGTTCTGGGCAAAGCTCTTAAAGGTTATAAGAGATGATGAAGCTGTAAGAGAAGCGGCTTATAGCTGGGTAGAACACTGTGACTGGATTCCAGCACTGCTTACAGGTGTAAAAGATGCTAAAGCTATTAAAAGAGGAAGATGTGCTGCGGGACATAAAGTTATGTGGCATGAAGCCTATAATGGACTACCAAGTGAGGAATTTTTCAAAGGTATAGACCCTCTGCTTGAAGGCATGAGAGATAGAATGTTTGAAGAGACTTATACTGCTGATGAAGTAGCAGGTACACTAACAAAAGAATGGGCCAAGACACTAGGACTACCTGAAGGTATAAAAGTAGGATGTGGCGCCTTTGACTGCCATATGGGTGCTGTAGGTGGTAACATTAGACCTAAAGCGTTAGTGAAAGTTATGGGTACGTCTACTTGTGATATTCTAATGGAAGATATGGAGATTATGAAAGATATTTTAGTAGAAGGCATATGTGGGCAGGTAGATGGGTCCGTTATTAAAGGTATGCTAGGTATGGAAGCTGGTCAATCTGCTTTTGGTGATGTATATGCTTGGTATAAGAAGCTTTTAGGATGGCCGCTTAAGCATGTGCCCGAAGTGCAAAGAGCAGAGATTGAAAAGAAAATGCTTTATGAACTTGAAAAAGAAGCAAGTGAAGTAGACCCTGTAGAAAGTGGAGTCATTGCAATAGACTGGATGAATGGTAGAAGAACACCTTATGCTAATCAAAACTTAAAAGGTGCTATACTGGGGATTAGCCTAGGAACGGATGCAGCTAAAATTTACAGGGCCTTAATTGAAGCCACAGCTTATGGCGCACGTGCTATTGTAGAACAGTTTAGAAAATGTGGTGCTGAAATTAATGAGGTGATTGCCATCGGAGGTGTTGCTAAAAAGTCTCCACTCAATATGCAGATTGTAGCTAACGTACTCGGGATGCCTATCAATGTAGCCCAGGCGGAGCAGGCTGTAGCCTTAGGGGCAGCAATCTTTGCATCTGTAGTAGGTGGGGTGTATGAAACAGTAGAAGAGGCACAAGCTCACATGGCGAGTCCAACAGAGAAAGTCTATTTGCCAGAACCCGGAATGGTAAAGGTATATAACAAGCTGTATCAGGAATATGCAGAAATAGGCGGCTTTATAGAGAGGGGGAGTAAACTTTGTTAGAAGCATTAAAACAAGAGGTTTATGAAGCAAACTTAGAACTTCCTAAACATGGATTAGTCGTTTATACATGGGGGAATGTAAGCGGCATTGACAGAGAAAAAGGTTTGGTAGTCATTAAACCAAGTGGAGTAGAGTATGATGAACTTAAGCCTAGTGATATGGTTGTTGTAGATTTAGAAGGCAATGTAGTAGAAGGGCGCTACAGACCTTCTTCTGATACACCAACTCACCTAGAACTTTACAAGGCATTCCCTCAAATAGGGGGGATCGTGCATACCCATTCTTCTATGGCAGTAAGCTTTGCACAAGCTGGTCAAAGTGTAACAGCCCTAGGCACTACTCATGCAGATTATTTTTATGGTCCCATTCCTTGTACTAGGGCTATGACGAAGGCAGAGATAGAAGGTGAATATGAGAAAGAAACAGGTAAAGTCATTGTTAAAACCTTTAAAGACATTCATCCGCTAGAAGTACCTGGAGTGTTAGTAAGAGAACATGGACCTTTTACCTGGGGTCGTACACCTAAAGAGGCTGTATACCACTCTGTGGTACTAGAAGAAGTGAGCAAGATGGCTTTTCATACAGCGCTTTTAAGAGAAGGAGCCATGACATTAAACATGCAACAGGAACTACTAGATAAGCACTTTTTAAGAAAACATGGTAAAAATGCTTATTATGGGCAGGAGAAGATAGGTTAATTTAAAAGGAGCTAGAATATAAAGTCTAGCTTCTTTTTTTGTTGCATAAAGAAGCACTCGAGTATACGCCTAGAGTTTAAAAAAGCTTAGAGTTATGAGTAGAGAGAGCGTATAACCTAGAGAAAAATTAACAAAGAATATATATTCTTGTGAAAAAATTATACTGTAGTAAACGTTTTCTAATTGTCTTTTTATGTAAAGTATGCTATATGTAATAAGGACGTAAGGAGGGAAATATGCCGAATTGTATGGTAAGAATTACAGAGATAAAGATTAGAAACTTAAAGAACGTAAAACAAGGGGAGATAAAGTTTAAAAATTATTCCAAGCTCAGGAAAAATATGAATTTAGAAAAGGGAGATATGCTTGGGATTTATGGCCCCAATGGATCTGGAAAGAGTACCGTTATAGATGCGTGTATTATTTTACAGGCACTTATTTTAGGAGAGGCTTTGCCAGACAAGATGGCATATGTGATTTCAATAGATGAACCTACTGCAGTATTAGAGTTTGAATTTTTTGTTCAAGTTGGGGATGACAAATATAGAGTAGCATATGAGGTAGAACTAGGACGAGATGAAACAGGTGGACATTTAAATGTATTAGGAGAAAAACTAGTCTGTAGTACTTTAAAAGAGGGTAAATGGAAAGTACAACCTATACTCATAGAATATAGGGCGAATGAGGAGGAGTACTTTAAAATAGCGCCTCGTTATAAAAAAGTTCTTGGAGAAGATAGAAAGCTTCTCGTAAGGGACTTACAGCGTTCTTTCATTTTCAATAAACAAAATAAGCAGATTTTTAGAGAGAAACTAGGACTTGGGAATCTTTTAGTGGAAATCTTGCGTACCTTCCATCAATTTGGGTATTTTCAGCTGTTTGTTATGGCAACAGGCCATATTGGGATTATGGAGTGCCTAATTGATACTTCTTTAATAATGGGAAATCAATATGAAGTTTTTGTTAGGCGTGTGGAGCAGATGGATAAGGTGATAGGGATTCTTATACCAGGCTTAAACTTAGAGGTAGAGCATCAAGAAGATGGGAAGACTCAAGTTGTTTCTATAAGAGAGGGAAGAAAGATACCTTTAAAATATGAATCAGAAGGAATAAAGAAGTTGATTACTCTTTTAGGTGTACTTATTGCTGTGTATAATAAGCGAAATATTTGTATGATTGTGGATGATTTAGATAATAGAATTTTTGAACCCTTACTTAATCAGCTTATGGAAGTGTTCGCGAGTGAAATGGAAGGGCAACTTATTTTTACAGCTCAAAGTCTAAGCACCTTAGAAAAACTCGATAAGAACCATGTTATTTTTACAACTTTAAATAAGGACAACAAATATATTTATTTAGAAAAGATGCCTCGCAAGAAGAATATGAGGGAAAATTATTTAAAAGAGTTACATTTAAAAGTCCAAAAAGAAAGGCTTTATGTAAGTTCAGATAATGATACGCTCCGAGAAAGTTTAAGAAATGCGGGAAAAATGCGTGAAGTTATAAAATAAATACATATCCGAAATAGAATTTAAGGTATTTCCTTAGATTCTATTTTTTTATTTTAAAAGGGACACCCAGTAGGGCAAGTCTGCGTATTATATTAAAAAGAACCTATTAGTACAAAATAAATAGGTTAAAGGAGGGTTAAGATGAGTAAAGAGAGTTATAATCATGATCATTGCTGTAATGGAGGAACAGAGACGACAGGGGAAAGTATTTTGTCAAGACCGCAAGTTGCTAATGAGTTAAAAGAACTTTTGGGCCAATGTATACTAGTTACTCTAGCACCCAATCAATTAAATATACTCAACCAAGTTTTTAGACCTATTATGTGTGGGAGGTTAATAGAAGTAAGTGATCAGTATATTGAACTAGAAATTGTTAATATTAAAATGAGCAATGCACCAGAGTTTATTTTTCCAACAAAATTAATTATTCCACTTATACAGTTGATTTGGTATATGCCTTTTGATTGTAATACAAGATTTCCATTATATTAGGAGGGGTAGGAAATGACATTATCTGAAAAGTTAAGCCAGGGCATAGGAAGAAGAGCACTTGTGATGATAGAAGTTTTTCCATTCTTTATAGTGGGAACATTAGATGATGTGCAGGGGGACCATATTAATATTATTGCAGAATTTGGGGTACCACTGCAATTCCAAGGAAAAGACTTCAACTTAAATATTGCTAATATAGCAGCTTTATATGTAGAAGAAAATGAGGGGGAAATCCCGCGAATGCAATAGGGATATGGCGAAAGGGAGAGATGTAGATGATTAGACATTTTGATGTATCGGCCATTCAGGTGCCTATTGTATATAATAAATATGGAGACAATGACCCGAATGGGCTAATGTATGTTTTAAATGACAATATAGAAACTATAAGACAAGCAATTAAGGCAAATCCGCTAGGAATGGTAGAGCTTGTACAGCCACTTGTTATAAGAGCACATCAAGGAGACACAGTAGAAATAGCCTTTACAAACAGATTAAACTTTCCTGCATCGATTAATATAAAAGGCTTACCCTATAAAATACAGCAATCAGATGGAGCATTTGTAGGAGATAATGAGAATACAGTAGCGCAGCCAAATGAAACACTGATTTACACGTGGGAAGCAACTATTCAGGGGACTTTTCATTTTAGTGATTTAGGCAATGCCAAAAGTACAGAGGAAGGTAGCAATATTCATGGACTATTTGGGGCTATTGTAGTGGAGATGCCAGGTAGTAAATGGACTCATCCACAGACAGGGGAGTATCTTAAAAGTGGTGTTTTCGCAGATATTCATCATCCATTTGTACCCGATTGGAGGGAATATGTCAC
Organism: Zhenhengia yiwuensis; assembly: GCF_014384995.1. Classification (GTDB taxonomy): domain Bacteria; phylum Bacillota; class Clostridia; order Lachnospirales; family Cellulosilyticaceae; genus Zhenhengia; species Zhenhengia yiwuensis. The sequence goes on along the minus strand of NZ_JACRSY010000007.1, from coordinate 50,106 downwards.
TATTTTCCATGATGAGGCACCTGTTAAGGATAAAAATGGTAATGTGCCAATAGATCCTATGACCAACGCACCCGAAATGACACATTCCATTAACTACAGGGCAGAGCCTATGCGTAATAAAATGCATCTTATTATGCATGAGTCATTGTGTCCTGAATGTGAAGGAGAAGAAGTTCATCATGACTCATGGGTATTTGGGGATCCACCAGATAATGTTTTGCCAAGAGCTTATGTAGGAGACCCTGTAAGATGGCATGTGGTGCATGGTGGTGTACAGGAAACGCATATTTTCCATCTTCACCTTCATCAATGGCTTTCAGAGAAAATGGATCAAGAGTCTTTCCTTAATGACTCAAGAGCATTAAGTCCAGGACAGTCTTTTACTTTCGATATTTTATATGGAGCAGGTAGCTTGCAGAAAGCTTATGGGGATGTTATTTATCACTGTCACTTATATCCTCACTTTACTGAAGGTATGTGGGGGATTTTTAGAATTCATGATGTGTTTGAGAATGGCACCAGATTTTACCCAGATGGTACACCTATTACAAAGCTTCAGCCTTTACCAGATAGGCCATGTCCACGAAAACCTACACCTAAGAGACCTGGATTTCCACTTTTTATCCCAGGTACAGTAGGCAGGAGGGCTCCCGTTCCACCTATTGGATGGGATAGAACCCATCCAAATGGAGATGATTTTCCAATTACAGAGAAGGAGTGTAACGCACTTGCACCAAATTGGCAGCCCGGGGCACTCTTTGTTAATCCATGCCCAAGATGTACTAAAATCAGACGTTATGATATTGTAGCTATACAGATGGAGTTAACTTATAATGAGGCAGGATGGCATGATCCGGAAGGTAGGTTTTATGTACTCAAAGAAGATGAAGCTGATATAAGGGCAGGCCGTAAGAAACCAGAACCTCTTTATATTAGGGCGAGGGCAGGGGAATGTATAGAGATTCACTTTACCAATAAATTACCTGAACAGCTTGGACCTAATGGCTTTCAACTTTTAACAAATACTATCTTTGCTTCTACACACGTACACTTTGTAAAATTTGATGTTTTATCTTCTGATGGAGCTAACACAGGATGGAACTATCTCACAGGTGCAAGGCATGAACAGGAAGTTATCTTCAGATGGTTTGCAGATGTAGATCTTAAAACTTGTTTCTTCCATGACCACTTATTTGCTAACTCCCATCAATTCCATGGCTTATTTGGTGGATTGATTATAGAACCAGAAGGTTCTACTTTTAGAGATAGTTTTACAGGTAAACCAATGCGTGCAGGAACGCAAGCTATTATTGAAAATCCATTTATCCCAGACTTTAGGGAGTTCTGCCTAGCTGTGCACGATTTTGTACCTCTTTACAATACTAAGAATGAGCCACTTAATCCACCAGAGGTACTAGGTATGATTGGAGATATGGGTGTTATGGCTTTCAACTATACCAATGCACCATTCCAAGTTAGAGGTGGAGAACCTGCGTATGTACTAAGTTCTTATTTACATGGTGATCCATGGACGCCAGTTTTCCAAGGTTATGCGGGTGACCCTGTCAGAGTAAGGCTTTTAGATGGTGCGCATGAAGAATCTCATTCTATTAACTTTAATCGATTCATCTGGCACAGAGACCGAATGGATGTAGATTCACCACTTACTCAGCAACAGCATATTGGTATTTCAGAGGCTTTTACTTTTGAATTTGAGCTTCCATCCAATGATTATAATCAAGATTTTGATACACTGTACTATTCAGGAGCAATAGATGATTTGTGGTTAGGAACATGGGGGATTACTAGAGTAAGAGGTACTTCTGTACCATTTCTTAAGAAACTACACGATAGGCCTAAATTGCCAGCAAGGACACAGCCATTACCTCGTCGAACAGGTATGCCACCTCAAAAGGCAGTACACCCAGGTAATCCTTATCCAGAAGGTGCTAAAGTGAATTACATTCATGTAGCAGCTGTTCAGGTGCCTATTGAATATAACAAATTTGGAGATCGGGATCCATTTGGTATGGTTTTTGTACCTTTTGACCAGGCAGAGGATGTATTAGAAGGCAAAATGAATCCGAAACCTTTTATTTTTACTATTAATGGAGGAGAAGGCATTGAATTGACGCTAACCAATCTTATGAAAGAAGAGGTAGAGGTGCCACAATTCCCAGAGGTGCCTGTTCAAGCAGAGTGGCCATATAGTCCAAGAGTTTCTATGCATAGTCAATATGCCATTTATGATGTACTAGGTTCTGATGGTGCTACAGTAGGTTTTAATCCAGATCAGACTATAGGTGTAGGCGAGAGCATTACTTATAGGTGGTACTATGAAGAGATGGTTAATGAAGCTTTAGTTGTAGATTTAGCAGATGTGATGAATCATAGAAAACATGGATTATTTGGGGCTATTGGTGTAGTAGAAGCAGGCTCAAAGCATTATGATTCCTTTAGTGGTGAACTAAAGGATTTAGGTGAGCAGTTGACCATCACGAATCCATTCATTCCAAATTATAGACAATTTATTGTTATGCCACACAATGGTATTTATCTTGAAAATAAAGGGGGAGAAATTCTGCCACCAGGTGCGGAGGAAGAATTTGATGATGAAGACCAAGGTATGAAGGGGTATAACCTTAGAAGTGAGCCATTCCTTAATAGATTAGAAGCTGGGGTAGAGATTAGTGAAGTGTTTGCTTCGCAAGGCGTGGGTGATCCAAGTACACCAATTCTGTATGCTAAAGTAAATGACCCTGTAACGGTTAAAGTCTTAATGCCAGCAGATAAACCAAGAGCCACCACGTTTGACTTACATGGTCATGCAAGTTATGCAGAAAGTGAAGATAAATACTCTGAGATTATAGGTGTACAAGGCGCAATCACCATTGGCGGCGATTACAAGAGAGAATTATTAGAAGGTGCTTCAGGCGGAACAGGTGAGCCAGGGGATTATATGTACCGTTCAGCTAATATTACGTGGGATATAGAACAAGGTATGTGGGGCATTATGAGAGTATTACGTCAAGATAATGAAAAGATTATTCCATTAAATGTGGTTTAAATTTTAGTTTTACTAAAAAAGTAAAAGCTATGATATACTAACAGTAAAAGTGAAATGAAGTAGAAAGAGAGAAATACCATGGCAAAAGTTTATCAGTTCCCAGGTAACGGGAAAAATACACAAAAAGTTAAAGCAAATCCAAATCCGATTCGTTCTGAAGAGGAGATGCAGCTTAAAAATACAGTGGTACTGCTTATTGTAAGCTATGAAGAAAGCAAAAGAGGTCTTGAAGAGATTAAGGCTGAGATTAAAGAGCTTGATGGTATGCATCTTAAAAGTGCTAAGGAAGTCATAAAATCTATTAAGGATTTGAATAAACGTTTTCTCAAATATGGTGTTAGTGTAGGGGGATACAGATTTATTGCTTCAGATGAAAGGGAAGTGATTTATACTAATGCCAATGAACTTTTTTACGTATGTGAAGATGATGAAAATGCGACTACTTATTTAGCGGGGGCTTTTATTGAGCAGTTTAATCATTATAAGTTTACCCTTCTACTAGATGAAAGTATTTATCATATTTTAGATGAACGTATGTATGAACTCGAAATCACAATTAAAACTTTAAAGAATACAAAGATTTAAGATTAAAGAAAAGCGTTGAGACTTATAAAAAGAAAGTGTATTTGGCATACTAATTTCTAAAAAGGAGGAATGACTTATGCCAAAATTAAGATGTACAGTGGATAACTGCTCTTATAATAAAGAACAATATTGTACCCTTAACGCTATTAATGTGGATGGAAATGGAGAAGGTGCAACGAATGTAGAAGATACATGCTGTGCCAGCTTTGATGCAACAGAATATACTTTAAGTAATAAAGAGCATGTAGTTCAAGCTGTCGTAGATGTAAAATGTACTGCAGATAATTGTATTTTCAACCACCATACAGTTTGTAATGCAGAAGAAATCGGTATTGCAGGTGCTTCTACATGTACTTGTAGCCATGATACACAATGTGGAACATTCCGTTGTGGAAGAGATTAAAGAATTAAAAATAGAAAATACAAAAAAGAAGCAGCTTACTGCTTCTTTTTTTAGCATTAAGTGTCTTTTGAAAGTTTTTGAGAATTTTTTTCAAAAAAGTATTGAAAAGCATTCTCAACTATGGTAATATAATCTTACCACAGACAAAAGCAATTACATATATTTCAAACTATTAACAACCTCCATCGTTAATAGAAAAGACCACCAGAAAATCCCTCTCTGGTGGTCTTTTGGTTTTTAAATGTGAATGTCTATACCCGTATTTTAGGTTTAACTTAAGCACCTTTAATAATTTTGCGACATAAGATATAAAATAAAGAATAAATATTGACAATATAGATTATTAATGTGCAAAATGGAACATTTATATTATAGGGAATGTGAAGTTTTTGAAAGAGCAATGGGGGTAGACAGATGGGGGATTCCGAAAATTTACTTATTGCGAGTGAAAGGTCAATGGAATGTTTAAAAAATTATTTAGCGATTGTACGTTCTCTTCAGAATGAGGCTATTGAAAATCTAAAAAATACAAGTAAGAAAATAATAGAAAAGAACAGGAACAATGAATCTCAAGATAGGTTTGAAGAGATAGAACAATCTTTAGAAGCCTTTTATGAAGCTGTTAAATTGTATCAAATAAGCATAGATAAGAAAATTACAGTATTAGATGAAATGAATGCTCTAGAAAGTAAATATTTGGAGAAGCAGGATATTGAAGAGGAAGTATTAGATCAGGAACACATTAATCATAAGCGTATTTCAGGGAATGAAGAGGTTAGTGTTCGTAAGGAAATAAAGCGACATAAGGAAATACCTACTGAAAATATAAATTCAAGGAGTTATAAGAGAGTTAACCATTACTGTAACAAAAAGAGGCCTCTTACTAAATATAGTTATTATGGTAGAGAGTATGAATCTTTCTTTTATAGGTATTGTGATAGGAATTATGATTTTTGACATTGCGATTAATGCAGAAATACTAAAGGATAAAAGATAGAAAATTGATATATTTTAATGAATCATGTAATCGTAAGGCACATTTTAAGGTAAAGGACATAGTATATTAGAGAGATAAATAAAAGATTATTAAAAGCAATAAGGAACAAGGTACGGCATTAAGAACTAAAATGCAGTTTAAAATTACCTTACTAAATATTATATAAAAGGAGGAGTTTTAAATGATTAAAGAAGTATTTGGGCAAGATGCTATGACTCAATTTATGAAAGAGGTATTCCCAGAAGGGACAGAAGGTAGTACAGAAAGCCTTGAAGAGCGTTTTGGATGGCTTGATTGTGGTTTTTGTCCTATCCTTTGGCCAGTTGCTATTTCTATTGCAGCAGTTGAATTTGGGATTGCAGGGGTACTAGTAAGTGCAGCTTTAACTAATAGTGTTGCAGAACTTAATGCTCTTGCTGCTATTATTGGAAATACTGCTACCTTTGAACAACAATCTGCTGGCAAACTTAATGCTTTATGTAAATGTAAAGATAGAGATCATAATTATCCATGTGTATAATACTATTGGTTTAATGATTTAAATCTTTATAATAAAGGATAAGTTGATATTTTATAAAAATAAGATATCAAAAATTCTTTTAAAGGCTTGAGAGTAGAGATGCTCTCAAGCTTTTTTCTTCTTGTTTTTAAGAAAAACTGGAAAGGTTAACATTTGTTATTTTTGCCCTATGAGCACTAGTGGTATAATAAATCTATATCAATGAAATGGGGGCGATAAAAATGGAAAAAGTAGTAAGCTGTATAGCTTGTGGCAAAGTAGATAAAGAGCATACTTTATACAATAATGAATTACATGATGACGAAAGATTTCAAATGCTTGTAACTTCAGATGGACAAAATCCAGTACTTTGCTTTGAGTGCTATGATGAACTATTAGAAATTACAGCAAGACTTTATAAGCTCTTTAATGAAGATACAGAAAAAATGATTCAGCTTTTAACAAGAAGTGATATTTTACATTGTTTACAAAATAAACTTTGTTTATAAAAGTCTAAATAAGATGCCCTTTACACATTTAAGTGTAGAGGGCATTTTTGATTTATTTAATTAAGATTCATATAGTCTACTATGCCTTTTACGATCGCTGTAGCACATTGTATTCTATAGGCATCTGAGCGTAGTAGCTGTGCTTCAGGTTTATAATCCATAAAACCACATTCACATAAAATAGCAGGCATATGTGTTTCTCTTAAGACAAAAAAGTTAGCAGTTTTAACACCACGGTTGCGGCGTTTAGTATGGATAATAAGTTGCTTCTGAACAACTTGGGCAAGTTTTAAACTACATGAACTACCAGTGGATAGATAATAGGTTTCGATTCCATTGGCTGTTCCCCAATTTTCACTCATAGCATTAGCATGTATAGAGATAAAAATACTATTAATATTAGTCTTACCATGGAGCCAAATGAAATTTTGTAAATAAGTATTTGCTCTACTACTTCTAATCCTTAAGGGAACATCTTTTTCTTCCTCGGATACCCACTTAAGCTGACAATCATATTCTTTGAGTTGATTAATCATTTCTTTGACAACTGCTTGGTTAAATGAGCGTTCATGCATAAAACTTCCATCTTTAAAGAGTGGTGTCCTTTTCCCTGCGGTGTCCATACCGTGGCCAGCATCTAAAATAATAAGGTTTCTCACCCTTAATCATCTCCTATAAAATTGTTGCATTATAATATATGAAGATGTAGCAGCATAACGATACCTTAAAGTTAATCAGATTTGTGAGCTTAATCCAGATAGAAGCATAGGTTGAAGTTGAAAATTGAGATTATTTTATTGAAGGTAGAAAAAAATGAATTTAAAATAAATATTGGGAGTACAGGTTATCTTTTAGGATGTGAGTGGTAACCAATATAGGAGGAAGATAAAATGAAAAAGATATTTAAGAAATTACTTCTAGTAGGTGTAGCCGTTATAATGGTCATGCCATGTCAAGCAAGAGGCTTAATAAATATTTATTATAATGAACAAGAAGTATACTTAGAGCAAGAACCTAAGCTCATTGATGATACCGTATTGCTGCCACTTAGAGCATTATCGCAGCAATTAGGTTACAGCGTTAATTGGGATCAGGAAGCAAGACAAATTGATGTGATTAATGGCAATGCAAAAGTTACATTGTTTATGGAGAGTGATAAAGCCCTAGTGAAAGGTGAGGAAGTTAAGCTTAGTGTACCAGCGCAAAGGATAGGAGGTACAACTTATGTGCCCTTACGATTTGTAGGAGAGGCTTTAGATCTAGAAGTAGCTTGGGATAGCAGTACGCAGAGTGTGAATTTAGAAGGTAAGTATACAGTAGATAGGGATAATAAAAAGTTAATGGTCAGAACAAAAGATGGGAAACAGGTGCTTGCAGACATTAAGACATTAGAAGGAGCTGAAGATCAGATACCAAGTGTAAGTTCTATCATTACTAAAAATGGAAGTGAAATTGTTTCAGTGTCAGAGGTGATTCAAGGTGCCTTAACAGGGACAACTTGTACCAATTTCTATATTAAGGATGGAAAAGTCATTGATAAAATTGAAAGACCTTTCCATTATATAGCGGAAAATGGTATTGCCTACTTAGAAGATAAAATTGCCTTTGGTTATGGACGTTACTTAAGAATTTATAATGATAAGACAGGAGAGCTCATTAAACAGTATGATCTAAATGCATTTCAAGAGGGCTTAACCTTAGATTTAATGAAGCTGGGACAAAACTATGCCATGGGAAGATATGAAAATACGCTTCACATCATTGACTTTGAAACGGGAAAGGTGACTAGGATTTTGGACCTTATTCCTAAAGAAGATCAAGGTTATGTTTTTGAAAGTGATATGCATCTTGCTACAGACAAATTCAAACTAGTATGGGAAACAGAAGATGCACTGGTATTTAAATATTATAGTATTACTGAAGGGATAGACAAAACAGTTACATGTCGACTGGGAGAATAAAAGATAAGTAAAAAGTGGAAGAAAATTTCATAAAGGGGTAGTCTATAATGAAAATGCTAGAAACTGAACGTTTAATACTTAGGGAGTGGCAGGAAAGTGATGCTACTGACCTATTTGCATTTAGTAAAAGTCCAAGTGTTATGCAGGCGGGTTGGAGGATCCATCAGAATAAGGATGAAAGCCTTCAATATATCCGTGCATCTATTAAGTATCAAGAATCTTGGGCCATTGTATTAAAAGAGAGCCATAAGGTTATTGGAACAGTTGAACTTTCTGATAGTAACAGACATGATAGATATAAAGAGATAGCCTATATTTTATCAGATGATTATCAGAATAAAGGCTATGCCACAGAAGCTGTAAAGCGTGTACTAACACATGCTTTTAGTGAACTTGATTTAATGGTCGTAGCAGTTTGTCATTATCCGTCTAATATAAAGTCCAAACGTGTGATTGAAAAATGTGGCTTCACTTATGAAGGAACATTACGGGGGTACAGCCGAAATTTAGAAGATAGCGTGAGATACTCCATGACCAAAGAGGAATGGGCGAGCTTATGAAAACACCAGAAGAAATCCAAAAACGTTATTCACAAATTATGAAGCAATCAAGTATGCAGATATTTTTAGTGCCGCTGCTTGCCATTGCAATGATAGTAGGGGTAGCAATGCATTCTCAAATCATCTCCTTAATAGGAATGCTGCCTATAATCGTCTATATGCTATGGTTTAGGTTGATAGTCTATAGATGTCCAAAATGTGGACATCTATTTGACCGATATCAAATTTATACATATGAGTGTAAACATTGTAAGACAAAGTTCGGAAGGAGGTAAGACAGAAATCGAGAGGCTTATAATCAATTCATGCAAAAGTTCTCTAAGGATAAGGAGAGAATTAAAACAGGAGCATAAAGTTGTTGGACTAATTCACTTATTCCAGGCGGATAAACGTGCTGTTTGGGCTTATGAAATAGGTTATGCTTATGAGGCCGTATCCTATGTGATGCAATAGTGTTTTGATGAAGTACATAGGGAGATGATGATCGCTAGTGTATTTCAAGGGAATGAAAAATCTATGCGTCTATTAAATAAATTAGGATTTGTAAAAGAAGGCATCACACATGAAGCAGCGAAGCAGGCATTGTCGATAGAAGTAATTATTATAAGATGAAGTCCTTATGACAGTAGGATAAGAGAAAGTGTTTGAAGAAATCAATAAAGTCATATATCAGATGATAGGGATTTTGATAGCTAGTTTATCTTATTATAATAACAATTGAAGAAAAGGATATTGTATTAGGAATGTCAATTTGAATCTAAGCAAGCACGCATTCAAAAATATCATAAAAATAGATTCAAGCTGATACTGATATAAAGAGTGAACAGTAAGGGTTTGACTTTGATAAAAGAAAGTATTTCATGATCAACTTTAAGTGTTTTAGATATGAATAAGGTAGGGAAGATGACTAGCGATATTATGGCACTAAAAAGAAGGTTTTTATAGAGGGATAAATTCTCTATAAAAACCTTCTTTTTATGATAGAATGCGGATTGAAATGCGCCTTATAGTGATTTGAAAGGGACTATTTCTATACTTATATTATAACATGAATTGTATATAAAATATAGACTTTTACTTTCTGTAGTAGATGATACAATATTAGAATCGTACTTTTCAATTTATTCATTGTAAGGAGGAAGATGATGATAATAGATGAATTTGAGTGGCAGTGTGAAAGTCAAAGGTTAGAAGAGGTAACAAAAGAGCTTATAAAGCAGGCTTATGAAGTAGGTGATTTAAAACAGGCATTGAGAACGGATACACTTGAAACACAGAGGGCGTTATGGGAAGATACGGGTTCTGTATCTATTATTAATGGATTAGATCAAATTGCAGACTTTATGCAAAGTATTCAGCTTATAAAAGAACAAAAGGCAGGGCATGAATTTAATAAAAAACTTGAAGAGCAATATAAGAGAATGCTTCTATCGCCTTATTTTGGGAGAATAGATTTCCTTGAAGAGGGGGAAGCATTAGCTGAAAAGTGTTACATTGGCATAGCTAATTTAATTTCTGATGATTACAACTTCCTTATATACGATTGGCGAGCACCTATTTCTAGCATGTTTTATGATTATGAAATAGGTGATGCGAGTTATACATGCCCTGAGGGACTTATAAGTGGTAAGCTTACAATGAAGAGACAGTACAAAATAGAAAATGGAAAAATTGAGTACATGTTTGATAGTAATCTTAAAATTGATGATGAAATACTACAGAGCCTTTTAGGAAAAAGTAGTGATAGCAAAATGAAAGCAATAGTCACTACAATTCAAAGGGAACAAAATAAAGTGATTCGTAATGATAGTTATAAGAATTTAATCGTTCAAGGCCCTGCAGGGAGTGGCAAAACATCTATTGCCCTTCATCGTATTGCCTACCTACTCTACAAGTATCGTAATAAAATAACCTCTAAAAATATCGTAATATTTTCACCTAATAATATTTTTAATGAGTATATTTCTAATGTATTGCCTCAGCTTGGGGAAGAGAATATGTGTCAAACAACCTTTAAAGACTATATGCATGAAGCTTTAGGGAATGAATTTCAAAAAGAAGGCTATTGTGAAATGATGGAATATATATTTAATGCTAAGCATGAAAGTTCTTATTTAATAAGGATTGATAATATACGGTTCAAATCTTCTATGCAATTTGTAGATGTATTAAAAGGATTTGTAGCACATTTGGAAACAGTCAATAAGAATTTTAAGGACATTATCATAAGAAATCAGTTAGTTATTTCGGCAAATGAAATACATGAACTCTATTCTAAAGATTATATACGTCTTCCACTTAAGAAGAAGCTTCAAAAGATACAAGAAAGACTCTTATTCCTTCTAGAGCCCTATGAAAAAAAGATGGTAGAAGAAAAAATAGCAGAGCTTGAAGAGTCAGGAGACTATGTAGATAGCAGAGAAATCATAGAGCGTAGTAAGGTGATTGTAAAAGATGAAATGAGTCCTATAACTTATGAGATAGATAAAATGACAAGGTTTAACCTGGTAGACAGTTATAAAGATTTTTATAAAGACTTAGAGATTTTCTTAGAGAGAGCAAATGTTAAGTATGATGATAAAAAGATTACCCAGATTAAGAACTATACTTTAGAAAATTTACGGGCAGGAAGGCTAGACTATGAGGATCAAATTGCTATTCTATATTTGAAAAATGCAACAGGTGATAGGCCGAAGACATCAGAAATCCAATATATCATTATTGATGAGGCGCAAGATTATACCCCTTTGCAATATGAAATATTTCATCAACTGTTTGGACAAGCACATAAGACTATACTTGGTGATATCGATCAATCTATCAATCCATTTATGAATGTAGGTGATTATAGAAATATCACGCAGATATTTGAAAAAGATAATACATGTGTGCTCAATTTGACAAAGAGCTATAGATCAACCATGGAAATCACGCAATTTGCAAGAGGTATACTGAATAATAAAGTTACAGAGGGATACGTAAAAAGAAGAGGAGAAGAACCTAAAGTTATAGGTTGTTTAGATAAAACCTCAATAAGGGAAAGTATTTTAGAAGATATAAAAGTATGTAGAAATAGAGGATATAAATCCATTGGCATTATAACAAAGACTATTGGAGAGGCAGAAGAGGTATACGATGCATTAAAAGATTCAGTTAATGTCAAAAAGATAGTAAGTGATGAGGATGAATATGTAAATGATATTGTGATTATTTCAGCATATCTTGCAAAAGGATTAGAATTCGATGTCGTTATGATATATAATGCAGGGCAAGAAATGTATAGTGGAGACGAGGATAGACTATTGCTTTATACTGCTTGTACAAGAGCACTACATGTTCTATGTATATACTATATAGGTAGTCTATCACCATTACTTATGAGTGAATACTAGATTATTGTAGGATAAATGATAAAGAGAGTTCAAGTGAAATAGAAAGTGTATAGATAAAGCTTAAGTGCGTTATTTATGCACTTTTATTTTTAAGAAATCTATTTATTTGATACTTCGCATAAATTAAAAAATTATATTATTATAAGTAAAATTTTTTATAGATACATTAGATATAAGGAATGAGATTTACTCGATAAGGATTACTTATTGGAGGAAAATAAGACTTAGGTATTTTTCAGGTTATATCTTATCAGAAACAGCCCAGATTTTAGAGATTCCACGAGGGACGGTTGTAACGAGACAAAGAAGAGCCTTGCAGTTATTGAGATTAGAATTAGGAGAGGGGATTAGAAAATGAAGAGAAATGAAGAATATTTAAAGTTGATGAAATCCTTGTAAAATACACCGCCACAACTTGAATATATAAGTATTGCGCCTATAGATGCAAATTATTTTTTGAATGTTTGATATTTATTATAAAATTATATTATAATTAAACTATATATAGACAAGCAACGGAGAACTTATTGATATGGGGGGAGTTCGGTGAAAAAGGTTATTATAAAGAAAGAGATGTTTTATTCATTACTGATACCTTATGTTTTATTAGGTATTGTCGGATTAATATCTTTTAGATATATGTATACGACATCTATAAAAAATGTGAATAATGAAGTTATTCGAGGTAACTATTCTATACTCAATAAAATCGTAAGGGAAATCGATTATTTAGTAAGTGATATTGAAAGATTAGTGATAGAAGTAGATTCTAATCCGAGGTTTGCAAGGATTTTAAACTTAGATAAAAATAGGACAGGCTCAGATAACTATAAACTTGCTATGGGAATTAATGAACTAAAAAAAATAAAGAAATATAATTACCTTATTGAAGATCTTATTTTATATTACCATAAGGGTGATTTTTTTATAAATGCATTAGGTATAAGGGATGCAGACTTATTATACACAGATTATTTGTTAGGGGAGAATAAGAATCAAGAAGAATGGAATCAAAAACTTAAGGGAAATTATCCAATAGGGAAGCTGATTAAAATATTAGATGAGATATTTTATATTGTTACAATTCCTACGAATGAAACAGTAGAGTATTCCAATGTTATTGTTAAAGTCAATACGGAGCAGTTTAATGCATTGATTGGAAGCTATAATAATCTTAATGAGGGCAAATTCTATATTTTAGATCGAGATTTTGAGCTTTTAGCGTCAAATGATGCTGATGGGTCTAGCAGTTTTGAAAAAGATATAGAGAATTTAAGAGCAGTAACAAGTACATTAAGCAATCAAGAAATAGGGAGTATTACTCTAAATAGTCAAAAGTACAGGGTATTTTATATTGAAGAAAATAGTTCAGATTTACACTACATATGGATGATAGAAGAGTATCAATTAAGAGCTAAATCAAGCTTTATTTTAGTTGCTTTTACAGGTATGGGGGTAGCATTTGTCCTGTTACTGATTTTAGGAATCAAGGGTGTTAAAAAAAATTATAAGAAAATAGAGCATATAATAAATCGATTAAGCAAAAGTAATTTATCTATAGAAGATCATAAGTATTCGGAGGTCACTTATATCAATAGCATTTTGAATAATATAGAGAAAAAATTAAAGAGTCAAGAAAAGATTATGATAGAAAGTATTCTACGTAAAGCGCTTTATGGCCTAATAGAAGAGACAGACGAAAATTATGCCTACATCTTAAAAAATCAAAAGACCCTTTGCACCCAAGGAAGTGTTATCACTCTTTTTGAGGATATGGATATAGAGAGAAAAAAGGCTAAAGATTTAAAGCTTAGTATTTTTATGATAGAGAATATTATTAAAGAAATTTTTAATGGGAATATCATGAGCTGGGTCATTCCTCTTAATGATTGGTATGTTATTATACTGAATGGGCAGGAAGAAGATGAAAATGAATTAGACTATATTTTAGAAGGCGTTGAAAGGACAAGGAAATTTTTAGCTGAGCAGCTTAAAATCGAGTACACTATAGGGGTTTCAAGCCCTATCATAGGGATCAGTAACTTTGGCGCCGGGTATAAAGAGGCATTAGAGGCGCTAGAGGAAAAGCAGATTATAGGTACGAAGCAAATGATTTATTATGGAAATATAGAAGAGCATCATAATCAATATGAATTTGATCAAACAAAACATAAGCAGTGGATAAATTCTCTGAAATTGGGTGATAGTGAGAAGGCTCATAAAATGATTGAGGAAATTTATCAAATTAATTTTAAGGAAAAGCAGATTTCAGCCGAATGTGGAAGACTTTTATTGCTTGACTGTCTAGAGACAATCAAACAGGTAGCAAAAGAATTAAACATTAGTCTAGAAATAGATACAAAGGATGTATTTAAAAAATCCTATACGGTTTATGATATAAGAGACAAAATAGATGATCTTATAGAAGAGATCTGTAAAATAACAGATCAAGTCAAAGAAAATGCTAAGGAGAGGGAAGAAAGAATTATTCAATATATTAAAGAGCATTATAAGGATATGAATCTCAATGTAGCTACAGTCGCTGACCAGTTTGAACTGAATGCGTCTTATCTCTCACGCTTATTTAAAGAGCAAACAGGAGAAAATCTATTAAGCTATATTAATAAATATAGAGTAGAACAGGCTAAGAAATTACTTCAAGGTACTACCAAGACGCTGATTAAGGTAGCTGAAGAGACAGGTTTCCTTAATACAGCAGCTTTAACGAGAGCTTTTAAGAAATACGAAGGGGTTATGCCGGGACAGTATAAAGAAATCTATGGGAATAAGAAATAATTTATAAATAAGGTAGTTATCCTTTTGTTATCTGATAAGATTAAGAAACGGATAGCTACCTTTTCCTATTTTATAAGCCTAAAAGCCTTTGTAAAGGCTAAAATTACTAAAGAAAAGTAAGAAAATATATAGGAGGTAAAAAAATGAAGGGGTCAAAAAGTAAAAAAATAAAGGTCATAAAACAATATGGGATATTTTAGAAAATGAAAAATGTGGTAGAGTGACCTTGTAATAAACAGTGAGAAAAAACTGAGGGGGAATAAAAATGAGTTTTAGAAAATTTGCAGTAGCATGTATGTGTGTGATGCTAGCAGTGGGGGCAACAGGATGTGGACAGAAGGAAGCAGGTACATCTTCTACAGATACATCTAAAGGATCAGCAGATAAGTCAATCACCTATTGGGCAGCTATGAATGGAAATGTTAGTCCAGTCGTCCAAAACTACGGAGAAGTAGAATACTATAAACAGCTAAAAGAAAAAACAGGTGTTGCTATAGAATTCTTACATCCACCAGTAGGTCAAGAGGCAGAACAATTTAAACTCTTAATTGCTTCAAGAAAAGATTTACCCGATGTTATTCAAGCACAATGGTTAAGTGAGTATCCAGGTGGGCCAGAAAAAGCAGTCAAAGATGGCATTATTATTCCTTTAAATGATTATTTAGATTTAGCACCAAACTATAAAGCAGCGATGGAAGCTAATCCAGAAATGTTTAAACAATGTAAAACAGATGAGGGGACCATTTATGCTTTCCAAGGACTTAACCAAGGAGATGTAAAAGCTTTCTCAGGTCTTGTATTAAGAGAGGACTGGTTAGAGGATTTAGGGCTTGAAGCACCAGAAACTATTGAAGAATGGGAAACAGTTCTTAGAGCTTTTAAAGAGGAAAAGGGTGTAGAAGTTCCACTAAGTATTAAAGCTTTAGATTTATCAGGAAATGGACTTAACTTATTTAATGCAGCTTATGAAATAGGTATTGATTTCTATTTAGATGATAATGGTAAGGTACAATATGGTCCAATACAGCCAGGCTATAAAGAGTATTTAACCACATTAAATAGATGGTATAAGGAAGGATTATTAGACCCAGATTTTGCTTCTATCGATAGTAAGATTATAGATGCAAATATTATTAATGGTAAAACAGGTGCTACTTTTGCATGGGTTGGAAGTAGTATAGGAACTTGGTATAAGGCAGCAACTGAGGAAGGGTATGAACTTGTAGGTGTGCCAAACCCTGTACTGAATAAGGGGGATGAAGGGAAATTTTTATCTGGGTATACAAATAGTATTGCAGGGCCAGCAGCAGCTATTACAGCAACAGCTGAAAATGTAGAAGAGATTGTGAAAATGTTTGACTATCTTTATACAGAAGAAGGAGCACTTCTTAAGAACTTTGGGGTAGAAGGGCTTACTTATAATATGGAAGATGGTAAACCTGTTTATACAGACCTTATCTTAAATAATCCAGATGGTTTATCCATTGGGCATGCAATGGGTAAATATATTCAAGCTAACTATGGTGCACCAGGACTTTGTGAAATACCAGAGTACCAAGAACAGTACTATCAATTAGATGCTCAAAAAGAAGCTGCGGCAGCATTTAATAAATATGTAGATAATGCAGCAAAACATGTTATCCCACCGCTTACAGCGACATCCGATGAATCTAAAGATCTAGCAACGATTATGACTGAAATAAATACATACAGAGATGAAATGTTTATTGCTTTTGTAACAGGTGCAGAATCGCTAGATAATTTCGATCAATATGTAGAGCAAATTAATAAATTTGGCATTGATCGTGCAATTGAGATTAAAGAAGCTGGTATTAAGAGATATGAGGCAAGGTAATTAACTGTAGACGAAGGGGACCAAACCAGGTTCCCTTTTAAAGAAAGGGGAGAAAAAATGGCAAAAGTAGCATTAGTGCAGGGGGAAGAAGTTAAGAAGCCAAAGGTATCTTTAGGAACAAAAATGAAGAAAGAATGGAATCGTAATAAGTATGTGTATGCATTAGCTATTCCACTTATCGCTTATTATGCAATCTTTCATTATGGCCCTATGTATGGCATTGTAATGGCTTTTCAAGATTATAGTATTGTAGACGGAATAAGTGGTAGTCCATTTATTGGACTTGATAACTTTATCAAATTCTTTGAAAGTCATTACTTTTGGCGCTTAATTAGAAATACACTGGCACTTAGTATCCAAAATATCCTGTGGGGATTTCCAGCACCCCTTATTTTGGCCTTATTGTTAAATGAGGTAAAACATAAAAAATTTAAAAAAGCTGTTCAAACGATTACTTACTTACCACATTTTATTTCCCTTGTTGTTGTATGTGGTATGCTCAATCAATTTTTAGCGAGAGATGGGTTCATTACCAGTCTCTTATCAAGTTTGGGATTAGTAGAACAGACTAACTTATTGGCGATAAAGGAATATTTTAGAACAATTTATGTAGCTAGTGGTATTTGGCAGGAGATTGGATGGGGAACGATTATTTATTTAGCAGCTCTATCAGGTGTAGATGAACAACTTTATGAGGCTGCTGCAATAGATGGTGCTAATCGATTTAAACGTCTTATTCATGTCACCTTGCCATCCATTGCACCAACAATCATTATGCTGTTCATCCTTCGAGTAGGTCAGGTTATGAGTGTAGGATTTGAAAAAGTCATTTTGTTGTACAATCCACAGACGTATGAAACAGCAGATGTACTATCAACGTATATTTACCGTTATGGACTGGGAGGAAGTTTTGACTATGGCTATACAACAGCTATTGGTCTATTCTCATCTTTAATTAATTTTATTTTAGTTATCTTAGCTAATCAGTTTAGTAAAAAAGTTTCAGAGACAAGTTTGTGGTAAAGGGGGATAAAGATGGTAGGTAAAGGGAGTTTAGGTGAAAGAATATTTGATAAGTTTAATATAGTCTTGCTTACATTCATAATGATTATTACATTGTATCCTGTTATCTATGTATTATTTGCCTCCTTAAGTGATTCCAATGCATTACTTGCACATACAGGATTACTCTTTAAACCACTAGGTCTTAATGTAGATGCTTATAAGGCAGTTATAAATAATCCTAATATTGTAACAGGTTATTGTGTTACGCTCTTTGTAGTGATAGTAGGAACTTTTTTGAATGTATTTGTTACAGCTATTTCAGCATTTGTATTAACACGTAAGCAGTTCCCGCTTAATAAAGTGCTCTTAGTATTTATCGTATTTACTATGTACTTTGGCGGGGGAATGATCCCTAGATATTTATTTATTAATGATACTTTAGGAATGGGAAATAGCATATGGGCGCTTATGCTTCCAGGACTTATTTCTACATATAATCTTATTATTATGAGAACCAATTTTCAATCTATACCAGATAGTTTAGAGGAATCCGCTAAAATAGATGGCGCTAATGATATTACAATTTTCTTCAAAATTATTTTGCCATTGTCTAAAGCCATTATAGCGGTTATGGTACTTATGTATGGAGTTGGACATTGGAATGCATGGTTTGATGCTATGTTATTTATTAGATCGAGAGATTTATATCCACTGCAAATTATATTAAGGGAAATTTTAATATCAAATTCTACAGATAGCATGATTGCTAGTGGAGCAGGTGGAGATATAGAAGCCATAGGTGAAAGTATTAAGTATGCAACCATTGTTGTATCAACCGTACCTATTTTATGTGTGTACCCATTTGTACAAAAGTATTTTACAAAAGGGGTCATGATAGGGGCAGTAAAAGGTTAATAGGGTAGGAAGAGAGACTTTTATTTAAAAGAAGTCTCTCTTTTTTATGTACTTACACATATGTAAGGTAGACAATGCATCCAATCTTTCGAATGCAGATTATTAGCTCCATAGGAGACTACTTACACGAGTATCTTGGTGTAGGCACTCCTAACCGTGGTTCGCTAAAGAACATAACCTTGAACATAAGCAAATCATCAGAAATATATCTACAAACATATGAAGTTGTGATATACTCGAGGAAGCAAAGCAGTAATTGTTATAGAGAAGCAGATGAAGCGATTTGAATTTTTATAATTTACACTGTATGAAACAGGAAGTATGAGGAAATGTTCTAAATAAACATAAGAAACAGCTCAAATAAAGGATGGTTATTACATGACAACTTCAATTAAAAGTACTGGCATTATTAAAGGTGCTTTAATCCTAGGTATTGCTATGTTTTTAAGTAAAATAATTGGATTTTTATATCGTATTCCTATGACGAGCATTTTAGGTGATACAGGTAATGCAATCTATGGGGTTGCTTTTAATATCTATGTGGTACTTCTTGGTGTATCTGCCATTGGTATCCCAGGTGGGATTTCTAAACTGGTTGCCGAATGTCTCGCTAAAGGTACCATGCAGGATGCTAAGAAGGTCTTCAGAGTTGCTCTGTTCTATACAGGTGCTGTAAGTGGGCTACTTAGTCTTGGCTTATTTGTAGGGGCTGAGTTTATTGCTGTTCAACTAAATGGGATGGAGGAACTTATTCTTCCACTTCGTATATTGTCCCCTACTATTTTTATAGCCAGTTTAATGGCTGTTGTAAGGGGATATTTCCAAGGAATGAATACGATGCTTCCTACAGCTATCTCTCAGGTAGTCGAGCAATTATTTAATGCTCTATTTAGTGTAGTTCTTGCTACTTACTTTATACAATACGGTGTAGCTATTGCAGCTGCTGGTAGTACTATAGGAACAGGTATTGGTGCTCTATGTGGCTTCATTATCCTTATTCTTCTTTATAAGAAAAATGACCCTACAAACCAAATACCAATTACATCTACCAAACCTCTATTCAAAAGTCGCAGGGAAATTATTTACAAGCTTCTTTCAATTATTATCCCAATGGTTATTACCACATCTATCTTCTCAATATTTTCGGTAATAGATGCTTCAATGCTTTCAAATAAGCTTCCTTCAGCTGTCGACTATCTTAGAGCCTCTGGGCTTGTAGAGACAATTCCTGTATCTGGTGCAGCAGCACTTTCTACGATGGAAATTGCTACAAGTTTGATTGGTCAATACACAACGAAGTACTTTACACTGATTAATATTCCTATTTCACTCATACTCATTGTATCTGTATCGGCTATTCCATCGATCTCAAAGTCTTACGCTTTGGGAGATAGGAATGGACTTACAGACAAAATCTCTCAAATTCTTCGTATAGGTCTTTTGCTTTCTATCCCAGCATCATTCGGACTTATGATTTTTGCAAAGCCTATTATGTATTTTATGTTTACGACACATCCTGATGGTGGTGAACTTGTCATGCATGGTGCCTTAACAATTATCTTTATTACCACTGCTCAGCTTTCTTCTAGTATCTTACAAGGTATGGGCAAACAATATGTGCCTACCTTATTTGCTATTATTGCGTTAAGTGTTAAATTCATCTTAAATAGCATTTTACTTTGTATACCTACTTTGCATATCTATAGTGTTATTTATAGTACATTGATTGCCTATATGGTTTTTGCACTACTTTGCGTATACTATCTAAAATATAAAGTTGGCTTAAATCTTCATCTTGGTTCACTTTATCTCTATCCGTTACTTTGTTCCGTTATCATGAGTATTCTTGGATTATCTAGTTTTTATATTCTTAATAACCTCTTTAATTTCCCAAATATTAATCTCATTTTAAGCATAGCCCTCTGTATTCTTATCTATGGTCTTAGTGGATTCTTGAGTGGTATGTTAAAAGCAGAAGATTTACCTCACTTTGGTAAAAAAATTTAAACTATTGTTTAATACTTTTGCAAATGATAGAGTATAAATATGAAATGTGTATAATAACTCCCCCTGGAATATGTGTAAGCGACTTCTGGGGTATTTTTATACCAAAAATTCAGGATGAAATAAGTTCATAAGAAATATCTATGGAGGGCAAAGAGATGAATAGGAAGAAGCTAAGTAGAATTATTTTAGGAATAGGTATGTTAGCAGGTATCCAGACAACAGCATGGGCAAAACCAGTAGAAACAACATTCTTTCTAAATGGCGAAGAAAGAGATGATGTTGAAGTTGTAGTGAAAAATGATGTGACTTATGTACCCCTAAGACTTGTAGGGGAAGAATTAGATGCTCAGGTTGAGTATGATGCAATGAGTAAAAAAGTAACAATTGTTAAAGATAAAGAGAAGTTAGAAGTGCTTATAGGCAGTAAGCAGGGAGCTTTAAATGGTGAAGAGGTAGAACTTATAGGTCCTATGTTTATGCATACCAATAAGTGGGGAGAAAGTCTTACCTATATACCACTTAGAAATATCTTTGAAATACTAGGGGGAATAGTAGACTATAATGAGGACGATAGATTCATCAATGCTTATAACCCTAATCACACTGCGTATAAGGCATTAGAAGGCTTAAAAAGTGATGATTTGACAGCTTATCGTTTTGCACAATTAGCCTTACCAAGAGTAAATGGAGAAGATGTATACCCTGGTGGAGGCTATGGAGAATCTTATATCTTCCCACTTAACACAAAATCAAACTATTTCTTATTAATAGGAGACCCTTCATTCGATATGCCTATTGAGAATATAGCTTACTATGAAATAGAAAATGGCGTGGCGTATTGTAAATGGTTTAAAGAAGTGAGAGGAGATGAAGAAGGTAGGCCTCATACACAAGAGACTGTATTTGATCGTTACTTAGGGGAAGGCAATGTGACACAGGAAGTAGGGACTTTACCAGAATTAGAAGAAAGTCTTTTTATAGTCTTTCATACCAGTTCGATGAGAGACCCATCACCAGAAGATGATATGAGTGTGTATTATGAGTATGTAGATATAAGGGAGAAAGTAGGTTTACTTGGAGTAGAAGATATGTATGGTGTACCAGAGAATATAGCTTTACAATACCCTATCTTTAGTCCATATGGGGATAGACATATTCTTTCAAAGGTAGATGAAGTAAGTTTAGCTGCTATGTTAGAGGAGTATAAATAAGCTACTTTAGGGGATTTTTATGCCTAAAATTCACAAGGAATTATAAAGCTTAATAAGACCATTAAGAGAAAGCTTTTTGAAGGGGGAGATATATGAGGTGCTACATAAAGCTTACTTTCTGTATAGGGTTAATAGGTGTTTGTTTGATCTTCAACCTACTCTTATTTCAGGCTGAGCAGCTTAAGCAACCTGTATTTCTAAAACATTACTATGAGTTAGGTTTAGAGGAATACACAATTTTTACTATAGGATGTTTGATGAATAAAAATGATACAAGGGAGCTTGTTCAAATAGAATTTCCGGAACTTACAGGAGAAGGACATTTCTTTAGAGTAAGCTTAGGTAATCAGTTTAATCTTAATGCACATCATGACCAAAGAGAGTACTGGATCGAGTATCATTATAAGGGGGAAGGCATGCCTATAGAAGAAGAGATAAGCCTAACGAGAGCAAAAGTGATGTTCAATAATGGTGAGGAAATGGATATACCTATTGGGCAAATCATCTTTTATCCTGTAGAACATGAAAGAGCTATACTAGAGAATGGTATGAGTCAGGCATCGAGTTCAGGAGAGACTTCTTTTAGTGGAATTTTTACTGAAGATGTTCGTTTTGATGGTATAAAAAGTACGCTAGATCCTTTGGTGAAAGATTTTATAGAAATTCGAATTAATGGCATGCCACCTGAACCACAGTCTTTTAAACAGGGAATGGCATGGAAATTAGAAGGTAAGATGGAGATAGATTCAAAGGATTCTAGGAGATTTAATTATTATGAGATTCAAAGTAGAATCTATTTTGAAGACCTTAAGGGCGAAGAGATTATAGACCAGGTTTTAAATTTGAGATACACCCCCTATTTTAGCAGGATAGATAGCTATAAATATCTTAGAGAAGAGGGGGGGATTAGATGAAATATGAAGGTTATAGAAGGATATTTTTAGGAACATTACTTGTGCTCGTTAATATTCAAATAGGTAGTGTAGTTATCTTTCCAGATATTGTAGGCTATATAGTCATTGCTGTAGGGATAGGTATGCTCCTACAAGAACATAACCATAAGGCATTAAGGGGAGCGAGACACTTAAGCTGGGCTATAGTTATAGTAGAAGGTGTAACTTGGCTTTTATTCAGGGGGGATTTGAGGCTAGTAGGATGGTCAGAAGGTATTATGATTGTGTTAGGAAGTATGAGTTTAGCAATGCGATACCTTATTATAGAAGCAGAAAAAGTGAGTATGGAGTTGGAAGTAGAACAGAAGGTATGGCAGAAAAAGCAAAATATTTATTTGGTACTTCATACCTTATCTTTAATAGGCCTAAGTTTTAGGATGAATGCCTCTGCTATCTCAGCGGTGCTTATGGTAGTAGCTATAAGCTATGAGATTTACTGGCTAAGTATGCTTGCTCAGCTAAAGCAAAAAGTTAAGAGAGTTCTATAAGAAAAGATGAGTAGATGAGATAATTTATAGGGGGAGATATATGTTTACTTTTTTTATGATTTTGACATACTTTCGGATGAAAAAATAACTCTAAAGGTTTGTGAAAAGTTTCAAGGAAATGATGTATTGTTGCCGTTTTATTACTATGATATTTATGATAATGGTACTGGAGAGCGTATAGGTAAGATAAGTATACGTATTGGTCACAATTATCATTCTTATTATAATGGTCACATTGGATATGAAATTGATGAACCTTATCGGGGAAATAGCTATTCCTATCATGGGATTAGGCTGGTGGTTGCTGTGGCAAGGGCCCATCAGATGAAATCACTTTATTTAACTTGTAAAGTTTCAAATGTAGCGTCAAGAAAGATCATTGAAAGAACGCATGCTACACTTCAAGAAGTTGCTAAGATACCTAGAGACTGCTTCTTTTGGCATGAGGGCATTGAGGACTATTGCATCTATCTTTTAAGACTCTAATTTTCATTTAACGGGTCTAGCTTATCAGACGGAATCATTAGTACTTATGCAATGGAAAAGATGGATGGAATTGTCGAATATTAAATAAATAACATGCAAATGGTGTCATTTATTAGGATAATAGCATAGGTTATTAGGGGAAGGTACTTTTGGTGCTACCGATATGAAACGAGGAGGAATAGCCTATGTGTTGTAGATGTAACCAACAGTGTTGTAGAAGAGAATGTGAAAGAGAATCTAGAAGAGAATGTGGAAGAGACCGTAGAAGTCAGAGAGACAGAGCAGTTGAACGAGCAATTGGAGAGTTGGGTAGAATTCCTTGTAGAGAAGTATCCTGTTCAACAAGATGTTGTTGTAGATAATTAAGAGGGTTAAAAATTGCATGGAGAATTATTTTTCCATGCAATTTTTAAGCTGGAAAGGTAGCCGGGCTATTAGGCTTTAAAGTTATTCCCACTACAATAAGATAGGCGTCATAGATGGTTGTGGTTGAAGTATAAAATTTAAACTATTGAATAATATTTTGGTAAATGATAGAGTATAAATATGAAATATGTATAACTCCCCCTGGAATATGTTTAAGCCACTTCTGGGGCATTTTTATACCCAAAATTCAGGATGGATTTGAGAAGGATAAGGCCTATTTAGTCAAGGATCATACGCAGGTATTATATAAAAATTAAGAGAATAGAAAGAGGAATTTTCATGAGTAAAAAGATTAAAGTAAAACCAGGGAAAAGTCAATCTATGGTAGGATTCTTTATAGGTATTATATTTTGTGCAATAGGATTATTTGTTGTCATTCCTACGTTCGGAGCTTTTGGAGTGCTTTGGAGTGTTATGGCACTTATTATTACAGTGACGAATGGTATTAATGCCTTTTCAGATAAGGGGATTGCTACACATAGCATTGAAATAGAAGATACAGACAAGTTCAGTCAAGAGAAAGAAAGTATGGAATCAAGGCTAGAAAAACTAAAAGGTCTTTATGAGAAAAATCTCATTACAGAAGAAGAGTATGAGAAGAAGAAAAAAGAATTACTTCAAGAACTCTAGTAGAACTTTATTATATAGATTTAAGTAAGGCGACCTTTCCCTTTGAATATGGAAGATTTATTGTATAATCTGCAAGTGGATACGGCCTCCATTATGATGGATTTAAAGGAGAATATGAGAAAGCTTCATTGCATTAAAAGTTCTAGGGTAGGAGACTTGAAGTATACTAGGGAAGAGTATTTTTCCTGTAAAGCCTATATTAAACAAGCTCTAGATGATGCATTCTTATATCTCTTTGAACATTATGAACCTATTACCAGATTAAAAGAGCAGTTAATGGGTATAAGCCATATGCTTTATACAAAGATTGAAGAAAGAAAAGAGTATGCGCTTATTCATTTTGAACTCGGACCTAACCCTATTATGGTAGACCAGAAAGGTCATACCTATCTCATAGACTTTGAAGGTATGAAGTATTTTGATTTACAATATGAATAGAGCTTCTTGTAGCTGCGTTTTGGAAAATACTATTTATCATGATTGTTATTGCAGAAAAAAGTTAATGTACGCGTATAGAGCATGTTTATAATTTTAGAATTTGTATATAGACTGAAAAACCAAGATGTATTGTTAAAGAAGATTGAAAAGTAAAGTTGATAAAAGTCTTGTAAACATTAAGTTTATAAGGCTTTTACTGCTCTATAGCATATTGTGGGTTCAATAAAATAAAGTATTAAGATACAATGATCTATAAAATAAGGATAGTTTAAGAGATATTTGTCTTATAAAGACATTTTGATATTTAGAATTAAAAAGATAAACTTCTAGTAACAAAGCAAGTAAAGATGAGTAACAAAGCAAGTAAAGATGAGTAACAAGGCAAGTAAGGATGAGTAACAAGGCAAGTAAAGATGAGTAACAAAGCAAGTAAAGATGAGTAACAAGGCAAGTAAGGATGAGTAACAAGGCAAGTAAAGATTAGTAACAGAGTAAGTAAAGATTAGTAACCAAGTAAGTAAGGGTTAGTAACCAAGTAAGTAAGGATTAGTAACCAAGTAAGTAAGGATTAGTAACAAAGCAAGTAAAGATTAGTAACTCGATCATATGATGGAGTAGAATTAGAATTTAACGCTACTATCTACTTCGGCCGGAAATAAGGCTAACATAGAAGTAAGAGATAGTCAACTTTTGATTTTCTTTAGAAGATAAGAGTTATTAGGCTATAATAGCTGAAAAAGATATATAAAAATTTTCGAATAATATACGAAATATACAGAATACTAAGCCTATATAAGGGGTAAGTGTATACATAATAAAATAATAGAGATGTAGAACAATAAAAAATTTGTCTAATTATGAAAAATATAGTTATAAAAAGTAAAAAAAATATACTGATGAGGAGAATGCATAAAGTTATAAGCATAACGAGTAGAGATAGGGAGAGTATACAAAGGATTATTAGAGATAAAAAAGGCCCTATAGGTGCATAAGGACCTATAGGGCAAATGAAAGAAAGTATTTAAATGAAGTTAAAAATTAGAAGCATCTAGCAGCGATGGCATCCGCATCCACGATGGCATCCACATCCACGATGGCATCCACATCCACGATGGCATCCGCATCCACAATGGCATCCACAACCACAACCATTACATCCGCCATTGTTATCGTTATCGTTTCTAATACAGCCTTCATCACGAAGTTCATCAAAAGCATCGTCTAAATCTTTAACATCTTCGATAAGGTCATTAATAATTTTTTGAACATCATTAGCTAAACATCTGCAGCCACGGCGAGAGTTATTGCCACAACCATTACATCCACAACCATTACATCCACAATTATTACATCCACAACATCTTCTACAACTCATATTTAATACCCCCTAAAAAGTTATTTACAATTATATCATATGACAAATAAGAAAAAGGGTGACAAAAAAGAGTCGAAATATGTAGAATGGCATAAAAAATAAAACTGAGAATGTCTAGAAACAATCCCAGTTTTATTTTTAGCACATTTGTTTATGAACATCCTCTTTAAGTTGAGTCCAAGCCTCGGGGTGAACTACATAATACTTAGGGCAGCATTTACCTGTTACGTCATAATGTCTTAAAAGGTCTTCGCGTGGGTCAAGTCCATACTTTTGGCAGAGCATAGCACAAAGGGCTATAAGTGCATTGTATGTGCAGCTACTAAATTTGCCTTCCCAGTCAGAATGGCAAGTTTCGATACCTAAGCTATAGCTATTGGCACTTTTGGCGTGATAAGCACGTTCATTGTCAGGGATACACTGGATGACTTCACCGTCTAGCCCCACAATATAGTGGCTACTAGCATAAGTTTTAGTCCTACCTAGCTTAAGATTTTCAAAGTAGTTACGGTTGCTAAGGGCAGAACTTTTAGGATTACCTACCCAGTGGATGACAAGTTTTGTAACCTTGTAAAGAGGTAGACGTGGGCGGCTGTAGGGATTAGAAGTAAGATAATGGGTTTGTATAGGCATAGAGAAATCTCCTTTAGGATTCATTCGATTTAGGGATAAAAATATAAAAGCAGCAAAAGCTGGCGCGAAGCCATTCCCCCTCATAAAAAATGGCAATGCACCAGCTTTTTGTGTGGCAGCATGAAAGCCTATTGAAAGTTTATACCTTATAGGAAAGGTTAGAGGTATTTCTTAGACCAGACTATAAGTACTAAATGGGTATTGCCAGAGGCTTTTAGTGAAAGGGATGACCATTCATTTATCACATTAAGACGCTGGGGTAGCATAGAGAAACTATAGGTAGGTGGTAGATAGCCCTTATTTATTTCAAAGTTAGGGATAAACTTTTTAAGACTTATGTATGGGTGATGCCCCTTGAAGTAGGAGTTGCCACAGCTCCAGCCTCAAGGTTAGGTAAGTTAAATCTCAACGTTTAGAGGGGGGATAAACTCTAAGATTTAAACTTACAAGAGGTAAGGGGATTCACTTTGCCTAGGATGTGTTTCATGCCCTTACATAACTCTATATACGGATAAGTCATGAAAATGCGTCACGAATTTATAAAAAAATTTAAAAAATGTTAAGAAAGCCCATACCGAGCCTCTATATAAGCTTGTTCTCTTGATTCTAATTCTTTAATGTCAAAGTTATGTGTATAAGTGCGAAGAAATTTAGGGACGCTAGAAGGATAGGTACAGGAAGAGGAGGAAGTAGGGGAGAGCCTTGAGGCTGTAGGTTTAGGCAAGAAAGACGTATAGTGTCCGCTGAGGATGTTAAAGAATTTATCAAGACGTATAATCCAACCAAAGGCAGCCTTCCAATTACTTGCTTCTTGTCTACCACATAGAAAGTCAGACTGTTCTACTAAGGTGAAGGCTTTCTTAAGGCAGCCAAGCACATCTTCCCCTTTGCTGGTGAGTTTATGATAGAGGGTATCTAAATTGGATTTACAGCCAGGTGTCAATTTACGAATAGGGTTAAGGCTAGGGCAGCATGTATGAAAAAGTTCTAGAATGTCTTCATAAGGAACTTGGTTAGGGGAAGCTGACTCTTTTAGATTAGAATTATAAGGTTGAGTAGTTTGTGAAGAAGGATAGTCTTTTGAATATGGAAATGCGAAATGGTGATCTCTTAGAAGTTTGGTAATAAGCGCATCGTTACGCATGTAATAAGTCAGTTTTCTAATACGGTCATAGTATGAAAGATAAAGTTTACCTTCAAATTTATCGGGGCTCTTTTTGTAGGCAGTTTTCGTCGTATAGACCTTACCAATTTTGCTAAAAGCTGTACGAAACTCAGATTTTGTAAAGCCTAATTCCTCCGTCCAGCTATCGCCCTCGTGGTAATGCTCATCTTGGCATGGACTTAGAAACTTATAAAAAGGTTTGTGATCTGTTTTATCAAACCAGTATTCAAGTTGGCACATGAGTAAACTTGAGGTTACACTTCCGGTAAGGGCATTAAGTTCTGGACAATATCTAAGAATTTGCATTTGTATCTCCTCCTAAATCACTTTTCTTAATTTGGCTTATATCTGTTATATACGGATAGGTGATGAAAAGGCGTCATCTTTTTTTCAAAAATGCAAAAAAGAAAGAGTGACGAGGCTTTAAATATTACTGCATAAGCAGGGAAGAGTGGAGCCGCTTAAGATAGCTTAGTGCTTGGGATGTAGTTAGAGCTGCCTATTTTTAATCTATCTTAAAAAACGGTACAGTAAAGGAGCGCAAAACAAAAAGGTTGCAGCCGGAAAGGTTACAGATGCAAAGTGAGATAGAGGAATTAGTTAAACGGAGTTTAGAAGATCAGTCTTATACGCTATACCTATGGGAGAAGATGAAGCCCTTATGCCTAAAATGGGCGCATAAACTTGGGCATATAGAAGGAGATAGAGAGGATTTATATCAAGAAAGTTACATATTACTCATAAGAGCGCTTAGGTGCTATGAGGTGTGCCAAAACATGAGCTTTGAGGCTTATTTTAAGATGGTTCTTTATAGATGGGGAAGAGATTATAAGTGCAGAAAAAGACCTGAACTCATGAAGGAGAGTAGTGAGGCATATTTTTGGGAAAGCCAAGTGGGCGAAGGGCAGCAAGTAGAAGAAAGTATTATTGGAAAAGAGAGGGCTACTTATCTTATAAAGGGATTAGAGAGCTTGTCAGAGTTTGAATACAACCTCCTTGTAGATTTTTATATAAGAGAACTTAAGATAGGTGATATAGCAAGTTCTCATCACATGAATTATAAGGCTTTAGAATCACGTAAAAGAAGAATACTAAAAAAACTTCGAGAAAGGATGACGCAATTTGAGAGCTCGTCCGTATATATAGAGTATAAGCAACCGGTGCTTAGAAAAAATTAAAATCCACAAAGGAGGAAATGAGAATGGCAGTAACAAGTAAACTTGAAGAAGTAAAAGTAGTCTTAAAATTTATGAAAGGTTCACAAACCATCTCCCATTGTAATCAACAAGCAACAGATGAAGGGCTTTATAACTTAGGTGAAGCCATTGGAAGCCTTAATGCTGAAAGTCTAGAAGAGATTATCAAAGTACAAGAAACCCTATTAGTAGGAACAAACTAAGGAGGAATAAAAAATGGAAATTGTAAAGAAAAGTCTAGTACTTACTTTTAGTACACCTAACAAGACAGAAGAAAATATTACGATTAACAACCCAGGAGAGTCTATTACAGGTGCTCAAATTAAAGCAGTCATGGACAAGGCATTAGAAAGTGGTGCTATTGGAGAGAAGGTAGCAGTAGATGCTATTGTTGGTGCAAAATATGTGATCCAACAAGTAGATGCAGTCGATTTTAGTGAGGAGTAAAGATTAAAGTAGGCAAAGAGCAAGGGAGCTTTTTCCTTGCTCTTTATTAAAAAAGGAGGAATAAAACAATGAATGAAGTATTAACGCAGATTGGTAATTTTGGCTTTCCCATTATCTTATCCATGTATTTACTTATAAGAATTGAGGGAAAGATTGAGACACTAGCCGGAACGATTACCCATCTTAGTAATGTATTAGAAAGTAACCGTGAACGTTAAGAGACCCATCTGTAAGATTCCATGTCGTGGAGTTATACAGATGGGCTTTTATAAGTCAGACATAAGATTTAGGGGAGATATGCTGCAATATAAGTTCCTTATAACGATAGTTCAATAGTTCAGCTTCACGGAGTTTCTTGGCAATATAGGGGGCGGAAGAAAGCGTCTTTATGATCGCGCCATTATATAAAGTAATGGTATAGTTGTCATAATGGGCGATAGCACTCGTTAGGACATAGCCTAGGCATCCATCATGCATAGGAACATTTGTCCGGATTTTAATAGGAATAAAGAGCTGATCGGCATTTAGGATGATTGGTACATGAGTTCTCATCTGTAAAATTTGTTGGCTTAGGCGTCTAAGCATAAGTGGATCTAGCCATAAGGTATGAAGCTTGTCAGTAATAAAATGCTTAATCGGAAAAGGGTGCACCCCTTTTGAACCATCTTCTAAAATATAATAGGTTGCATTAGTCCCTACCTCGTCATAATAAGGTAAAAATGCACAATATGTGCTCTTTTTCATAATAACTCCCCCTAATGTTAGTATTTATGAAACGAATTTCATATTTGTAAAGGTATTATACAGTATTTTACAAAAAATTAAAATATTATTTAATTAAAATATAAAAATTTATACAATATTAACAATATATTCACGTAAAATAAGTCTTTATATGGAATAATTATACAGCAAGAACTTTTGTTATAAAGTATGAATTGATGAGCTAAGTAATAAGAAATAGAAAAGTAAAATAACATCTGCAATATTAAAATGTCGAAAAATGAACAAATTTTGGGTGTTAATCATATAGTATAGGGAAGGTGAACTGAATCGAGTGGGGGGATTAAGGTGAGGTGTGTAGAGGATATAAGTTTTACTGCATGTGAAGAGATTAAGTGTGTTGAAGCAGGCGTTCATATTGATGATGAAGGACATATGCTCACCGTTCCTGTTTATCTTTATGATGTATGCCCTTGTAGAGAGGTTATAGTAGGGGTACAAGTGTATGTAGATGGAAGGTTATACGCCATGAAGACGCAAAAAGTCTATACGGGTGGTTGCCGATACTGTAGAAAAATTCATGAAAAGTATGTGGATGACTTTTACTTCTTGTTTACCGAACTTTGTGATGAAAAGATTCGCATTAAGATGCTCGCTCACTATCTTTATTAAAAGTTTAAAAGGGGAGGAATGAAGAATGGAAGAATTAAAAGTTATAAGCTTAGAGGATGAAAGGCTAGACTTACCAGAAGTAGAGGAAGTGCTAACAACAGGCGTAGTGGTGACCGTTGGGATTGAGCCAGTAGAAGAAAAAGATTGCCGCTTTAAATTTACTTTTACAGCCAAAAACTATGATGCTCAAAACACAGCAAAATTAGGTAAATTCTTCTTTAGAATGCCACCTAATACTTTTACAAATTTTGGAGATTTTGTTCCTAATGATAATGACCTTAAGTTAAATGGGACTGAGAAGATGTGGACATTTGGAGAGCTTGGTTCAGGAGAAGAAAAGACAGTGTCTTTTGAAGCAGACTATGTAGGCCAAGATACAGGCATTATACTTGCACTTGATGGTATGAAGTATAAATATAAATACGATAAGCAAAGTGTAACATGGGGAACAATACAGGATAAAAGGCTTGATGTAGGAGAGTGTGGAGGGGAGCCCCCAGTAGAACAGGATTGCTGTGAAGAATGTCCGACTTGTAATGAATATACAGTTGAGCCTTGTGAGCACAAAATTGCAGAAGAACCTATTCCTGTTGTGATTCAATCAAGAGGTAGAAGACTTTCTGTACACCTTGCCCCTGAAATGGCTTGTCCTAACAAAACACTTAATGTAGGTGTATTTTTATATGAAGTAAAGAACCCAGGCACTACAGCTGAATATGAGATTCCTTATGCTTATAAAGTTGTACAATTACCACCAAGAGATTGTGAATGTGAAAATGGAGGAAGCTGCCAATGTGGTTGTGATACGAGAAGTTGCAATTGTGTCGACTTTGAAATTGCGGATGATGAGAGTACAGCATGTGAAACAAGAACATTCAGAGTAAAGACAAAAGCAAATTATGTATCAGATCAAGATATGTTTGCGTGCCCATGCACCAATGGGGGCTGCCCTCAGTGTGAAGCAGAGGAAGCAGAAGAGGAAGCTTAGGCTTTCGAACCTAGAAAAGTAAGCATGGAGTAATAAAAAAGCCCCTCCCTTTATGAAGCTTTCATAAAGGGAGGGGCTTTTTTATTAGAGTCTTTAAGTTTGCAAGGGATTAGAATTTACGATAAGTTGCCTTGGTAATAGGAAGTCCTGTAGCATAGTCACACTCTCTGACTTCATCATAATCAGGCTCTTTTTGTCTTGTCATACAAGAATCGTACCAAGTAGCAGGTGGTGCATCGGTTCTCCAAGGACGTCTTGACCAGTAATAACCTCTAAAAGGGTCACGTGTTTCATTCATCCAGTTAAGGAGCTGGTCATGAAGGGCATCACGGATTTTAGAAGTAGCTGGTTCGTCAATTAAGTTGTGCATTTCATGGGGGTCTTTTTTGAGGTCATAAAGCTCATCTGTGCAAAGGAGATTAAGCACGAGTTTATAACGGTCTGTACGAATACAGCGAATAGGTTGGAAGCCTCCAAAAGAGTCATGAGCGATTTCGTAGCGACCAAATTCACTGAAAATAGCATCATTAATTTTAGCTGTAGGTTCATCAAGTACTTTAATGAGAGAATGACCTTGTAACATACTATAAGGTGTTGCATTAAAGTAGTCTAAAATAGTTGGCACTACATCAGCATGCGATACAACATGTTCATTAACGACCTTGTTCCCTTTAACAGGTGTGCCACTTAAAATAAAAGGAATATGTATAATTTCTTCGTACATACTAGCTCCTTTACTATCTATGCGGTGAGCATCTAAATGATCACCATGATCAGATGTATAAAGGATAAGCGCATCCTTTGTATAAGTTCTATAAGCCTCTAATACACGACCTATCTCAGAGTCAACAAAGCTGTTAGCACCAAAGAGAAGTGGATATTTGACTTTGTGGTTACTACGGTCATGATGAATACGGTCACCAGCCCATACTTTATGATGTTCAGGTTTGTTTTCAAGTGTATCATGGATATTTTCACTTACAGGGAATTCATAGTCTTTATACATTTCAGGGTATTTCTTAGGAGCGATAAAAGGCCCATGTGGTTCATCATAAGAAACAACAAGGAAGAAGTCTTTATCTTGATGTTCTTTAATAAATTCAATGGCACGATTCGAACACTTATGCGCAAAAGTAAATTCTGCTTCATAGCCGTCGCCTTCCCAAATCGTTCCTGCATTTCTTGAACGCATGCGGTCTTCGGTAGAAAGCTCATCTAAGAAGTTACGCATATCATACCAGTACTTAGGGTTCCAACCATCTGGACATCTACCAGTGCCAAAGTAATCTCCGCCATCTAAATGCCATTTACCAATATAACCTGTAGCAATATTTTCATGTGTGAGACGTTGACCTATGGTTTTAACAGTAGACTCAAGTGCTACACAGTTAGACCAACTTCCATTACTGTGAGGATAAAGGCCTGTAAACAGTGTGGAACGTGCAGGACCACATACAGGTTGAGCGGTATAAGCTTTATCAAAACGAATACCATTTTCACATAAACTATCAATACAAGGGGTTACCATACCAGAGTTGCCGTAGCAGCCTAGCATATCTGTGCGTTGGGTGTCTGTCATAATCATAATAAATTGTTTAGGCATAAAAGTATCTCCTTTAATGTATGTTAAGGTAAAAAGAGTGATGCTTTTAGTAATATTATAGTATAAATTTAATGAAAGTAAATTGAAATATATATAATTTAATATAAAAATATTATATATAAAATATTAAGATTATATATATTTTAAAAATACATTTTTTGTAAAAAGACAAAGTCATACATCTTATCTAAGTTTAGGTACATACTAAACTTATTATGATATCTAGATAAGGAGGTTCATTATGGAACATATATCTGCAAAAGAATTATCAGCACTTCAAGATTTATTAACTGAGGAAGAACTTCTCATTAAAAAGTTCCAGATGTTAGCAGAGCATACTCAAGATCCAGAAATTAAACAACAATTTACTGAAATCGCAGCTAAACATCAAGGTCATTTTAACTCATTATACGCACAATTAAATTAATGGAGGTTCGATTATGCAAGAAATATATACTGATAAAGAAATATTAACAGATGCACTTTCAGCAGAAAAAGCAGCAACAGGTAACTATAATACTTTTGCCAATGAATGTGTTCATGATAACGTGAGAAATGCTATTTTACATTGTCTTGAACAAGAACATAGCATTCAAGTAGATGTGTTCAATATGATGCATGCACGTGGTCTTTATCCAACTCCAGCAGCTGAACAACAAAAAATTGATGATGCAAAACAAAAATTTGCTCAGTGTGTAAAAAATATCTAGAATAAATAAGATGAATAAAAAACTGCAAAGCTTAGGTTTTGCAGTTTTTTTGTATAGGCATTGAGAGAGCAGAAAAGAGTTCAAAATTTGCCATGTTTCTAATCGTAAATACCAAGAAATTGAGATTATAGTATGCTAGACTTAAAAAAGAAGGATTATTTTATATTTTAATAATAATGAAGATAAGAGGGGAAAATAGTGAATAGATTAGCATGTTATAAAGAGATCACAACGAAAGAACTTCAAGAAGCTCTTGTAAGAGGGAAAAATCAAACACATAAAGCAGTAAGGAGCTTAGGCGAGCAGTTTAAAAGCTGTGTAAGTCAGAAAGGTATGTACCATGGCACAGGCCAGTGTGACTGGACAGAAGGTTTTTATACAGGTGAGCTTTGGCTTATGTATGAAATGACAGGAGAGGAAAGTTTTAAAGAGCTTGCACTTAAACATGTACATAGTTTTCATGAACGTATTGAAAAACGTATAGCAGTGGACCATCACGATATGGGCTTTCTTTACTCTTTATCCTGCGTAGCCGCTTACAAATTAGTGGGTTCTAAGGAAGGGTATGAGGCAGCGCTTATGGCAGCAGATAACCTGATTGGGAGATTCCAAGAAAAGGGTGAGTTTATTCAGGCATGGGGGCCATTTGGCGCAAAAGAAAATTATAGGCTTATTATAGATTGCCTTCTTAATTTGCCACTTTTGTACTGGGCAAGTGAGGTAACAGGTGATCTGAAGTATGAGACCATTGCTAAGAAGCATATTCATACTTGCTTAAAATACATTGTAAGAGAGGACCATTCCACTTACCATACTTATTACTTTGATCCAGAGACAGGACTTCCTGTAAAGGGTGTAACAGCACAGGGCTATCGTAATGATTCAGCTTGGGCAAGAGGGCAAGCGTGGGGAATTTATGGTTTAGCTTTAAGTTATAAGTATACAAAAGAGGAAAGTTACATTGGGCTTTTTAAAGATGTAACAGATTTCTTCATTAATCATCTTCCAGAGGATTTAGTGCCTTATTGGGACTTTGATTTTACAGATGGTAGCAGTGAACCTAAAGACTCTTCAGCAGCAGCTATTGCTGTATGCGGTATGCTCGAAATGAGTAAATATTTAGGGAAAGAAGAAGCTACGTATTATACAAGTGTAGCTAAAAAGATTTTAAAAGCTTTAGTCGATCATTATGCAGTGAAGGAAGAGGATGCTTCGAATGGGCAGCTTTTACATGGCACTTATGCGAAAAAGTCACCTTATAACACAGTCCGCGATAATGGGGTAGATGAATGTACAGTATGGGGTGATTATTACTACCTTGAAGCCATCGTAAGATGTCTTAAAGATTGGGAACTTTACTGGTAAGGGGGATAGAGTCATGCATAAGGTAATAGAAAGAATTAAGGAAGCGAAATTGGTACCTGTTGTTAAAATCGAGTATATAGAAGATGCAGTGCCCGTTGCGAAAGCTTTATGTGAGGGGGGGCTCTATCTAGCAGAGGTGACTTTCCGTACTGTATGTGCAGAAGAAGCCATTAGAAGAATGAAAGAGGCATGCCCACAAATGCTTATAGGCGCAGGTACTGTACTAAATACACAACAAGTAGATGAGGCGCTAGCAAGTGGTGCAGCTTTTATTGTTGCCCCAGGGTTTAATGAAAAAGTTGTAAATTATTGCACCCAAAAGGGTGTACCTATTTTCCCAGGTTGTTCTCATGCTTCAGATATCGAAAGAGCCATTGAACATGGGTTAGAGGTGGTAAAATTCTTCCCAGCTAAAGAGCTAGGAGGTCTTGCCACCATTAAAGCACTTGCAGCACCTTATGGGCAAGTAAATTTTATGCCTACGGGGGGGATTACACCTGATACCATGATGGAATACTTAGGCTATGAACGTATTGTTGCATGTGGTGGGAGCTGGATGGTTAAAGAGGATTTGATACGCCAAAAAGACTTTAAAGCCATTACGAAACTTACAGCCGAAGCTGTTAAACGCATTCAAAAAGGGAAGCAAGGGCAGGAGACTCAGCAGCACTTAACAAAAGAGGAATGTGCAGCAAGTCAGCTTACTCTAGAAGGCTTAGGAGAAGGTGTTGTAGCTGGTTTTGGAGAAATGCTCCTTCGTTTATCTGCACCTGACCATTTAAGGCTTAGTCAGGCACACCAATTAAAGATGCACTATGGTGGTGCAGAAGCCAATGTGGTTGTATCTCTTGCTCAGTTTGGACTCAATACCCGCTTTATGACCAAACTTCCTGAAAATGATTTAGGACAAAGTGCTGTCAATGAACTTAGAAAGTATGGTGTGGATACTCACTTTATTTTAAGAGGTGGGGAGCGTATGGGGCTTTATTTCTTAGAAAAGGGTGCTTCCCAAAGAGCTTCTAAAGTCGTCTATGATAGAGCCCATTCTGCTATGAGTGACATAAGGAGTGAGGAATTGGATTGGGATAAGGCACTAGAAGGTGTTAAACACTTCTTTATAACAGGTATTACACCTGCTCTGGGAGAGGAAGTGGCAAGAGTAGCGCTTAAAGTGTGTAAAAAATGCCAAGAAAAAGGCATTACCGTTTGGTGTGACCTTAATTATAGAGAAAAGCTTTGGACCAAGGAAGAGGCAAGTCGTACTTTACAAGAAATGATGCAGTATGTGGATTGCTGCCTAACGAATGAGCACCATGCTATAAGCATGCTGGATTTAGACTTAGTAGTAGAAGGTCAGGCAGAAGTAGGCCGTATAGACCAAATAGCAGATGAAAAGACAAGGCTAAGTGCCATAGCTTATGCCATGACACGTAAATATGGCTTTAAACAAGTGGCACTTACGATTAGACATTCTGTATCAGCTAGCTTAAATAGTCTATCAGCGCTTTTATATACAGAAGGAAAGAGTTATTTTGCACCTTTTTATGACGTGCAGATTGTGGATAGAGTAGGTGGGGGAGATGCCTTTGCGTCAGGACTTATTTATGCCACAGTAAAAGGGTATGATCCGCAAGAAAGTGTTGCCTTTGCCTTAGCGTCAGAGTGCTTAAAGCATACGATAGAAGGCGATTTTAATGAAGTAAGTGTAGCAGAAGTTTGTGCGCTTATGAATGGAAATGGGAAAGGATTAGTTCAGCGATAGGGGAAAATGATATGAGAGAATATATAGATGATTTAGATCAAATTATAGATTATTGCAAGTGTTATAATGAACTGGATATAGAGGAAGCATGCTGTATGGCAGACTTTGTGGTGGAGCATACTTTCTTATTTCAAAGTAAATGGGAAATGGAAAGAACATACAAGCCTGTTACCTTTAAAAAAGGGGAAATAGAGTGGGACTATATACCTTTTAACGACCCTGAGTGGACTTACGCTATGAATCGAAATCGTTATTTCCTTATTTTATCCCAGGCCTATGTATTCACTGGAAAAGAAGAGTATGTGAAAACATTCATAAGGCTTATGAAGCACTGGATTACCCATAATCCATGTGAGCCTAAGTATTATGGGAGTACTTGGCGTACCATTGAGGCGGGCTTAAGATGTGAAAACTGGCTTAAGGCACGTGAGCTTGTCTATGGAAGCCCTTATTGGGATGAGGAAGTAGAAGCGCTGTTTAGACAGAGTATGGAGGATCATGCTCACTATATTATAGGACATAATGATGATTTTAGAAGACTAAGTAACTGGGGAATTATTGAGAATCACGGACTTTTTGTAGCAGGGCTTTACTTAGAAAAGGATACCTACATCCATGTAGCAAAGGAGCGTTTAACAAAGGCGGTTAAACTGCAGGTGCTAGAAGACGGTCTCCACTGGGAGCAGTCTAGCCTTTATCATAATGAAGTACTGCGTGCTCTTTTAGATGTAGCCATTGCAGCAAAGAATAATGGTATTGTATTAGAGGACGTTTATCATGAAATCGTGAAGAAGATGGTGTATGCACATCTTTATATGACAAAGCCGAATCATATCCAGCTGGCTAATGGAGATAGCGATCATATAGATGTAAGAGACTTACTT
Organism: Zhenhengia yiwuensis; assembly: GCF_014384995.1. GTDB lineage: Bacteria > Bacillota > Clostridia > Lachnospirales > Cellulosilyticaceae > Zhenhengia > Zhenhengia yiwuensis. The sequence goes on along the minus strand of NZ_JACRSY010000007.1, from coordinate 11,400 downwards.
GTAAGGGGGGCTTACCTTTATGAGGAACCAGCCTTTAAAGCTTTAGCTTACGAAAAGGTAGACTTTGAAAGTATATGGGATATAGGTATGAAAGGCGTAAAGGTTTATGACCAGTTAGAAGCTCAGGTACCCAATAAGCCTTCACATGCTTTAGCAGCCAGTGGGAACTACTGCATGCGTGATGGTTGGGAAGAAGCAAGTACTTATGTGCATTTTAAATGTGGGTCTTTAGGCGGCGGTCATGGACACTTAGATATGCTGCATGTAGATGTGGCCTACTTAGGAGAGGACATTTTAAAGGACTCAGGCCGTTACACTTATACAGATACGAAAGAACGTTATGAGCTTAAAAAGGCTTATGCTCATAATACAACCATGGTGGATGGTAAGCCCTTCACACAGCTTATTGATACATGGGGCTATGATAAGGTGGCCCAACCTGTACAAGGCCGTTTCATCACACATCCACTCTATGACTATGTAGAAGGGGCACACCTTGGCTATATGGATCTAGAGGATAGTGTTTATGTAAGCCGTAAAGTGCTTTTTATTAAACCACAAATTGTTGTTATAGCAGATACCTTTAAGGCTAAAGGAAATCATACTTATAATCAGTATTTCCACTTTGGCAAAGGAGAACTTACGGTTAAAAAGTCACAGGCTCTCTTTACAGGCAAACAGGCAAAAGCTACTTTATACAGCTTATCAGAGGTACATATGGCTAAGACTTCTATGCTTTCCTCTGAAACCTACAATCATCTAGAAAAGTTAGACGTATTAACCACCGAAAAAGAAAATACAGGCAATACTACACTTATAACAGTACTCGTCCTTGAAGACCAAAACAATCCTATGCCACATACCCTAAGATGTGTTCCTATTTGTACACAAGGACAGATATTAGAAAGCAATGAAAGTATCAGTGCTTTCAACATTACTTTGCCAGAGGAGACTTACACCGTAGTCATGAGACATGACGAATCCTTAAGAAGACTCATGGTAGTAGAAGGCGAAGATGTCTTTGCTAAAGTAGCACTTATCCATGAAAAGGATGGAGAGAAGAAGGTTTATCCTATAGTTTATTAAATAAAAAGTTTAAAAATGTGAAATCTTAGTTGCTCTGAAGAGGGTAACTAAGATTTTTTTATTAGAAGGATATCGTATAGCATTTGTTGAAAAAATTATGAGATAATCATGTCTATAGGGATACGAATATTTTAACCGTTAATGTAAATATAGAGAGGGTTTACTGTTTCTAAGATATAATCTAAAAAGAAAAATGAGATAAGAATAGTAGAATAAAAAATGTAACAATAAAATATCTATAATAATATAAAAAATGTTTAATTTTATGTATAAATTAAAAATATTTTAAATATTACTTTACAATGTGCACATAAATGATATAATAATAATGAAAATTTTAAAAAAGTATGTACATTTAATTAAAGGGGGCCAACAATATGAAAAAGATAGTATCAGGTACGTTAGTAGCATTAATGGTAGCATCGAGTATGGTTGGGTGTACTAGCGATCAAGGAGGGGAAAAAGAGACAGCATCTAATTCATCAAAAGATACAAGCAGTAGCAAAGAACCTGTAATCAATGCCTATGGATGGGAGGTTCCAGATGAGACTTTAGTAATCAATGTGTATGCTGGACAAGGTAGCCCAGATAGTATGAAGGAGGATACAGAGGCATTAAATGCGTACTTAAAAGAAGAATTTAATGTTGTCGTCAATAAATTTGTTTATGATACAGATCAATCAGAGCGTCTTAACCTAATGTTGGCATCAAATGATTATCCAGAAGCTATTATGGGGCTAAGTCAACAGACTGTTGAACAATGGAAAGAGTTAGGAAAAGTTCTTGAACTAACAGATCTCGTTCAAGATCAGCCTAATTTAATGCAAAAGTTTGGTCCTTACATACCTAGATTTGAGGATGAAGAAGGTCGCTTATGGAATCTATCTACTGGATATTACGGAATTGATCAAAATAATATTATTCCTTGTGCAGACTATGCACCTATGATCAGAGAAGATTGGTATAAGGAAATTGGCTCACCTGATATTTCTACACCACAGGGTTACTTTGATGCAATTAAGAAGATTGTAGAAAAGCATCCAGAGACACCTAGTGGTCACAAAGTATATGGTCTTGCAACTTATAAGACTGCGCCCGCACTTTCACAAATGTTAAATACAAATGTTGGGGGAGCATTTGGTTTAAAGAATGGATTCGAGATTTCTGAGAATGGTGATTTTAAACATTGGGTAAATAGTGATATTGGCTTAGAAGTGGTTAAGTATATTAACCAGTTTGCAAGAGCAGGTTTGCTTGACCCAGATTCACTTACACAGACAGTAGAAGAGTGGGGACAAAAAGGTACAGATGAAAGATATGCAGCCTATGTTGGACCATGGTGGCAGCCAGGGTATTATATTTCAGATAATTGGATGAAGAAAATGGAAGCAGAAAAACCAGGTTCTTATCCAGAAGATATGCGTTATGTACACTACTTGGTAAAGGATCCAGACATTGAACAAGCAACTTATAATGGATACTCTACATTAGGATGGGGACGGGTTATTTTAACAGATAAGTGTGAGAATCCAGAGGATTATATGCGTTGGTTCGATTTTGAAAATAGTGATTTAGGAACAAAGCTTTTAGGATATGGGGTTCCAAATCAACCAGATTCTATTTGGGATTTCAACGAAGAAACTGGAGAAGCGACATTTAGAGCGGATAAGGTAGAACAAATTACATCAGCAACACCAACATTTGATTTCGAACCGTACATGAAGTTAGGAGGAGAGTGTGCACTACAAATTTCATTTGGTAGTGATAAGTTAGCAGATGGTACAAATTGTTGGTTTAACCAATCTAATAAAGACCCTTGGAAAGAATTAAAGGATGAGAGATTAAAAGATACAATGTATGATGCTACAGCTATTAGCGCAGTTGTATTTGATCCTTTTGATCCACTAACGGATACAAGACAAAGATGTATTGATATTGTAAGCAGTGGATGGTCTAGAGCAATTTTTGCAAAGACAGAAGAAGAATGTGAAGCTATTTATATGGAGACAAGAGAAAAAGCAAATAAAGCAGGAATGCAAGAGGTTGAAGCTTACTATTCACAAGAGTATAAGAAGAACTTAGAGCAGTGGGAAAATTAAAAAGCTAGCTAGACCTAGTGATTATACCTACATTTATTTAGGTATAATCACTAGGTTATATATACACAACAAGAGTTTTGAGCATAGAAAAAATTCTATTTAAATGAGCTGTGTACATTAATCTGAAGTTAGGGATTTTATAAAAGGAGAGATGAGATGAATCAAGAATATGAACAAGCTGACTTTTTACAACAAAAACAAAAATGGAATTTAAAAGCGATTAAAAGAGAGTTTAAATCACAAAAGCAGTTATGGATTATAACGGCAATATTATTAATATGGGTTGCTATTTTTGCATATTTCCCAATGTATGGGTTAATTATCTCATTTCAAAACTATATGCCAGGTAAATCTATGTTTGTGGATGTAGATTGGGCAGGGTTTAAGAATTTTATAGACTTTTTTTCATCTCCTGATTTTGGAATGATTATGAGAAACACACTTGTAATTAGTGGATTAAATATTGTAATAGGATTTCCAGCCCCTATTATCCTTGCCATACTTTTAAATGAAGTAAGGAACAAACATGCGCAGAAATTCTACCAAACAATTTCCTATGTTCCACACTTTATTTCATGGGTGGTAGTAGCGAGTATACTTTTCTCTATTTTGGGGACAGAAGGGTTGTTGAACAATATATTAGTAGGCTTAGGGCTATTAGATGAGCCGATTAATTATTTAAATGAAGGAAAGTATTTCTGGGCTATATTGACATCAGCTAATATTTGGAAGAGTATAGGGTGGTCTTCTATTATTTACTTATCAGCTATTTCTGGAATAGATAAGGAATTATATGAAGCGGGTGCAGTTGATGGACTTGGAAGATTTGGTATGATACGTTATATTACCATACCATGTATTGCGCCAACGATTATTCTGTTATGGATTTTAGGTATAGGTGGCATCCTAAATGCAGGATTTGAACAACAACTTCTTATTGGTACAGCACAAACACGTGAGTACTATGAGGTTATTGATACATATGCATATAAGTATGGTATCCAACAAGGACGTTATGCATATGGAACAGCTGTAGGATTAATGAAGGGACTTATATCAGTCGTACTTGTATTTGGAGTCAACCATTTAGCTAAGAAAAAGATGGATATATCCGTAATGTAGGGAGGCATAGAATGGAAAAATATTGGAAAGAGACCAAATACACAAAGTTATTTGATGTAGTTAACCATATTTTCTTGATTACTTTTACAATTATGATGTTGTATCCATTGTGGGATCAATTTGTAATCTCTATAACAGATACAAGCTATCAAACCATTGGAAGTGCATTTTTATGGCCAGAAAAAGTAACACTGGATGCCTATAAAGAGTTATTTTCAGATACAAAGATGTTAAGAGGACTGGGTGTATCTGTACTAAGAGTAGTAGTAGGAACAGCTTCTACACTATTTTGTACCGGGTTACTTGCCTATGTGACCACAATTAAGCAATTTAAAGGGAGAACATTCTTAAGGCGTGTATACATTTTCACTATGTATTTTAGTGGTGGACTTATTCCATTTTATTTATTAATGATTTCTTTAAAATTAAATAATACATTTTGGATTTATATCTTACCAGGATTATGTAGTGCCTATTATATGTTACTGATTGCTTCTTACATACAAAATATCCCAGCGTCTTTATTTGAAGCTGCAAGAATTGATGGGTGTCATGAACTAGGGATTTATGTAAGGCTTGTACTTCCTATCTGTAAGCCAGTATTTGCCGCTATTGCAGTATATTTAGCAGTAGGACACTGGAACTCATGGTTTGATGTTTTGATTTATAATCCATCAGGTGCATGGGATACTTTACAGGTTTACTTAAGAAGAATATTGTTAGAGGCAGAGGCATTTTCAAGAATTCAAAATGTAAGTCAAGCAGAAGCAGCTGCAAGAGCAATATCAGGGGAGAATCTAAAAGCAGCAACGACTATGGCTGTTACGGTGCCTATTCTTATTGTTTATCCATTTTTCCAGAAATATTTTATTTCAGGAATTACGATTGGTGCAGTAAAAGAATAATATTTGATCATTAGTGTTTCATTCCAATAGGATTGGATAGACTTATGTCATGTTGTACCAAGCTTTGCAAGGTACTCATCCTTTGTAAGCTTTTCAATAACTGTTTTAATAAGTTTTCTATGACTGGGATAAATACTTTGATTTAGGTGCCTTAAGCTATTATGTTCACATGCAGGGAAGTAAATCCTATTTGTTAAGTACTTAGGGTTTAAATCTGTACTCTGTTTAATAGTACATTTCTGAAGGAATTTCCACTCGACAAGACCTATAAATTGTTCAAATAAAGTAATATTATTGTTCCTAGTCAGTGTCCGTCTTTGGGGGATAGAATCTGTCCATTATATTTAGCCTTAAGGCACTGGCTATTTTCAGGTCTAAAATTATGGAAATTAATAATGGAATACAAGTAACTATACAAAAAAGAGTTCATATCATTAGGTATGAACTCTTTTTATACTCAAAAACTCGAAAAGGAGTAACAAATAAGGGGCTAGTAAGCACAATTACATTTATCTTAATGCAAAATGGATATAAGGATAGCTAACATTTTAGATGGATTAATTGAGGATGATGTATTTATAACTGTTGAAGATGGACGAATTGGAAGAAATTTAAGGATGTATAGGTTATTTATGAAAAGAATGAGGATAGGATATTAAAGAGCTATGGACTGTACTACACAGGGAAAATAGGGTTTGATTTAAGGAAAATATTAGATATAAACATAAGAGTTTATAGAGGATTATGATAAAATAGATAGTATAGGAAGCAGATAAATTTGGATTTATGGAGATACAGGAGATAAATATGAGTGATATTAGTAATTTTTTAAATCAGCTTTCTCGAATCAATTGGTTTGAAAAGAGTGGAACACCGACTGAAGAGTATCATGTGATATATTCTATCTTTGAGGCTTATGATGGTTGGAGCCAACAAATGTTTAAGACATGGGAGCCCCAAGTCTGTCTTTTGGAAAAAGAAGCTCAAGAAGTGTTAGGGGATGCACAAATAGATGAAATTTTTTTAAATATTTCAAGAGCTATTGGGGATAAACTTTGGGATAGATACAGTATATTTATAGAAAAATATAATTTAAAAGAAGAATGTGGATTGGAAAATGAGATTATGGACTTTGTCAAGAGGGATATAGCATGGGCATGTATTGAAGTGATATTAAATAAAGAGGGCTTTTTTACTAGGCTATTAAGTATTTACAAGAGAGGATACTTTCCATGTTCATGGCTGGGGGATTACCCTAGTGGTATTCCAGTTGTTATATAATACATACAGTTTATTAGGAAGGAATATAGGTCAAAAGGCTATCCAATAGATTGGAGTAGACAATATGAAAAACTTTAGATATGAAAGCAGAAATAGAAGATTTATTAATTAAGGTTGGATTAGAGGACTCTTTAATGGAATGAATCCCCATGAACTTTCAGGTGGGCAGATGCAAAGAGTCTGCATAGCAAGAGCCATTGTTTCTAGAACTATGCTTATTGATTTTTAAAGTAAAGGAGAAATATGAGTATGAAATTAGGCAATACCTTAATAGAAAAAGGTCAAAAATGGCAAGGAGAGTTAAAGGTTACAGATCATTATAGTATGCCCATATATGGGATATGTGGGGAGGAGGAAGGGAAAACTTTAGTGATTACTGCGGGAGTCCATGGATGTGAATATGTAGGCGTGCAAACCGCTCGTAAGCTGTGGAAAAGCCTTAATCCTAGGGAAATGAAGGGGCAAGTTATCCTATTGCCACTAGTGAATCAGTATGGTTTTTATGAAGGTGCTAAACAAATTGTGCCAGAAGATGGCGAGAATTTGAATCGTGTATTTCCAGGGAAATCAGATGGAACGCTGACGCAAAGAATCGCCTATGTCATTGAAAAAGAGATTTATCCTCATGCTGATTTCCTTATTGATTTACATGGTGGAGATTGTAATGAAGCAATGGAACCCTTAGTATTCTTTCCAATAGCAGCAAAAAGTCTTGTAAATGAAATATCATGGGAGGCAGCAAGTTATTTACCGGTGACTTATCGTGTAAGTTCTACAGCAAAAAATGGACTTTATAGTTATGCCACTCAAAAAGGTATTCCAGCACTTTTATTAGAGATTGGCGGTGAAGGTAAGTGGCAAGAAAGCGAAGTAGAACATTGCGAAAGTTGTATATATCATTTGATGAGTTATTTAAATATATTACAGACTAATGTATCTAAGAAAGAACAAAAAGAAATTATACAAGCTGTTTATGATGAAGTAGGAGTAAATGGTTTTTGGTATCCTAGGGTTAAGCCAGGTCAATCTGTGTCAAAGGGAGACTTATTAGGAAAAATATGTGATTTAGAAGGTAATGACCTACAACAATATATAGCACAGCTAGATGGTGAAGTTTTATATCATACGACAGCACTTGGAATAAAAAAAGGAGATCCATTAATTGCTTATGGTGCGTACTGATCAGAGGATAAGAAAAAGATAAAGCTCATATAAATAATAGAAATCTAAAAAAGAGGATTAAAGCCCTGCAAATAATAAGTTTATAGAAAAACAAGTGTTTTTCTATATCTTATAAAAAATATTTTTTACGGTTTGCTAAACCGTGCGTCGTAGGATCTCATCCTATCAGGTGTAATGAAATGAGACTTGTAACTTGCCCACTACCAGCGGCTTGCAAGTTTTTGTTTGTTATAAAAAAATAATGAGCATTTTTAAGTAGTATCAGGTAATTTCAATTAGCCGTCGTTACTACGACGTCGCAAGGTCGGCATGAACGTTGGGTTAAGTATATAAAGAACTAAGTACAAAAGGGAGAAAACGATGAATAGTACACTTATTGAAAGAATTGCAGTACAGAGAGTAGAAGATGAAGTAATTGAAAATGAAGAATTGTGTCCTGAGATTCCAGTAAATGATAAAAGTCCATCTTTTGATGGAGAGATATTAGTGTATAACTCAGGCTCTCATAAGAAGTCGAATCTAGTAGGAAAAGTTCCTGTACAAGTTAAAGGAAAGCATGTTGAGCAATTAAGCGAAAAAATAAGGAAATATTCAATAGAACGAGCAGATTTAGAGAATTATTTTAAGGCAAAAGGTGTTATTTTTTTTGTTGTTGAGATTACAGAGAAAAAGTCGTATAGGGTGTTTTATAAAAGTTTATTACCAGTAGATATAAAAAGAATTTTGAATGAAACACAAGGGAAAAGTAAAACTATTGAATTTCAAGTATTAGAACAAACAAAATTAAGACTTAATACAATATGTAGACATTTTTTAACACATCAAGAGGCTCAGTATACAACGATAAATTTTGCGATAGAGGATATGCCATCAGAAACTGCAATATTTACTACTACATTTCCGAACGTTGGAGATGAAATGTGGGGATTAGAAACATATATGTATATGCAAAAAGATAAACATGATATTCCGCATCCAATAATGGGGAAGTTTAAAATGTTTTTAGAGAAGAAGCGAAGCGTATCAGTAGGAGTTGATGGAAAGATATATTTTAACAAAATTAACATAATTGAATCAAAAGATTTACAACAAATTAAGATAGGTCAGAATACAATTCTTGACCTTGCTAATCGTAAAATTGAGATGAAAATTATCGGCAAGTTAGAAGATAGTATACAAGAATTAACATTTATAATTGAGGTAATGCGTAAAGGAAAGATGGAAATAGACGGTATGCCTATTACATTTATTATGGACAAAACAGAGGATGAGTTAAAAGAGTGGGAAAAACAGCTATATCAATTGAAGTTAATTAAAGATATATTAGATTATTTAAAGATAGAGAAGCAATTAGAGTTACAAGGAATAACCAAGCAAGAAATTAACCATTTAAATCTTCTCAAAAGAGGGATAGTAGATAAAGAGGAGTTAATACCTATAGAAATAGAATGTTCAGCTCCATATGTCCTAGAAATTAGAAATTTGAATATATTGATTTTTATGGACAAGCAAAAAAATAAAGTTAATATTTATGATTTCTTTGACTTAGTTTTCCATCATAAAGTGAAGGTGACAGGAATATTTGAAGGAGAAACTATACAAACTAATTTATTTGCACTTTTTAATGACAGAGAATTAATAGGAATAGATAACATTAATTTTGGGGTTATATTGAAGGCGATTAAAGATACGCCAATATCGAAAAAACATACTAAGGTTGTTATTTTACAAACATTGACTTATATTGCAAATTATGATTTGTCAGGTGATAAGCGTTTTCTTCAATTGGTACTAGATATTTATGAATGGATTAAGACGTTAGAGGTATATGAAGATGTAAAAGATGTAGTTAAAATAAATGAAATGCAAATTATTCGCAGACTAAGGAGTTTTAATGAAGAAGAGGAAATCCATTTGATAGAGTATAAAAAAGAGTTGGGAGAAAATGAATTACCTATGCTTTTGGCAGTAGCAATATTATTAGAATCAAAAACAGAAGTAAAAATTTATATTAAACAGTTACCACAACAAGAGATAGACTACCTTAAGAAAATGCCTATATATACGTTAGGACAACAACTTGGTGTTATAGAAGAATAAAATCATCTTTAAAGATCTAAAAACGAAACAAGTAACAGGGGGGATTGAATTGCCATCTGCTTTATTAAACCTACTACAAGTAGAAAGAAAACGTTATCTTACTAATAAGTTAAAGATGAGTGAACAGTTTGAAGATAATGACTTAGTAGTATGTTGGGATGATGGAAAATGTATCAATCCAGATACATTAAGCTAAAAGCTTAGAAGGGTGATTGAAAAAATAGGATTAAAGCATCTAAGATTATATGATTTAAGACATACCAATGCAACATTAATGTTTGAATATGGTGTTAACGTCAAGATTGCTCAACAAAGGTTTGGACATGCATCTATCTTGACTACAATGGATATTTGCTCACATGTAACAGAGAAGGTTGAAAAAGAAGCTGCTGAAAAATTGGATAAAAATATTTTTGAGACTCTTGATATAGGTTGATACCTATGTTGAGAGTTTGTTTGTTATTTGGAATATTATTTTGAAGTTCTAGAAAATAAATTATATAGTAAAAGTAGTGACACAGTGAGTTTAAACTAGAATTAAGCTGTAGTATAATTAAATTAAGATACTTATACACAAAGGGGGCATATATGAATTATAGTAACAGAAAAAAAATAGTGGAGATTTTGAATAACAATGGTTCTAATGAGCTTGAATATAAATTATTATCTCGTGATGTTCCTAGGAGTGATGCTAGAATAAAAATTGGACACATAGAATGGAGATTTGAGTTATAATAGAAATAACTATAATGAACGAGGTGTCCTAAAACAATGGCTAAGAGATATGACAAAGAATTTAAACTTCATGCTGTAAAGCAAATAACAGAATTGAACAAACCTGCAACACAAGTTGCTAGAGATCTAGATGTTGCTTATCAAACATTATGTAAGTGGGTACAAAAGTACAATGAAAATCAAGAAGAACCTTTTGTAGGTAGTGGGAATCTTCGAAGTGATGATAAAGCAATGCGTGACATGGAAAAAAGGCTCCGTGATCTCGAAGAGGAAAATGCTATCTTAAAAAAGGCTATGGGCATATTTGCAAAAGACCTGAAGTAATTTATAGCTTCATTAAACAACACCAGCACGAATTTCGTGTCGCAAAGATGTGCCAAGTATTAGGTGTTTCTAAAAGTGGTTACTATGAATGGTTAAAACGACCAGTATCTAACCAAAAGAAGGCTAAGGCGAAACTAGTAGCTAAGATTAGACGTATTCATCTTCAATCAAGAGGTATTTATGGTAGCCCTAAGATTACGAAGGTTCTAGATTCAGAAGGGATTAAGGTATCTCAAAAGACAGTCTCAAAGATTATGAAGGAAAATAACATTAAATCTAAAACAGTTAAAAAGTATAAGGCAACCACAAACTCTAATCACCAACTACCTGTTTCGCCAAACTTACTTAATCAAAACTTTAGGGTAGATGCACCCGGCAAGGCTTGGGTCGCTGATATTACTTATATATGGACTTCACAAGGATGGCTTTATCTAGCGACAGTTATGGACCTTTATTCGAGGAGGATACTTGGCTGGGCAATGGATAAACGAATGACTAAAGAGTTAGTAATAAGTGCTCTTCAAAGAGCCATCGATAGACAGCCACCTAAAGAGGGACTTATCCAT